>NZ_JBHIQF010000042.1:0-344690 GCF_042196445.1 Bartonella sp. AP11XZML
GAAGGAGTAGCACAGGATTCTTTGTTATGGAGCAAGGAAGCCGATGCCTTTGTAGCGCGTCATGAAAAGAGTAAAGAAGAACAAGGCAGAGCTGTAAGGACACAAGAAAACAGTAGAATTACGTTTCTAGCAAATGGTGAGATTAGCGCTAAATCAACAGATGCTGTAACGGGTAGTCAGCTTTTTGAAACGAATGATAAGGTTGTTACTTATTTAGGAGGCAATGCAGCTTTTAATAATGGTGTGTTTACTGGGCCGATCTATAGTTTATCGGAGATTGATAAAGATGGTAAGATAACAGCCAAACCTTTTACCAATGTTGGTTTAGCATTTGAAGGACTTGATACAAATATCAAGAATGTCAATCAGAGGATTAAGGAAGTTTCTGAAGGTGTTGCGCAAGATTCTTTATCGTGGAGCAATGGTGATAACGCCTTTGTAGCTCTTCATGGGGAAGGTAAGGACAGAAACAATAGCAAATTGAAGTTTCTTTTAGATGGAGAAATTTCTAAAGGTTCAACAGAAGCGATCACTGGCAACCAACTTTATTCAATGAATCAGACATTTGCGACGTATTTTGGTGGAGGAGCAGGTTATAATGAAAAGGGAGAATGGGTTGCACCTACCTTCAAGCTTAAAACTGTCAATTCTGATGGTAGTGCTGGTGAGGAAAAGGTTTACAGTAGTGTATCGGAAGCATTTGCTGGAGTTGCGAGTTCTATCACGAATGTTCATAATGATGTAACTAATGTTGTCAGTGATAGCCTTGCGAAGCAGGATGAAAAGACAAAAGTTATCAATATTGGTACAGAAGTAGAAGGCAGTGAAATCAATATCGCAAATAAAGACAAAGGGGATAGAATTCTTTCCGGTGTGAAAGAAGCCGTGAGAGGTAATGAAGCAGTTAACAAAGGTCAGCTTGATAAAAGTCTGAAGGAACTTTCTAACAATCTTCAGTCTGATGAATCGGCTGTTGTTCACTATGATAAAACAGGTGATGATAATAGCAGCACTAATTATGCGAGTGTGACTTTGGGTAAAGGTAAGGGTTCTGCACCTGTTGGTTTGCATAATGTTGCCGAAGGTCAGATTAGTGAGAATTCGCATGATGCGGTTAATGGCGGTCAGATTTCTAAGGTTTCTCAGGATATTGCGAAATACTTAGGTGGAGGTACAAGCTTTAAAGATGGTACTTTCACGGGTCCAACCTATAAATTATCCAGTGTTGATGCAAAAGGCGAGGTAGTAGAAAAATCCTATGGTGATGTTGGTTTAGCCATTGAAGGTATTGATACGAATTTCAAGAATGTGAATAATAACCTAACGAATAAGTTTAATGAACTTACTGAAAACATCACGAATATTACGCAAGCAGTTCAAGGCGATGCATTGTTATGGGGCAAGACTAAAGGTGCGTTTGTAGCGACGCATGGGGACAATAAAGAGAACAGCAAGCTTACATCACTTGCAGCTGGCTCTATAGTATCAGGCTCGAGTGATGCGATTACCGGTGGACAGATTTATGATCTGCAAAAACAGTTTGCTGGCTATTTTGGTGGTGGTGCTGGTTATAATGAGAAAGGCGAATGGCAAGATCCGGATTTCCAAATTCAGACTTTCAGCAATGATGGTACGAAAGGTGATAAGAAGAGCAGTAATAATGTTGCAGGTGCTTTTAATGACATTAATGACAGCATGAGCACTATCAACGCTCGTATTAAGGAAGTTTCAGAAGGAGTTGCACAAGATTCTTTATCATGGAGCAAGGCTGAAGGTGCTTTTGTCGCCTTGCATGGAGAAAAAGATGGTGAGAAGACACACAGCAAAATCACATCACTTGCAAATGGTGATATTACTGCTAGCTCAAGCGATGCTGTAGCAGGAAATCAGCTATATGCTCTAGGTAACAGTGTTGCGCAGTCTTTAGGTGGTGATGCTAGTTATGCAGGTGGCGCTTGGACGGCTCCAAGTTTCAAAGTTAAGATCGTTAATGAGGATGGTACTAAAGTTGAAGAGAAGAAGTATGATACTGTATCGGAAGCATTTGCTGGTGTAGGAACATCTTTTGAGAATCTTCAAAAAGAGTTTACTCAAAACAACACGGAGGTTACTGAAAATATTAAGCAGAATGCGTTGTTGTGGAGTGATTCTGAAAAGGCGTTTGTAGCAACACATGGAGAGGGTGATGAGAAAGGCAACAGTAAAATTAAGTTTCTTGCCAATGGAGAGGTTTCTGCAAGCTCAAGTGAAGCGGTCAATGGTTCTCAGCTTTTTGATACGAATAAGACAGTTGCAACTTATTTAGGTGGTGGCGCTGAATATAAGGAAGGTCAATGGAGTGCTCCAAGCTTCAAAGTTAAGATCGTCAAAGAAGATGGTAGTGCCGTTGAAGAGCAGAGCTATGATGATGTTGCGTCTGCCTTTGCTGGTGTTGGTGATTCATTCACGAATATTCATAAAGAGCTTCAGAATGAGATTAATAAAGTTGTAGGAGATAGTCTTGTTAAGCAGGATGATGCTACGAAGGTAATCAAGATAGGTGGTGAAAAAGAGGGTAGTGCAATCACAATTGCAAACATGAATGGTGATACACGTAGTCTCTCTGGCGTGAAAGCTGGAACACTTTCTAAAGGCTCGACGGAAGCCGTGAATGGTTCACAGCTTTATTCCTTGAATCAGACGCTAGCGCTGTATTTAGGAGGAGGGGCTAGCTATGAAGGTGGCGAATGGAGGGCTCCGGAATTCAAGGTTGCGCAATTCAATTCTGATGGTAGTTCGTCAGAAAAGAAGATCTATCATGATGTAGCAGGAGCCTTTGATGGTGTCAGTGATGGTATGACGAGTATCAACGAGCGTATTCATGATGTTGAGAAGAATGTGGCGAGCAATGGTTTGAATTGGAATGAAGAAGAAGGCGCGTATGATGCGAAGCATGGTGGTAAGTCGAGTAAGATTACGAATGTATTGGATGGTAAGATAGAAGAAGGCTCGCAAGAAGTTGTTAATGGTGGTCAGCTTTGGAGCACGAATGAGAGGGTAAAAGAGGTTGAAGACAAAGTAGATACGATAGATCAACATGTGAAAGATATTGAAGTAGCCGTAACAGATGGCGTTGTTAACTATGACAAAGATAGTGATGGGAAAAAGACCAATAGTATTACGTTGGTAGGAGGCAATGACAGCGAACCTGTTATGATAGACAATGTAGCGGCAGGCAAGATTGAAACAGGTTCTCAGCAAGCTGTTAATGGCGGTCAGTTGCATGATTATACTGAAGAGCAGATGAAGATAGTTCTTGAAGATGCCAATAAGTATACGGATGAGAAAGTTAGTAGTCTTGTCAATGATGGTGTTAACGAGTCGAAATCCTATACGGATATGAAGTTTGAGACATTGAATTATGCTATTCAGGATGTTCGGAAAGAAGCAAGACAAGCTGCTGCTATTGGTCTAGCGGTGTCCAACTTACGTTACTATGATATACCAGGATCTTTAAGTGTTTCATTTGGGAGTGGTTTATGGCGCAGTCAATCTGCACTTGCTATTGGTGCTGGTTATACATCTGAAGATGGAAATATTCGCTCGAATGTATCTGTGACAAGTGCTGGAGGTCATTGGGGAATAGGCGCTGGAATTACTCTGAGGTTGAGATGATAATAGAAAAAATGGCTGTTATTGTAAAAACGAGAAGTATGTTAGTAAAGGTTCTGCTGTTTGCTCTTGCCTTAATAGGCAAGAGCGAAAGCTTTGCCAACGAGAACAATAATATTTATACAGTGCATCCACCGCACTTATCGATACCTAAGGGAGAACCTGGCGAAACACGTCGAATTATTATGCAGTTTTATGATTGGACTTTGATTTGTGACGAAAAACAAAAGCTTAAACATAAGCAAGGTATATGTAATGTGACACAGACGGTTCATGATCAAGAAGGAAATACCATTTTTAGTTGGTCTCTTGTTTCTACGACAAGTGGTCAAGCAGTGATGCTTTTTCGAACATTGCCAAATTCTGATATAAATGTTCCGATTCAAATGTTTGTAAAAGGTGTTAAAAAACCTGTTCTTATTAATTATACGCAATGTAATGAAACGGTTTGTTTGGCACAATCACCTGTAGGGCCGGTTTTGACTAAACAAATAGAGCAGAACAATAAGGTACGTATTTCCTATAAAACTAAAGAAGGTAAGGTATTTTCTTTTACTGTACCATTTAAAGGGTTAAATGCAGCACTTAATTCTTTCCGTCCTTAGAATTCATCGAGTATTTTTAACAAGAGTCATTTTTCCATAAATTGTTGTATTATATTTCTGAGTGTAAATTATAAGATCAAATAAGTAAGAAGTTTTATATAATATGATATCGAGGTGATTTGTTGGAAAGAGTGAGAGTTGAATATAAAGTTACAGTAAGTTCTTTATATGTAATAGAAAATCAAGTTAGTGTTTTCCATAATGCTTAAAGAATGATTTCGTTAGTTATTAAAAGTAAAAAAGATTAGAAATACTCGATTTATTCCTTACAATAATGAGTAGACTAAATTCTTTTTTTAAGCTTAAAATGGATTTTTAAAGCGGTCTGATTAAGCATTAATATTTTTCAGATAAATTTATAATTCTAGAGTTTTTTTGAACGATAGTTTTTATTGGTATTCACGAAATAACAGCTATTGTAATTGCATTTTGTAGTACTACGGAACTTTTATTCCAGCATAATCAAAGCCATTTTATTGCATATAACAAACGAGGTTTGTGTGTGGATAACAAAAAAAATTTTTTTCTTATAAACCGTACTAATGTATAGGTTGTTGTAACCTTAAGAGTCAGCAAATAGTATGATAGTGTAGGTTTGTTACAATAGAGGTGTGCTCCGTGTGAATGGTATCAAGAAAAGAGCATAATTTATAAAAATTGATGTGAACGTAAACGATTAATTTATAGTTTTAAGTTCATAAAGAGATGCATGATTTCACGGAAACAACCGAAAGATTATACAAAAAACTGAATGATGTTAGTGTAGAAAATTTTAATGATAGAAAAAGAAAGAATGATTTCTTGTATATATCATTTGATGCTGCATTATTGCTTTATTTAGGAATGAGCAGAAGAGTTTTCGCGTTTATTTATTGGGGGACGCTCAAGGGATAAGGGACATGACCCCGTTAAATTATGGTTCAAAAGAGTTAAAGCAAGGAGAAATATACGATACCAAAGCAGATCAGTTGTATGATCAGTGCGGTAGTAATACAAATAATCTTTCTGCATTGTCACGAACAGAGGCATACTCTGTCCTTGTTGATATAAAGAGACAACAGAGAAAAAAACATTATGAACAGAAACAGGTTTTTGTTCAATCTGAGGCAGCTTTTGAGTTTCATAATCAGATAATGATAGGTGCTCAAAAAACAAAAAAACTCAAAGCACCTTTTCTTCGACGGTTCCATTCAGTAAAATCTCCACCTCTTTATGCGGCACTTGATCTCGGAACAAATAATTGTCGTCTTCTTATCGCATCTCCCAGTAAACCTGGATATTTTCGTGTTGTTGATGCTTTTTCTCGTATTGTACGATTGGGAGAAGGTTTAATAAATAACGGTTTTCTTAATACACAAGCTATGGATCGTGCGATTGAAGCATTAAAGATTTGTCATTTAAAGCTAAAACAAAGGCATATTAAGCGTTATCGCTTGATTGCAACGGAAGCTTGTCGTTCTGCAGAAAATGGTAGACATTTTATTCAGCGTGTTTTGGAGGAGACAGGTCTTGAATTGGAAATTGTTGATCGGCGAACAGAAGCGCGTTTTGCTGTTACAGGGTGTAGTACACTTGTTGAACCAAATACTGACGCAATTGTGCTTTTTGATATTGGAGGAGGATCATCAGAAATTGTGCTACTTGATGTTTCTCAAAAGCGTTCTTTTCGTTTAGCTCGACAAATTATCGCTTGGACTTCTCTTCCTGTTGGTGTTGTTACGCTTGCTGAACGTTTTGGAGGGAATGATATTAGCTTAGACGATTTTGAAAAAATGAAAAGCTATGTGCGAGGATTATTAAATAATTTTTCAGATCGTCATAAATTAGGAGAGTTAGCACAAGGTTCAAAGTTTCATCTTTTGGGAACCTCCGGTACGGTTACGACTTTAGCAGGAATGTATCTTAATTTAGAGCGTTATGATAGGAAAAAAGTGGATGGCATTTGGATGAATGATGCGGACATTACACTTATGACACAACGCCTATTATCATGGGATATAGAAAAACGTGTCATAAGCCCTTTTATTGGACGCGAGAGAGCAGATTTAGTTTTAGCTGGTTGTGCAATTTTAGATGTTATTCGGGAAGTTTGGCCAAGTCAGCGTTTAAGAGTTGCTGATCGTGGATTAAGGGAAGGAATTTTGATAGAGCTAATGTTACGCGATGGAGTATGGTGTCGTCATAGAAAGAGCAGAGATTTCAAGTGTTAGAGAATTAAATATGGAGACAATGAATAACGATGAAAAAAACAACGAAAACACCGAGAGGTGGCTATGGAGGTTCAGGGTCACATGAATTATATCAGCGCGTAAAAAAGAAAGCAGGAACCATTAAAGCTTCATCACGACGATGGTTAGAGAGGCATCTGAATGATCCTTATGTCCATCAATCAAAAGTAGATGGTTACCGTTCGCGTGCGGCTTATAAACTCATTGAAATTAATGAGCGCTATAGGTTTTTGAAAAAAGGCCAAAAGGTTATTGATCTAGGAGCAGCACCTGGAGGCTGGTGTCAGGTGGTTGAGCGTATAGTAGGGTCAAGTGATGAGGATCCTAGCGTTGTTGGTATTGATTATTTACATGTTGATCCATTGCCTAGAGTTGCCATGTTGGAAATGGATTTTTTGCATACAGATGCACCGCAGAAATTAATTGAAACTTTAGGGACAAAACCGGATGTGGTTCTTTCTGATATGGCAGCACCAACAACAGGTCATCGTCAGACGGATCATTTAAGAACGATTTATTTATGTGAAGTTGCGGCTGATTTTGCTCTTTCGGTTCTCAAGCCTGGGGGATATTTTTTAGCAAAGGCTTTTCAAGGGGGAGCAGAAAACACTCTTCTTGCAAGATTAAAACAGCATTTTAAAAAAGTTTACCATGTTAAACCACCCGCAAGCCGATCAGAATCAGTAGAGCTTTATCTTCTAGCACTTGAATTTAAGGGAAAAACAAAAGTACAAGAATAGCACCTTCTTTTAAGAAGACTTAATTTTACTTAACCTATTTAAATGCGATGATTTTTTTCTCAAAGAGTTATCAGCGATAGTGACAGTTTTTCTGTTATCAATGATGAAAAACTGGTAAAATTAATGTATTGCCTATAGAGGTAGAGAGATTGATTCCTCAGTGAGTGTTTCCAATGAAATTTCTTGATCAAGCTAAAGTTTATATTCGTTCTGGTAATGGAGGTTCTGGAGCAGTATCATTTCGCCGTGAAAAATTCATAGAATTTGGGGGGCCTGATGGAGGGAATGGAGGACGGGGTGGTGATGTCTGGGCTCTTGTTGTTGATGGACTTAACACGCTGATTGATTATCGCTACCAACAGCATTTTAAAGCAAAAACAGGGGGACATGGCAAGGGGCGTAATATGACGGGTGAGAAGGGTGATGATGTCATCCTTAAAGTTCCGGTTGGGACTCAAATTTTTGAAGAAGATAATACAACGTTAATATGTGATTTAACGGAAGTGGGACAGCGCTATCGCCTTGCAAAAGGAGGGAATGGCGGTTTTGGCAATCTTCACTTTACAACATCGACAAATCGGGCACCGCGTCGTGCAAATCCAGGTTTGTCTGGAGAAGAGCGTGCAATATGGCTTCGTTTGAAGTTAATTGCTGATGCGGGGCTTGTTGGTTTACCCAATGCTGGAAAATCAACTTTTTTAGCTTCTGTAACGGCTGCAAAACCAAAAGTTGCAGATTATCCTTTTACCACTCTACATCCTCATCTTGGTGTTGTACGAATTGATGGTCGTGAATTTGTTTTGGCTGATATTCCGGGGTTAATCGAAGGAGCCCATGAAGGGGTGGGAATTGGAGACCGTTTTTTAGGACATGTGGAACGTTGTCGTGTCCTCCTTCATTTGATTTCTGCTCAAGAAGAAGATGTTGCAAAAGCATATCAAATTGTGCGTCATGAACTTGAGGCATATGGAAATAATCTAAGTGATAAAACTGAAATTGTTGCTTTAAGCCAGATAGATACGCTAACGATTGAAGAGCGTGAAGCTAAACGGGAAGCTTTGCAAAAAGTAACGGATCAACCTGTTATGATGTTTTCTGCGGTTAGCCGCGAAGGTTTAGAAAATATGCTGCGTGCTGGTGCACATATTATTGAAATGTCACGCAAAGAGGAGATCAGTGGGGATAGCAAGGTTGATTGAGATGGCTGTTGGATCGCAAAAACTTACACACTATAAACGTATTGTGGTCAAGATTGGATCTGCCCTTTTGGTTGATCCTCAGGCAGGTTTACGGGTTGAGTGGCTTAAAAGCTTGATCAATGATGTTGTTGAATTGCACAAAAAAGGCGTAGAGATATTATTGGTGTCTTCAGGTGCTATTGCTTTAGGAAGGACATTGCTACAGCTTCCTAAGGGGGCTTTGAAATTGGAAGAAAGCCAGGCATGTGCTGCTTTAGGGCAAATTGAGTTAGCAAAAACCTATGGTGATGCGCTTGCTCAACATGGGCTCAAAACAGGCCAAATTTTGCTCACTTTATTTGATACGGAGGAGCGAAGGCGTTATCTCAATGCACGTGCAACGATTGAGATGCTTTTATATTTGGGAGCTGTGCCTGTTATTAATGAGAATGATACTGTTGCAACAACTGAAATTCGTTATGGTGATAATGATCGTTTAGCTGCACGTGTGGCAACAATGGTGAGGGCAGATCTTTTAATACTTTTATCCGATATTGATGGTCTTTATACAAAGTCTCCCCATAGTGATCCTACGGCTGAATTTATACCTTTTGTTGCATCCATTACGCATGATATCGAAAAAATGGCAGATGTTGCTGCTTCAGAGTTTTCACGGGGAGGAATGAAGACTAAGCTTGAAGCCGGAAAAATAGCTAATGCTGCTGGAACGGCGATGATTATCACCTCAGGCAAGCGTATGAATCCCCTTGCTGCAATTGACAAAGGTGAACGCAAGAGTTTTTTTGCGGCAAGTAAGAAATCTGTCAATGCTTGGAAAACATGGATTTCTGGTCATTTAGATCCATCTGGTGTTTTGACGATTGATCAAGGAGCCATTAGGGCTCTTGAATCAGGAAAATCATTATTAGCTGCAGGGGTTATTGGCGTTGAGGGAAATTTCCAGCGTGGGGATACGGTTGCAATTGTTGGTACAGATGGAGTTGAGATTGCGCGTGGACTTGTAAGCTATGACAAAGATGAGGCTGTACGCATTATAGGACATAAAAGTGAAGAAATCGAAGCTATTCTTGGGTATGAGGCGCGCTCTGCTATGGTGCATCGTAATGATATGATTGTACGTTGCTTGACCAATACTGTTTAAAAAAGTTACTTTTGTTTTTATTGTTTTGGCAGAGTGGATGTTACGATGACTTTAGAAGAACAAATGAAAGATATGGGACAAAAAGCACGCTATGCCGCTGCAGCGTTGGCCGTTGCTTCTTCTGAGCAAAAGAACAATGCATTAGAAATGATCGCTTTAAGTCTAGAGGCTCAGTCAGATGAAATTTTACGGGCGAATTGTCAAGATTTAGAGAATGCTGCTCAGAATAATTTGAAAGCTGCAATGATTGATCGGCTAAAATTAGATGATTTGCGTTTACGTGCAATGATAGACAGTGTTCGCCAAGTTGCTCGTTTATCTGATCCTGTTGGGCAAGTGATGGATGAATGGACGCGTCCAAATGGGCTTCATATAAGTCGTGTACGAACACCTCTTGGTGTGATTGGAATTATTTATGAAAGTCGTCCAAATGTTACAGTTGATGCGAGTGCTTTGTGCTTAAAAGCAGGTAATGCTGCGATTTTGCGCGGTGGTTCGGATAGCTTTCATTCTTCTCATGCGCTTCATTTAGCTTTGGTACAAGGTTTAGAGCGCTCTGGTTTACCCAAAGATGCTATCCAAATGGTTGGAATGACAGATCGTGCTGCCGTTGGGGAAATGCTCAAAGGATTGGATGGAGCGATTGATGTGATCGTACCACGTGGTGGAAAGAGCCTTGTTGCCCGCGTTCAGTCTGATGCACGTGTTCCAATTTTTGCTCATTTGGAGGGACTTTGTCATATTTATATTGATAAATCGGCAGATTTAGATATGGCACGCAATATTGTTTTAAATGCAAAGCTGCGGCGAACAGGGATATGCGGTGCTGTTGAGACAGTTCTCATTGACAGCCAAGCATTAAAAAAGTTTCTTCCTGTTTTAACTGCTTTACAGGAGAAGGGATGTGAAATTCGCGCCACAGAAGATATTGTTTTTCTTATGCCAGATGTAAAATTAGCCTCTGAAGAAGATTGGTCACATGAATATCTTGATGCTATTCTTTCTGTTAAAACGGTTGAGGGGGTTGAGGGAGCTATTGCTCATATCAAGCGTTATTCATCAGGACATACGGAATCGGTTATTGCTGAGGATTTGGAAGTGGTGAAGATCTTTTTTAATCATTTAGATTCAGCTATTTTATTACACAATGCATCGACACAGTTTGCTGATGGAGGTGAATTTGGTTTTGGAATGGAAATTGGTATCGCAACAGGAAAAATGCATGCACGTGGTCCCATAGGTGTTGAACAGCTAACATCATTTCAATATCATGTTAAAGGAAATGGTCAGGTTAGAGTTTGAAAAGCCTATTTTTTCCATGGAAAAATTGTATGCCACATGTTGAAAGATCTAATGTTGTGGGTCTTTTTGGTGGTTCCTTTAATCCACCGCATGCGGGGCATCTTCTTGTTGCAAAAATTGCCATTCGGCGTTTATATCTTGATCAGTTATGGTGGATGGTTAGTCCAGGCAATCCTTTAAAGGATTGTACACAGTTGCTCCCTTTAGAGGAGAGAATGCGATTAAGTTTTAAACTTATTGACCATCCGAAAATTCGCTTAACAGGTTTTGAAAAAGCTATAGGGAGCAAAGTATCGGTAGATACGATTTTTCATATTCTTACTCATTACAGTGGCGTAAATTTTGTATGGATTATGGGGGCAGATAGTTTTGCGACGATACATCATTGGTATCGATGGCATGATATCGTCTCTATGCTTCCTATTGCGATTATTGATCGTCCTTTAGGCAATCGGTCAGCACTTTCCTCTCCTATGGCACATATTTATCGCCGTTTTCGTTTGGATGAGAGAGAAAGTAAGCGATTACCTTTTATCAAGCCACCAGTTTGGACTTATTTGCATGGACCTTTATCTTTTCAATCTTCAACAAACCTTCGTTTGAAGAAGAATGATTTTTCTTGAACATTTCATAAGATTCTGCTTCTCTTTAGAGAAGTCTCTTTTTTAGATTCCACAACGATAAGAAAGGATATTGATCTGAAAAACATTGCACACAAACACTCTTACGATATTATGCCTTCAAAAGAAAAAAAAGTTTTTTCTGTTAGTGAGAGTCTTGAAGTTATTCTCAAGAGTTTAGAAGATACAAAAGCAGAAGATATTGTTGCTATTGATATTCGAGGGAAGTCATCTTTGGCTGATTATATGGTCATAGCTTCAGCAAATTCGCAGCGTCATGTATCGTCTGTTGCTGATCATTTATTACATACTTGGAAAGATAGTGGGCAGGGGCTTGCGCGTGTAGAAGGGCTTGCTGGAGGTGACTGGGTATTGATTGATACAGGTGATATTATCGTTCATCTTTTTCGTCCAGAAATTCGTCTTTTTTATAATTTAGAAAAAATATGGATGACGCCGGATTTAAACGATACGGCTTTGCTTCTCTTCGGAGATCATTAAAATGCAAATTTCTATTTTTGCGGTTGGTCGTATGAAAAGTGGGGCGGAGCAAAAATTAGTTCAGCATTATTTGGATCGTTTTTCTAAAATTTCTGGAGATGTAGGCTTTCATTTAAAAAAGTTACAAGAGATACCAGAAAGTCGTGCTCAAACAGTTTATCAACGTATGGAGGAAGAGGGGAGAAAACTTATTGAATTTTTACCTGAAAAATGTCGATTAATTGTGTTAGATGAGCGTGGAGAATCGATTTCGTCAATTTCTTTTTCTGAAAAATTGAGGTGTTATCGTGATGAGGGCATTCGAGATGTCGTCATTGCTTTGGGAGGACCTGATGGGCATAATGAACAAATAAGGAAGCGTGCTGATTTTCTTTTATCTTTTGGTTTGATGACGTGGCCACATCAAATTGCACGTATTCTTCTTACAGAACAACTTTACCGCGCTGTAACAATTGAAAATAATCATCCGTATCATCGTTTTTAATATTTTTGTTCAATTTTTAGCACTTATTTATATGTTTATTAATATTGTTTTAGCTGACACCATTTAAAGCATCTCTAATGTATACGATGAGGTGTCATGGTTTTTGCAAATGAAAAAGCTTCTTCATAGAAAGATGCTATATTTATATGAGGAGTGCGTCATATTTGTCATTCTGCTCTTGAGTATATTTTTTTGCTTTTCTGTATCGCATGCGGAAGATACAATGAGGAGTACGGAAGTCCATAAAGAATTAGGAGAAATTCGCCAAAATATTTCACTTTCGCGTGAGCGTGTTGCTTTTCTTATGCATCAAGTTGAGCATTTAAAAAAAGATCAACGTGTTTTGAGTGATGCACTCATAAAGGCGGCTAAAGAAGAACGTATAGTAGCAGATGATATTGCTAAAAGGGAAGAAAAGCTTAAAAAAATGATAGAAAAGCGGGTACAAGTCTATCAAAGTTTAAAAAATCGTCGTGCTGAATTTGCGGAAGTTCTTGCAATTTTGGAGCGTATGGGATTGAATCCGCCTCCTGCTCTTATGATACAGCCAGAGGACGCGTTGGCTTCTATACGTAGTTCTGTTTTATTAGGTACCGTTATTCCTCAGATGCAAGAGAAAACACGAGATTTAACAGAAAAACTCAAGGAGTTGACCAATTTGAGTAATTCCATTACTACGGAATATAAGGCATTAAAGACAAAGCTGCAAAATCAAGCAGAGCAGCAAAAACGTCTAGAGCTTTTATTAGACCAAAAAAACAAACTACAAAAAAAATCAGAAAAAGAACTTACAGAACAGCAACAAAAAAATATTGCTCTTGCTAAAAAAGCGCAGTCTTTAGAAGAATTGATTTTAGAGCTCGACCGTCAGTCAAAACTTAGCTCTGATGCATCAGTACAGGTACGGAAAAGTTTGCAATTGTTAGAACAGTCCAATTTTGAAAGCCGAAAAGGTTCTTTACTTTTTCCTGTTTCAGGAAAAAGAATACATCACTCTAACAAAAGTTCGCAGATTACGCGCTTTGGTGAAACGATAGAAACAGAGTCAGGAGCTGTTGTTATATCACCTGTGGATGCTTTTGTTGCTTTTGCTGGGCCATTTCGTTCTTACGGACATTTAATCATTCTCAATGTTGGAAATGGTTATCATATCATTCTTACTGGAATGTCGAGAATTAATGTAAAACAGGGGCAGTTTGTTCTTTCAGGTGAGCCTCTGGGTATAATGGAAATGCAATTTATTTCAAACAGTGTTGCATTGGATATAGGAAAAACTTCTCCAATGCTTTACATTGAGTTTAGAAAGCAGGGAAAACCTGTAAATCCAACTCCTTGGTGGCAGACTGAAAAAATAAGAAGGAGCCAAAATGATTCGTAAAGTTATTCTTTTGGTCGCTGGGGTATTGCTCGGCGCCTGTTCAATGATTATGGTGCAGTCTGTTGCTGCGAATAATGAAGATAATGCATATAAAAAGCTAGCTATATTTGGCGATGTTTTTGAGCGTGTGCGTATGCAATACGTTACAGTTCCAGATGATAAAAAGCTTATTGAAAATGCTATCAATGGCATGCTCACATCACTGGACCCTCATTCATCTTATTTGAATGCTGAAGAAGCCAAGGATATGCGGGATTCTACGAAAGGAGAGTTCGGAGGTCTTGGTATTGAGGTCACTATGGAAAAAAACTTAATTAAAGTTGTTTCACCAATGGATGATACTCCCGCTTCAAAAGCAGGTATTCTAGCAGGAGACCTTATTTCAAAAATTGATGATGTACAAACGAATGGTCAAACATTGAATGAAGCTGTTAATAAGATGCGAGGTGCTCCTGGAACACCAATTACCTTAACAATTATTCGTTCTGGCGTTGATAAGCCATTTGAAGTGAAGATTGTTCGTGATATTATCAAAGTAAAAGCGGTGAAATATCGGGTTGAAGGTGATATTGGATATTTAAGAGTTATCCAGTTTTCTGAACAGACATTAAATAATCTTCTAGCGGCAATTAAAGATATCCAATCTAAAATTCCTGAAGATAAGCTAAAAGGTTATGTCCTTGATTTGCGGCTTAATCCGGGTGGGCTTTTAGATCAAGCTGTTAATGTTTCGAGTGCTTTTCTCAATAAAGGTGAAATTGTGTCGACTCGTGGGCGCAAAAAGAGTGATGTGACAAGATTTGATGCGAAGCCAGGTGATGTCATTAATGGAAAACCGCTCATTGTTCTTATTAATGGTGGTTCAGCAAGTGCTTCTGAAATTGTTGCGGGTGCATTGCAAGATCATCGTCGTGCAACAATTTTAGGGACGCAGTCTTTTGGTAAAGGATCTGTTCAAACAATTATTCCTTTGGGTGAAAATGGGGCTTTACGCTTAACAACAGCACTTTATTACACGCCATCAGGCACTTCTATTCAAGGAACAGGGATCACACCTGATATTATTGTAGAGCAACCACTCCCTGAAAAATATAAAGGTTATGATGTAAAAGTTGGTGAGTCTGCATTAAAAGGACATATCAAAGGAAAACGAGAGAGTAATAAAGGATCTGGTTCAGCTGCTTTTGTTCCCAAAGACCCTAAAGATGATATTCAATTGAATGAGGCCTATAAACTGTTACGAGGTGAAATGGCAAATGCAGCATTTCCACCAGATCCCAATAAGGATGTGTTAAAGTGAGAATTGATATCTATAGCTTGCGATTTTGAGGAATATTAAATGGATGCAGATATTAATTTGAAGATTCTTCCATATCGCAAATGTGTTGGGATTGTTGTCTTTAATCATGAGGGGAAAGTGTGGGTTGGGCGTCGTTTAATGATGCCCATTCATGCAGATGCAGATATTGACATATCTCATCGTTGGCAGCTTCCTCAAGGAGGGATTGATGAAGATGAAAAACCATTAGATGCAGCATATCGTGAACTTTATGAAGAAACGGGTATTCGATCTGTAAAGTTGATTAAAGAAGCACAAAATTGGTTCCATTATGATTTTCCACAAGAACTTATTGGGTGCACATTAACAAATAAATATCGTGGGCAAATACAAAAATGGTTTGCTTTCCAGTTTACAGGAAAGCTTTCTGAAATTGCGATTAATCCGCCACCAGATGGCAATAAAGCGGAATTCGATCAATGGAAATGGATTGATCTAGAAATCCTTCCGTTGATTGCTGTTTCTTTTAAAAAGCACGTTTATACGAAAGTTGTCAGCGAATTTCGAGGTAGCCTTAGACCATTATAAAAGCTATATGATTATGAGAAAGCTTTTTTTATTAAGATGCTTTATATTATAATAAATAATAAACATGTTTATCTTTTATGTAAAGAACAGGAATATAAAATGAAAAAGTTATTTAATTTACTTATAGTTTTTACTCTCTTGAGTATTTCATCTGTTGCATTTGCAACAAGTTCAAAGCCTCCTGCATCAAAAGATGCGGCAGCGACATTGCCAAATGGAGCTTCTTCTTTGACTGAAACCTACGGTTTGTGGACTATTAACTGTGGTATACAAGAAGGGAAAAGAATTTGTTTTATGCACCGTCAAGAAGTAAATGAGCAGGGGCGTGTTGTTGTGGCTATGGGCCTTACTCTCGATGCTGAGGGTGTTGTATCTGGTAATTTAACAGTTCCTTTTGGCATTTTGGTTTCTAAACCTGTTCGTTTACAAGTTGATGAGGGAAAAGCTGTTATCGAAACTGGTATCCGGACTTGTGTACCAGCAGGTTGTGTGGTTCCTGTCGTTTTTGACAAAAATCACGTAGCAGCTTTACGTTCTGGAAAACAGTTAAAGTTGGCGATGACAATTGCTGCTGCAGGTGAACCAGCTTTGAATGATTTATTTGTTCAGCTAGATGGTTTTAGCAGTGCTCTTAATCGTTTGACTGCTTTGCAGAAATAATTTTAAAACTAAAAGCGGCCTTTAAAAGGCCGTTTTTAGTTTGTTTGTTTTTTATAATTAATAATTAAAACGATGAGATTTAAGATTAATCCTATAAGGGATATTCAGATTTTTTGCCGTTTCTTCTATTTTATGTGCTATTTTTAATTTTGATATTTGTTTTCTATACGCTCTTCTGTTTCCTTGATTGAAAGGGATGACGCATGATTTATGCATTGCTTCGAACGATTGATTTGATTTTTGAGATTTATATTGATATTTTAATCGCGAGTGTCATTTTTTCTTGGCTTTATGTCTTTAATATCATAAATTCGCGCAATCGCTTTGTTGTTTTGATAGGAAGCTTTCTATATCGTCTTACAAATCCCGTTCTAAGCCGTATCCGGCAAATTTTACCAAATTTTGGAACGATTGATATTTCACCTGTTGTAGTCTTCATTATTATTTATTTTATTCGTACTTTTATGTGGCGCGTTTACGCAAACATGTATGTATAGAAATATTACTTGAGGCGAATACATGTTTTATCAAGTTGATAAAAATAACTTGATTTTGTTTGTATATCTCATTCCAAAATCATCTGTTGACAAAATAATAGGGGTTGAATGTAGGGATGGTGAAAAACAATATCTGGTTATACGCCTTCGTGCTGTTCCTGAAGATGGAAAAGCGAATAAAGCTCTCATTAAATTTCTTGCGAAGCAGTGGAGAATCCCATCTTCTTCTATTTCTCTGAAAAACGGTGCAATATCTCGCTACAAACAACTTTACTTTTCAACACATTTAGAAGAGCTAAAACAGATATGGCAATCCTTTAGAGATTACATCTCGTAGAAAAAATAAATAACAAAGCCTATTTTTATAGGCTTTATTTTATTAAATCGTTATATTTTGTTATTGCGCTCAACAGCTTGCTTAATTAATTCATGAGCAAAGTTTTTATCACGCCATCCTTCAATTTTAGCCCATTTTCCAGGTTCCAGATCTTTGTAATGCTTGAAGAAATGTTCAATTTGTTTGAGTGTAATCTCGGGCAGGTCTGTATAGTCATGAATATTGATATAGCGTTTTGTTAATTTTGTAGTGGGAATGGCAATAATTTTTTCATCTTTACCACCATCATCTTCCATCATTAGAGCTCCGATGGGGCGAACATTGATAACACAACCAGGCATAAGTGGACGGGTATTACAGATAAGGACATCAATAGGATCACCATCATCTGAAAGCGTATGAGGGACAAAACCGTAATTTCCAGGATAAACCATTGATGTATGAAGAAAACGGTCAACAAATAATGCACCAGACTTTTTATCCATCTCATATTTTATTGGCTGCCCACCAAGGGAGACTTCCACAATAACGTTAATATCTTCTGGTGGATTTTTGCCTACGGGTATTTCCTTAATATTCATAGAGACATCCTTTCTGGAATATAGTGAGGCTCAATACAATTAAATATTTTACCAAAGAGATTATGAAATTAATTTGAAATTGATGCACGTGTTTTTTCAAAACGTTTACGTTCATTAGGATCAAGATAGAGCTTGCGGAGACGAATATTTTTAGGGGTTACCTCTACAAGCTCATCATCTTGTATCCACGATAAGGCGCGTTCTAACGTCATTTTAATGGGAGGCGTTAACTTTACGGCCTCATCTTTTCCAGAAGCGCGCATATTGGTGAGTTTTTTCCCTTTTAACACATTAACTTCTAAGTCATTATCTCGTGAGTGGATGCCAATAATCATACCTTGATAGACTTTCACACCCGCATCGATGATCATAGGTCCACGATCTTCAAGATTAAAAAGAGCATAAGCGACAGATTCACCGTTGTCATTTGAAATCATAACACCATTAACACGACCAGCAATGTCTCCTTTATAAGGTTCATAAGCATGGAAAAGGCGATTCATAATTGCTGTACCACGTGTGTCCGTTAAAAGTTCAGATTGATAACCAATGAGTCCTCGGGTTGGGGCATAAAAGACAAGGCGGACACGATTACCTCCAGAAGGACGTAACTCCACCATTTCGCCTTTACGTTCAGACATTTTTTGTACAACAATACCGGAATATTCTTCATCAACATCGATAACAACTTCTTCGATTGGCTCAAGAGTTATTCCATTTTCATCTTTTTGCATAACAACACGTGGGCGTGAAACACTAAGTTCAAATCCTTCACGGCGCATATTTTCAATGAGAACTGCAAGCTGTAATTCTCCTCGTCCTGAAACGTAGAAAGAATCTTTATCGGCTGATTCTTCAATTTTAAGAGCGACATTGCCTTCTGCTTCTTTTAACAATCGGTCACGAATGACACGGCTTGTTACTTTATCGCCTTCAGTTCCAGCAAGGGGACTATCGTTGACGAGAAAACTCATAGTAACAGTAGGAGGATCAATTGGTTGGGCAGTAAGGGGTTCATTGACAGTAGGATCACAGAAAGTATCAGCTACGGTACCTTTTTGCAGACCTGCAATCGCAACAATATCACCAGCACTTCCTTCTTCAATAGGTTGCCGTTCTAAGCCACGAAACGCTAAAATTTTTGAAATACGCCCAGTTTCTAAAAGTTTTCCATCTTGTCCAAGAACCTTGACATTTTGATTGGGTTTTAAAGAGCCAGAATGAATCCGTCCTGTAATAATTCGTCCCAAAAACGGATCCGCTTCAAGAATAGTTCCAATCATGCGAAACGGTCCTTCTGCTACACTAGGAGAAGGGACATGCTGCGTCACAAGATCAAATAAAGGACCTAATCCCTGATCTTTTGGTCCTTCAGGGGCTTCAGCCATCCATCCATCGCGTCCAGATCCATAAAGAATAGGAAAATCAAGCTGTTCATCGGTTGCGTCAAGAGCAGCGAAAAGGTCAAAAACCTCATTAATGACTTCATCAACGCGTGCATCCGGTCGGTCAATTTTATTAATAGCAACAATAGGGCGCAATCCTACTTTCAATGCTTTGCCAACGACAAATTTTGTTTGTGGCATTGGTCCTTCAGCAGCATCAACAAGTACAATGGCTCCATCAACCATATTGAGGATGCGTTCAACTTCTCCACCAAAGTCAGCGTGTCCTGGTGTATCAACAATATTAATTCGAGTATCTTTCCAAACAACAGATGTCACTTTCGCTAGGATTGTAATTCCGCGTTCTTTCTCAATATCGTTTGAATCCATCATACGTTCGCTTGTACGCTGATTATCACGGAAGTTTCCTGATTGCTTGAGAAGCCCGTCTACAAGCGTTGTTTTCCCATGGTCAACGTGGGCAATGATGGCAATGTTACGCAATTGCATAAATTTTCTTCTTTTCGTTTAATGAAATTTCATTTGAGGTAAAGTCTTTACATTCTTTGCCTGACTATTAGAAAACCTTTTACATGTTTTTTTATAATTTTGGAAGATGGAGGCAATATTTTTATGGCAAAACTATTTATCCAAGTCTTTAAGGCTCTATTGAGCTTCAATTTCTGAAGCTTCGTAAAAGTTTTTATAGTACGTATGTTCTATTCTCGAGCTAAGAATTATCCAAAAAATCACCGTCAACTTGATTTTTATCAATATGACACAAGGAGTTTATATGAGCTCTTGTAAGAGTAAGTATAAAGCTAGCCATATTATTGTTGTTGTTTTGCAAAGAGATTAATAAAAATCCGGAATATCTCTCAATCCATAGCCAATTTATTGACAGTTTTACAATATTTTTATTCTAAATAAAGCTTTTTCTTATTCCATAACTTGTCAATCAAAATCCAGATCTAATGCAACCGTGTATTTGAGGTAAATATTGAGACGATTAAGAATTTTATAAGAAGTTCTAGCTTTTGTATGCCAGATTAGGGCAAGAGTTATATCTGTTTGATTTATTTATGAACTCGGCATACAGTCTTATTTAGAAAGAATATGAAGGCATCCAAAGAAAATTCCCATCTTTGCTGTTAATCCAATTTATAATTTCAAAAGCATCTAAAGTAATATCTTTTAAACCATGGAGATAGTGCATTGCCTTACTTTTGTTAATTGCACTCTCTAATAGGAGTATGCTTTTCATGCCAAACAGAACACTTTAAACAGCATATACTTTTTGTTGCATATTCATGTACTTAAGAGAGATTGCTTAACGTACCTACATCCATTCCATGATAGGGCTCATAAATGATATAATATACGCGAATAGTATACTATTAACGCCTTTGTGAAGAAATATAAAGCCTGTTGAGTATCATCATTATTATTCTTTCTCAGCTGTCAATATTGCGCCAGTTTTTGATACGAGAGAGAGAGGATATAAGAAGTATTTTATTTTTTCTTGAATAGTTTTTAGCCATACACCGATCTCGTTTGTGTCTGGCAAGAAGATGACTTTAATCGATTTAATATGAGAAGCTTTATGATGAGGTAAGATTACGTTATTCGGAGCTGTTATTCAAAAAAATAATAAATTATCTATAGAGCAGTGCGCTAGAAAATAAATAATAAAGCTTATTCTCTTATGGAAAGAATCTTAGGTTACATGACAAGATTTTTCCATAAGTAAGAGTTTTTACTTTACATGTTTAAAGAAGAGTTCCTGACAAAATGAGAGAAGCTACAGAAAAATAGATTATAATGCCCATGACATCTACTAAAGTTGCCACAAAAGGAGCAGAAGCACTTGCTGGATCAAATTTTAAACCTTTAAGAATAAAAGGCAACATAGATCCAGAAAGAGAACCAAAGGTAACGATTCCAACTAAAGCTGTACCCACTGTTGTCGAAATAGCAATCCAATGTTGGCCATAGTCGTAGATACCCAGTTTTTGCCAAAGAGCAATGCGCGTAACACCAATAATTCCTAGTAAGAGACCAAGGGATAGTCCTGTTGGAATTTCACGAATGATCACTTTCCACCAGTCTTTCAACGTGAGTTCACGTAAAGCCAATGCACGGATAATAAGGGATGTAGCCTGTGAGCCGGAATTTCCTCCTGAGCTCATAATGAGAGGTATGAACAGTGTAAGAATAATCGCTTTTTCGAGTTCTGTTTCGAAATGTTGCATAGCGCTTGCTGTCAGCATTTCACCGATAAAGAGTAAAGCGAGCCAGCCTCCGCGTTTTTTCATCATTTCAGGAAACTTAATTTGCATATAGGGCTTATTAAGTGCTTCCATACCCCCAAATTTATAGGCATCTTCATTCATTTCATCGACCATAGTATCAAGCACGTCATCAACGGTTACAATGCCAATGACATGGTTACTTTCGTCAACTACAGGCACAGAGAGAAGATCATGGCGCTGGAAAAGGCGTGCGATATCTTCATGATGTGTGAAAGGTGATATTGTAATGGGCGAGTCATGGGTAGGGACATTAAGAATTTGTTCATCAGGTGAGGCAAGAATAAGGTTACGCAGGGAAACAGCTTTGAGAAGAGTACCTGTTTTGGGGTCAATTACATAGCTGGTATAAACTGTTTCACGTGTTCGCTCGACCTCACGAATGTGATCCAAAGTTTTTTGTATGGTCCAGTTTGAAGGAACGGCTATAAACTCTGTTGTCATCAGTGCTCCTGCTGTATGATCAGGATAACTGGTGAGTTTTTTAAGTTCAGCGCGCGTTAAGGGGTTAAGCAAGGCATAAAGTCGTGTGCGGGTTTCCTTATCCATTTCTTGAAAGACGTCTGCAGCAGCATCGGCAGACATGCCATCAAGAATTTCAACAGCACGATTTATAGGGAGAAGTTCTAGGATGGCAGCAGGTTGCTCAAGCTCTGGTTTATCAAAAAGTTCGATAACATAATCAAGAGGCAGAAGACTAAGAATAGTTACACGTTCCATGATATCGAGGTCATTGATGATATCAATAGAGTCTGCAAAATGCTGGTTCTTTAACTTTTCAGCGAGAGCTTCAGGAGAAAATTTTTTGAAGTCGAAGGCCGTTTTGATTTCAGTCATGATAAAGTACCTCCTGAAGAGTTGGAGAGTTGTAAATCTAGATAATAGATGAGATAAAAACAAAAGTTTATGGAAGATTTAAAAAAACTCCCCAGCTATATTCCCAATTGTTAATATTTGAAGTAAAGTCAAGGGTAAATTATAAGTTATAAACAAGTTTCTGAATCACTAAAACGAGAATACAGCTTAATTTGAGGATAATATAAAAACGTAAATGTAAAAATCAGTTCTGATTTTACCATCATTTCTTTAATGTAGTTTGCGATTTTCAAAAGAATCTAAAGCAATATTTTATAAAGAGTGGAGATTATGCTTTTCTCCAAGTGTTTTTGTTAATATGCAATTCTATTGTGATGTGCGAGCGAATAATCTTTATTGCTTCAATATAATATGGTTTGAATGAAAGAACTTTACGATTTTCAGGTTTTTTATTCAATAGCGTTTTGAAAGGTAGTTTTGAAACTCACGAAATAGTTTTAGTATGTTATCAATTTGTGTCGTAAAGATAATTGTTACAGTTTAAATTTATAATGGAGACATAAAGTATTATGACAAAAGCAGCAGTGCTGGACTGGAAGGGATTTTCAGGTCTTCCTGATTTTTCTTCTATAAGTGATGAAGATTTTAAACCCGCTTTTGAACAGGCATTTCAAGAAGCAGAAGAAGAACTAGAGGCAATTGCGATGGTGCAAGAACCACCAACGCTTGAGAATTTTTTGCAGCCTTTTGAGCTTTGCGGCAAAGCGCTTGATCGTGTCTGTTCAATATTTTTCTTACGCACCAGTGCTCATACGAATGTATTAATTCAACAGCTAGAGCAAGAGTTCGTTGTAAAACTTTCTCGTTATTCTTCAAAAATGATGATGGATGCGCGGATATTTGCGAAAATAGATATGCTTTATAAACAGTCGCAGTTGGGCACATTTGAGAGTGAAACAACACGTGTTCTTGAATTATGGTGGAAAAAGTTTGTTTGTCATGGGGCAAAACTCGATGAAAAAGCTAAGAAACGGCTTTTGGAAATTAATGAAAGACTTGCTTTTTTAAATGCTACTTTTGGACAAAATGTCTTAAATGATGAAGCTGAATGGATTCTGTTTTTAAAACAAACAGACTTATCTGGTTTACCGCAAGATCTCATTGCTTCAATGAAGGAAATTGCGTGTGAAAGAGGCAATGAAGAAGCGTATGCATTAACACTAGCACGTTCGATTGTTGAACCTTTTTTAAAATTCTCTGATCGTCGTGATTTGCGTGAGGTTGCATTCCAAGCTTGGGCTAAACGTGGTGAAAATAATAACAAGAATGATAATAAAACAATTATTGTAGAGATTGTTGCGCTTCGAGATGAGCAGGCTAAATTATTGGGATATAAATCTTTCGCAGATTTGAAGCTCGATAATACTATGGCTAAAAGTGTTGATTCCGTTATGGATTTGCTTATGCCTGTATGGAAGCGCGCAAGAGCGAAAGCTTCTACTGAGCAAATTGACTTACAAAATTTTGCCAACAATCAGGGCAGCAATGAATCTTTAGCTGCTTGGGATTGGCGTTATTATGCTGAAAAGCTTCGCACTGAAAAACTTTCTTTCGATAGCGCTGAGATTAAATATTATTTTCAGCTTGATCTTATGATTAAAGCGGCTTTTGGGGTAGCCGAAAAACTCTTTAGCATTACATTTGAAGAAAAAAACGCTGTTACACTTTGGCATCCTGATGCACGTTTGTGGGAAGTAAAAAAGTCTGATGGAAGTCTACTTGGGCATTTTATTGGTGATTATTTTGCACGTTCTTCAAAACGCTCCGGTGCGTGGATGAGTAGTTTGCAATCACAACATAAATTGGATGGCGGACAAAAGCCTATTATCTACAATGTTTGTAATTTTGCTAAACCACCTAAAGGGGAAGTTGCTCTTTTATCACTTGATGATGCACGTACGCTTTTCCACGAATTTGGACATGCATTGCATGGTTTGCTTTCTGATGTCACATGGCCATCTGTGTCGGGAACATCTGTTTCACGTGATTTTGTTGAGCTACCTTCTCAACTTTACGAACATTGGTTAACAGTACCAGAGATATTAAAATCTTATGCTATACATACAAAAACAGGCCATCCTATGCCACAAGAGTTGATAGATAAAGTCTTAGTAGCACAGACATTTAATGCAGGATTTTCTGCCGTTGAATTTATCTCATCAGCTTTAGTGGATATGGCTTTTCATCAAGGCGAAACAGTCACTGATCCAACAGTGTTTGAACGCCAAGAATTAGAAAAGCTGCAAATGCCTGATACAATTATTATGCGTCATCGTCCCCCACATTTTATGCACGTGTTTGCGGGAGATGGTTATGCATCTGGTTACTATTCTTATATGTGGTCGGAAGTCCTTGATGCTGATGCTTTTCAAGCTTTTGAAGAAACGGGAGATGTTTTTAATTCAGAGCTTGCTGATAAGTTGAAACGTTTTATTTACTCCGCTGGAGGAAGTCGTGATCCAGAGGAGCTTTATAAAGCTTTTCGGGGACGAATGCCTTTACCAGAGGCAATGATTAACAAACGTGGACTATAAGATATAACGGTATGGTTAACACCATGCCGTTTTCATATTATTCGCTTTTTGTTTATAGAGGAAAATAGATTTTGTATTTTAAATAGACATTATGGGAAAGAAAAATTATCAGCTCGATCTTTTTGATGCCCATTTGGTGGAAACCATGATTTTTTTATAAAACTTGACTTTCTTTTGCCTAAAAGGTGAGTGTTTTTTTGTGCCATATCATCGAGGCTCATTGGAGGCTGACGCATAATTTTACTCCGCTCTTGATTCTCTGATTCTTGTATAAGTTTTTGAATAACTTGATCGGTTGAGTAAGAATTTTCATGAGAAAAGGCATAAAAATTTGAAATATTTTTCAATGGTTTTTCTAAATAAGAGGCAAGTTTTTTCTTTCCTTCAGGGGTGAAATGCATGCCATTATTGGTGCGTAATTTGGTTATTTTTCCATTAATATCATAGCCTGAAAAAGAAAAATTTCCTTCTTCATCACTAAAGCCGCTCCAGATATCGAGAAAATACCCTCCTGCTGTTTCTGTTTCTTGTTTATAGAGCGCATTAAAAATTTTCATTTTTTGTGTCAAAAGGTCATTTCCAAAAGAAGGTTGACCTATCCATATCCATGATTTTCCAGAGGCGTGAAGACTTTCAGTAATTTCGATAATTCTTTGTTTGTAGATGCGTATCCATTCTGACTGATCTGTGTTAATCATGTTATGAGAGTCTGTGATGGGTTGATTATCATTTGCACCGATCATCATGATAATAACATCGGGGCTATTTTGATCAATGAGTTTAGAAATATTGCTTTGCCAAGAATAATAATCCGTTCGAACTAAGCCGGAAGCTGGCATTGTGTTGTTCATGATAACGATATCGCTATTATTTATAAAAAATTTCTTAAGTGCATCAGCAACAGCAGAAGCTGCAAAATCCCCTATGACAAGAATGCGCTTTGCATTCTCATTTTTTAGCTTTTGTATGTTTTTTTGTGTTACGATCTTTTTTTGCGGCTTGTCTATTTTTTGTTCTATAATTTGCGGTGGCTGCTGTGTCTGTTTGTTTTGTTGTGACAACCATTTGAAGAAGTTCGTTGCTTTACTTGGGGATGGCTGTAAGATCCCCACAATAGAAAGTGAAAACAGCAATAATGTCAAGTATATCAGGCGAGAAAGAGACAAAACCTTATTCTCCATTATTGTTTGCGAAGGAGAAAAAGCACTTGAGATGATGGATATCCATTTGCTTTTAGTCCGTGACGGAGTTGAAAAGCTTTAATTGCTTTGCGAGAAGCTGTTCCAATTTTTCCATCGACATTCCCTTTATAATAGCCCAGTGCACTTAAGCGAGATTGTAGTTCTTTACATTCTTGGAAAGTAAGAGGTTGAAAAGGTCTTTGCCAATCATTTACCAATCCAGGATGTCCAGCAATGCGATCAGCAAGAAGGCCAACAGCAAACGCATAACGATCTGCATTATTATAATGTTTCAGAACAAAGAAATTTTTTGTGACTAAAAATATAGGTCCTTTTGCTCCATCTGGATATTTTAATATTGCTTGTTCAGATGATGTAGGAAGAGGGTGCCCATTTGCGTGTTTTACACCTAATTTTTTCCATTGTTCAAAGGAATACCAGCCTTCAGGAAGGTTTTTCCCCTGCGGCACTTTTACCTCTACTCCCCAAATAAGATTAGGTTGCCAGCCATTTTTGTGGAGAAGGTTAGCAGCAGTAGCCAGAGCATCTGGAACAGAGTTCCAGATATCACGCCGTCCATCTTGGTCCATATCAACTGCATAGGCGAGATAACTGCTTGGAATAAATTGTGTATGCCCCAATGCACCGGCCCAAGATCCAGTGAGTTGAGAGCGTTTAATTTCGCCAATTTGTAGAATTTTCATAGCAGCAATCAGCTGTGTATATGCATATTTTGCACGTTTTTTATCAGCATAGGCTAAAGTTGCAAGAGAGCGAATGGTATCACGTATTACACTTTTATTAGCTAAAACCTTCCCATAGTTGCTTTCCATTGACCAAATAGCAAGCAGAATATTGCGATCAACACCAAAACGTTTTTCAATTTGAAGAAGCCATTTGTTCCATTTTTGAGTTTGGCGTCGTCCTTCCTCAATTGCAATATCATGGACACGATTATCGAAATAGTTCCATGAAGGAGCAACAAATTCCGGTTGGTATGCGGCGCTTTTTAGAACTTCTGGATCAATGGCATTAACACCTTTAAACGCCATATGAAACGTAGAGGGGGTAATATTGTGAGCAATAGCTATTTTTTTAAATTCTTTAATCCAGTGTTTAAATCCGCTATCAGCATATGAAAGGGGTGCAAAAAACATTAAAAAAGCAGAAAAAATAACGGCAGAGCCAGTGAAAAGAGTTCTCCAAGCTATTGACTTCTCTAAAAAAGAGAAAGTCTTCAATTCTGTTTTTTGCATTTTGAAATTCCCATTAATATTCAATTCATTAGATGTGCAATAACTTTATTTTGTATTTAGTTTAATCGATAATATGATCAAGAAGAGGAAAAAACTGAAATAAATAATACGTTTTAATCCCTTCAATAAATTCTCAGACTCTTTTTACATTTTTATTGCTCATTATAATGATAATCAAAACAATAAGATATCTTTTTTACCATTTCGTAAAAACATATGATAAATAAAACAAAAAAGTTATATGAATTCATTGAGGAGGGTGAGTGTGCGTAAAATCCGGAAAGCAGTATTCCCAGTAGCAGGTCTTGGTACGCGTTTTCTTCCTGCGACAAAAACGATTCCTAAAGAAATGCTAACAGTTGTTGATAAACCTGTTATTCAATATGTTATGGATGAGGCGAGGGAAGCTGGTATTGAGCATTTTATTTTTGTAACTGGACGTAACAAAGCCGTTATTGAGGATTATTTTGATGAGCAAGTTGAATTATATACGACACTTGCTGAATGTGGAAAGAAAGAAGATCTTGCACATTTATACCGTTTACAGCCATTACCAGGGTCAACTTCTTTCACTCGGCAACAACAACCTTTGGGATTAGGGCATGCTCTTTGGTGTGCACGTGAATTAGTTGCAGGGGAACCTTTTGCTTTGTTATTACCGGATATGTTGATACAAGCGAAAAAGGGCTGTCTTTCTGAAATGATGAGCCTTTATGAAAAGGTGGGTGGGGGAAATATTATAGCAGTTCAGGAATGCGATCCTAGAGAAACACATAAATATGGTATTGTTGGGAAAGGCAAACAGATTGCAAATGGTTTTGAAATCACAAAAATGGTAGAGAAACCAGCACAAGGTACAGCGCCATCAAATTTGTACATCAATGGACGTTATATTTTGCAGCCAGAAATTTTTAATATTCTTTCCACTCAAGAACGGGGAACAGGAAATGAAATTCAATTAACAGATGCTATGATACGGCTTTCAAATGAGCAAGATTTTTGGGGTTTGCAAGTAAAAGGGCGCACTTTTGATTGCGGTTCTAAAGCTGGTTTTATTGAAGCCAACGTTGCATTTTCTTTGGCACGCGCTGATATGCACAGCCACGTTTCTGCTTCATTGAAAAATTTACTAGAAACCATTAATGTCGAAAAGTGATATAGATCTCTTACTTAATTTTATTGATCGAATTTGATTATGACAATATCGTCTCCTCATAGGGCTTTGCAAGGTGCAGTAGCATCAGCGCTTAAAACACTTGCTAGTGAAAAGCAGGGGCTTGAAGCTCTTGAAAAAGCTCTTCTGGAAAGTCTTTCTTCTTCTTTTGAAGCGGCTGTTCAAACTATTAGAAATGCTCGTGGACATGTGGTTATTACTGGTCTTGGAAAAAGTGGTCATATAGGGACAAAAATTGCAGCAACCTTAGCCTCAACTGGAACACCTGCCTTTTTTGTTCACGCTGCAGAAGCCAACCATGGTGATCTTGGTATGATTGGCTCTGATGACGTTATTCTTGCTTTATCATGGTCTGGTGAAACTCAAGAGTTAAGTGGTATTATAAGTTATGCGGCGCGTTTTCGTATCCCCCTTATTGCGATGACATCAAGTAAGCACTCTGTGTTAGGACGACAAGCTGATATTGTACTATTATTACCAAAGATAGAAGAGGCTTGCCCCCATGGTTTAGCCCCTACAACTTCAACAATTATGCAATTGGCAATGGGAGATGCATTAGCGGTTTCTCTTTTAGAAATGCGTGGTTTTACCGCAACGGATTTCAAAATATATCATCCTGGTGGTTCTCTTGGTGCAAGCCTTAAATACGTGTGTGATATTATGCATGAGGGTGATAATATTCCTTTGGTTATGCAGGGAACAGCTATGACTGAAGCGATGAATGTTTTGGTGGAAAAACATTTTGGTTGTGTTGGTGTTGTGAATCAAGAAGGTGAACTAATCGGAATTGTAACTGATGGCGATCTTGCACGTAACATTCATTTTAATTTATCAAAATTTAATGTTGACGAGGTGATGACCAAAGCTCCTAAAGTTGTAAAGCCAAATACACTTGTTGGTGCAGCAACAGCTTTTATTAATGATCATCAGATTGGTGCATTTTTTGTGGTTGAAGATAAAAAACCGATAGGAATTGTTCATTTTCATGATCTTTTGCGCATTGGCGCTGCTTAGATTAAGCTTCCCTATCAAATAAAATGTTATTTTAGGTTGAAATAGATTGAATGATACAAAGTTACAATTTTATTGTGAGGTGGCTTTACTGATATTTTGTGGAAGAAAATGATTATTTTACGCATTTCATAATGTTTAGAAAATTTTCAGGGTAAAGATTATACTAGCCTCTTTGCGTATTTTAGAGAGGATTTTCTATCAGGAGGAGAAAGGATATCGCCTCCTGCTTAATGTGTGTGCTCCCTCTGTTCTTAAGAGAGGTTTCCCTTGTACTTTGTTTAAGATTTCCGCTTAAGGAAAAACTGTGCTCCTGTATGTGAGGTGCAGAGAAGTTGTGTGGCGTCATATGACATTGTACAATTGACTCTAGAAATTGTTCCACGGAGAATAGAGCGTATTTCAATTTCTATATTTTGGGCATTGAGATAATTATATGCTCCTTCTGATAGTTTTTCTTCTGTATCTGCTGCATGCGTTTCAAAAACACCATTGTGGAAAGAAGAAATAATACCATTCTCATCAACCCATTTTCCATCAATTCCAGTTGGCATATTTGAGTTATAATATCGCGAAAAGTTACAGGCACTTAACAGCAAGGCGGTAATTGTAAGACATAAAATATGATAGGTATGTTTCATTTATTGCACTCTATTTAGATTATTTTGCTCTCTAGTTTCTATAACATTATTAAATTACCCCATGAGTCAATATGAAAAATTTGATAAAAATCAATGAAAAAGCAAAAAAATGGAAAAAAATGCCTTAATGTTGTATTTAATTGACAGCTTGATGAAGTTCGTAAGTGAAACACAAGAGGTAAAATATTTCTTATGGTTTACAACAATTTTTATATTAAGCTGCTAAGTAGTCTCAAAGGAGATTATTGACATTATGGTTGGTCCCATTCTTGTTGCGAGTGAAGATTATGGAAGACGTATAGAACTTTCTTCTATGCTGCGAGGTTTTGGTTATCGTGTCATTGAAGCAGAAAATGGTCTCCGTACGATTGATCTTTTACACAGGCGTAAAAACATTGTGCTTGCACTCCTTGATGTCGTTATGAGTGATTTGAGTGTGAGCGATTTGATTAAAATGATTAGAGTTGCTGGTGTTTCTGTTCCTATTGTCGTTATAGCACAACAAGAGAATCAGCATTTACTCCAGAAAGCTTTAACAGCTGGAGCTATTGATTATTGGATCCATCCAGTAACATTATTACGTGTAAGAGTTACTTTGGATATCCTTGCTCTTATTTCTGCTTTGGAGCATGAGGTTCGAGATATTCGGCGAAAAAAAGAGAATCATTTACGGTTTTCTGATCTTTGCGTAAAAAGTAGAGCTATGCAGATAGTGTTAGAACAATCGAGACAAGCAGCAACTTCTTTACAGAATCTTTTGATAGAGGGAGAAGCTGGAACAGGACGTGAGACATTAGCTCGGATTATTCATCATGAGGGATTATTTTCGGAGGGTGTTTTTGTTCGCTTTCAATGTTCAGCCATCGTTGATCCAGAAGAAGAAAATCAGCAGTGGTTTAAAGAATTCCTACCATTGGTTTCTTCTCTTGAAAAAGGGACACTTTGCCTTTGTGATATTGATCGACTTGAGCCCATACAGCAAAAACGGTTTGCTCATTACCTTAAAGAAAGGGAAAGGGATACAAAAGGAGATTTTTTTCCTTTTCGGATCATCGCTATTTCAACATCGCGTTTAAAGGACTTGGTTAATGAAAACTTTTTTTTGCATAGTTTGTTTGAACAATTTTCTCACTTGTCTATTAGCGTTCCTGCTTTACGAGAATTAAGGGATGATTTTCCAGAGATCACACAACGTTTGATTGATCGCATTATCACAGAAACAGGGCGATCACATGTCCATGGTTTAGCAGGCTCTGCTCTTTCCTTGCTTATGCAGTATGATTGGCCTGGCAATAGAAATGAGCTTGAAACCTTTTTATTTCGTGCGATTTTACTCAGTGAAGGACCGTTATTAACTGTTCGAGACTTTCCGCAATTAATGGGAAATTCATTAATGAATGTTCCCAATATCATTGAGGGTAATATACAAGAAGATAGTGAGCAAGAATCGATAAAATTTTTGAATACTGATGGGCATGTACGTACTTTTGCAGAAATGGAGCATGATATTATAGAGAAAGCGATTAAACATTATAAAGGACATATGAGTGAGATTGCGCGTCGCCTTCATATTGGTCGCTCTACACTTTATAGAAAAATGGAAGAATTGAGAGCAATAAGAAATCAAGAACGAAAATAAAATTCATAACAAATTTCTCTTCATGACAAGCATGCGTTTCAAAAAATAGAGTGAATTTTGATAAAGTCCGTGGGGGAAAGCTGAAGAAAACAATCATTTATTGTAAAATTTATCTATAGAGGATGATTTTGTTGATTTAAATCAAATATAAATTTTATGTGACTATTTTAATCGTTTATTTCAATTTATACAATTTTAGTTAAGTTTACATTTATTAAAACAGAGAAGCATTTTTAAAAACTTTTAAATACTACCGCTAAAATTTTTGTATCATCAATATTAAATTTATACTCTCTTAAGCAAGAAGTGGCATTTTATCTGCTATACGATTAAGATAAAGTGATTAGTGTTATTGTTTGCATTACTGATGATGTGATAGTTTAAAATAGAAAGTTTGCCCTCTTTGACTCTTTTACAGATTGTTATTGGTTTTGTCCTCTTTTTTTTTATTGCATCTATGTTGGCAATCTACACCTATGGGCGTTTTGTGAAAAATGCTAGGGGGCAATGTTCTTATGCGTTACCTCTTCAGAAAGATGAAACTAAGCTTGATCGTATCGTCAGTCAATTAGCTGAGAAAGAAAATGGATTGGGGATTGATAAAGATGCCCTTTCTCTCATTATCAGCAATTTGGATGCGTTTTGTGTTCGTGCAATAGGAGCTGCAGAGGCTGGGCGTAGCCTTGATCTGATGTATTATATTTGGGATGATGATTTAACGGGGCGCCTATTATTAAGTGAAATAGTTGAGGCAGCTGATCGAGGGGTTCGGGTACGGCTTCTTTTGGATGATATTAATGCTCAGGCACGTGATCCAGCTTATATTGCGTTAGATAAACATCCTCACATTGAGGTGAGAATGTTTAATCCAGGGCGATCGCGTAAAGGTGGTTTACGCCGTGGTTTAGAAATTATATTACGGGCAATTACTGTAACACGTAGAATGCATAATAAAGCTTTTATTGTTGATGGCAGGGTCGCTTTTGTAGGAGGACGTAATCTTGCAGATTCTTATTTTGATGCTGGTAAAGAATCCCATTTTCGAGATTTAGATTTGATGTTAATCGGTCCTTCTGTTAAAAAGGTAGAAAGTATCTTTGATGATTTTTGGAATAGTGCTGTTGTTTTGCCAATTCATACTTTGGTTGTTCCTAAAAGCGCAAGTGATCTTAGCTATTGGAAAGATAAATTACGAAAGTTTCGTGATTCCAAAGTTGCAAAAGTTTATTTAGATTATGTCAAAGAGCACATTAACTTTAATTGTTTTATCCAAACAGGAAAGCGGTTATTTTTAGCAGACAAAGTTGTTGTTCTTTCTGACCCTCCAGAAAAAGCATTGCGTAAAAAAGCAAGTAATTGGCTTATGAAGGCACTTTCAAAGGTTATTGGAAATGCCCAAAAAACGGTTCAGATTACGTCACCTTATTTTGTTCCTGGTAAGGTTGGCACGCAGAATTTTAGTAATTTGGTTTCAAAGGGTGTTGATGTCAAAATTCTGACAAATTCTTTAGCTGCTACTGATGTAGCATTAGTGCATGGTGGTTATGTACCTTATCGTAAGGCATTGTTGAAAAGTGGTGTTAATCTTTATGAATTAAAAGCGGAAGGCAATACTCATGGGTTACGATTGTTTCGATCGAGTAAGGCAAGTTTACATGCCAAAGCTTTTTTAATTGATCGTAAAACAGCTTTTATTGGATCTTTAAATTTTGATCCAAGATCAGCATCATTAAATACAGAAATGGGCATTCTTTTTGAATGTGCTCCCATTACAGCAAGATTAGATTTGTTGTTTTCTGAAGAAACCACAGGGGAAATGAGCTATCATCTGCGTCTTGGTGATAATAATCGTATTTATTGGGATTTTATTGAAAATGAAAAAAAATATAGCATTGACTATGAGCCAGAAAGCAATTTTTGGCGTCGCGCATTTGCAAAAATAATAAGTTGGTTACCTATTGAATCACAATTGTAAATTTTTATAAACCACACTTAAAAAAAATATTTATTTTTCTTTTCATTTTGTTTGTAGCATGGCATAATTTTTTGCCAATCTACCATGTATGAGAACCGCAGTTGTATTTTAAAGCTTCTTGCGGTGTTTTATTATAAAAGGAATTTTGATATGGCAAAGATTGTTGAAACGGGGACAGGTGCATTGGCGCTGACTTTTGATGATGTACTTTTACAACCCGGTCATTCTCTTGTTATGCCTAGTCAAGTGGATCTCAGTACGCGCATTGCAGCGGATATTAAGCTCAATTTGCCATTGCTTTCTGCGGCAATGGATACGGTAACAGAATCGCGTTTGGCAATTGCTATGGCTCAAGCTGGTGGTCTTGGGGTTATTCATCGTAATATGTCTCCTGCAGAGCAGGCAGAAGAAGTTCGTCAAGTAAAAAAGTTTGAATCTGGTATGGTTGTTAATCCAGTCACCATTGGACCAGATGCAACACTTGAAGAAGCAAAATCTTTGATGCGCTCTCATGGTATTTCCGGTATTCCGGTTGTTCAAAATGGTGCTAAAGGTGAAACTGCTGGACGGCTTGTTGGCATTTTGACAAATAGGGATGTGCGTTTTGCATCGGATCCCAAACAAAAAATTTATGAATTAATGACGCATGAAAATTTAATCACAGTGCGTGAAAATGTTCAACTCAATGAAGCGAAGTATCTTTTACACCATCATCGTATTGAAAAATTATTAGTTGTGGATGAACAGAATCGTTGTGTCGGACTGATAACAGTTAAGGATATTGAAAAAGCAAAATTAAATCCAAACGCTGCCAAAGATTCACAAGGTCGCTTGCGTGTTGCAGCTGCAAGTAGTGTAGGGAACGATGGGTTTGAGCGGGCTGAACGATTAATTGATGCAGGCGTTGATATTCTAGTAATTGATACTGCACATGGACATTCTCAGCGTGTATTAGACACTGTTGAGCGTATTAAAAAAATGACGTTTTCTCCAGCTATTATTGCTGGTAATGTGGCGACTGCTCAAGCAACACAGGCTTTGATTGACAGTGGTGCGGATGCTATAAAAGTGGGGATTGGTCCTGGTTCTATTTGCACAACGCGAATTGTTGCAGGTGTTGGTGTTCCTCAGCTTGCAGCCATTATGAATGCTGCAGAAGTTGCTGAAAAAGCGGGCATTCCCGTTATTGCTGATGGGGGGATAAAAGCTTCGGGTGATTTTGCTAAAGCCTTAGCAGGTGGGGCTTGTGCTGCTATGATTGGCTCTCTTTTAGCGGGTACAGAAGAAAGTCCTGGCGAAGTTTATCTTTATCAAGGACGATCCTTTAAAGCTTATCGCGGCATGGGATCTGTTGGTGCTATGGCACGAGGATCGGCAGATCGCTATTTTCAAGATGATGTTCGTGATGAACTTAAGTTGGTTCCTGAAGGTGTGGAGGGGCAGGTGGCTTATAAAGGTCCTATAGCATCAGTTCTACATCAGCTTGCTGGTGGACTTCGTGCTTCGATGGGGTATGTTGGAGCAAAAGATCTCGTAGAGTTTCGTGAAAAAGCAACGTTTGTACGTATTACGAATGCGGGACTCCATGAAAGTCATACGCATGATGTTTCTATCACACGAGAGAGTCCAAATTATCGTGGGCCAGTTTAAAGATACAAGAGCCTAATATCATATTGCATAAATATAAAATTTTCCGAGAACAAGAAAGAGAGACTGCGCTTTTTTCTGTTTGTAATTTGGTGTAATAATCCCAAAAAGGAAAGAATTAGAGGTTAAAACTCTAATTCTTTCTGTTAAGACTATATGAAATAAGTTATATAAAATTAGAATTAACTTTTTGTTGTCTTCCGTCCAGTCTTTGACGCACGTTGGCGAGTGTTTGTCTGATCACTTTGGACGGATTTCTTTCCGTTGTTTGAGGGCATTGTATTATGACGGCTTTTAGACGAAGTTGTTTTTCCATTATTATAAGTCATTATTTTCTCCTTTAAAATTGTCTGGCAGTTGCCATTAGAGTAAAAACGGTCATGCCAAATAGTGGTTCCAAGCATTTTCTAAAAAGTTAATTTTTTGTTGAACGTAAGATGAGCTTGTTTAATTTTATGAGAAGATTTTTTCTATTGTTCAGACAATCCTCGTAAACTTTATTTTACGCCAATAAATTAAAGAGTTTGGTTTTTTCGTAATGCATGGCGGAAATAAGTTTTTTATGGATGGCTACGTATCTTTTAGTATAAGAGGTAGAAGGATAAAAAACGAATGGGCAGAAGATGAAAGGAAAAATTTAGATACTCTAAATTGGATCTTATAAAAAAAGTATGATCAGATCATTTTAAGATTGAATGTAAATTTTTTATGGCTTTGAGAAGGTTTCATTGGCAAGAAGGCGATAATATTATTTTTTTAGATGATTTAAAATTTTATTATTTTAATGGGAGAAATGAATGCGATTAGGTGGGCGTTTGCAAGCAGCAATAGATGTTCTCACAGAGATAGAAATGAAGCATCGCCCAGTAGGAGAAGCTTTAAAGGATTGGGGTCTTTCTCATCGCTTTGCTGGAGCAGGTGATCGTGCAGCTATTGGTACAATCGTTTATGATGTTTTAAGACGACGTTATTCTTTACAATGGCGTATGGAGAGTGATGATATCCGAGATATCGTTTTTGGTGCCTTATTAGATTCTGGAAAAATGACGCTGGAGCAAATTGACGGTGAGTTGACAGAAGATCGGTTTGCACCGCAGTTATTAGGGGCTAAACAGCGTAAATCGTGGCAAGGTCAGCAATTAGTGGATGCTCCAGACTATATTCGTGGTGATATTCCGCAATGGTGTCAAGCGCATCTGCGTCCTTTATTTGGTGATAATTGGATCACTGAAGCGGCTGCGTTAGCAACGCGTCCTTCTTTAGACCTACGGGTAAATAACCTAAAGGCAACACCAGAAAAGGTGCTGAAAGAATTAGCAAAAACCAAACTTAAATCTTTTCCATGGTTTGGGCAAGCTTTAAGAATTGCACCGATTGAAAAGTTTAATCGTCATCCCAATGTTCAAGTGGAACCAGCTTTTCAAAAAGGACACTTTGAAATACAGGATTTAGGATCTCAAATTGTTGCTCACCTTGTGGAAGCGCAAGAGAGCATGCAGGTATTAGATTATTGTGCAGGTGCTGGGGGCAAAACATTAGCTTTAGCTTCCGATATGAACAATCGTGGGCAAATTTATGCTTATGATTCCGATAAAGTGCGCTTAGCTCCTATTTTTGATCGTCTTCGACGCGCTGGTGTTCGTAATGTACAAACACGAGCACAAAAAGAAGAATTGAAGCCATTAATAGGCCAGATGGATAGAGTTCTACTAGATGCACCATGTAGTGGGACAGGAACATGGCGTCGTCGTCCAGATGCGAAATGGCGTTTAACATTAGAACAAGTGAAACAACGCCAAACAGAACAGAGGGCTATTTTGAATGAAGCGATAGCTTATCTTAAGCCAAATGGGCGCTTAATCTATATTACCTGTTCTCTTTTTACAGATGAAAATGAGGAACAAATTTCCCATTTCCTTCAACAACATTCTCATTTTTCTCCAATAGATATGCCAGCGCTTTGGCAGAAACATTTTAGTTTTTCTCCTGTGCAACCAGTTTTTTCAAATTATGGACTTACTTTGTCGCCGGCCACAACACAAACAGATGGGTTCTTTTTATCTGTGTTGCAAAAAAAACATTGATCCATATTCTTACACTTTTTATCATAAACTTTACGAGAATAATCTTTTTCTTAAGAAAACAGGCTTGTGAAAAGAGAAAGATTGAATCATAACTCTCATGAGTTTTCTTTTACAATTGTTGATTGGTTTTCTATGAGCATATCACATCCAGACACTGTTCTTATTATTGACTTTGGTTCACAAGTTACACAACTTATTGCACGACGGGTACGAGCAATGGGAGTGTATTGTGAAATTACTCCTTTTCAATTGGCTTTAGAAGCTGTGCGCCGCATAAATCCTAAAGCTATTATTTTATCAGGGAGTCCTTATTCCGTTATTGATGAGGGCTCTCCGCGTGCTCCAATGGAAATTTTTGAGGCGGGTGTTCCGATTCTGGGTATTTGCTATGGTGAACAAGTCATGTGTATTCAGCTTGGAGGAAAGGTTGAAGCTGGACATGAGCGTGAATTTGGGCGTGCTTTTTTGGAAGTTCAAGAAGAGAGTGCCCTTTTTGATGGAGTGTGGGAAAAAGGTTCTCGTTATCAAGTATGGATGAGCCATGGTGACCGTGTGGCAGCTTTACCAGAAGGTTTTCGTGTCATAGGAACCTCAAAAGGAGCTCCCTATGCGGCTATTGCGGATGAAAAAAGACATTTTTATGCGGTACAGTTTCATCCTGAAGTTATCCATACACCGGATGGTACAAAACTTTTGCAAAATTTTGTTCATAAGATCTCTGCTATTAAAGGTAGTTGGTCAATGGCTTCTTATCGTGAGCAGGCAATTGCTACGATACGACAAAAAGTTGGGAAAAGTCGTGTGATTTGTGGTCTTTCAGGGGGAGTGGATTCATCTGTTGTAGCGGTACTCCTTCACGAAGCCATAGGAGATCAACTGACATGCATTTTGGTAGACCATGGGCTGATGCGCAAGAATGAAGCTAAAGAAGTTCTCACGCTCTTTCGTGATCATTATAATATAGAGCTTATTCACGTTAATGCTGCCGATATATTTCTTAATGCTTTAGAAGGTGAGACAGATCCAGAAAAAAAGCGCAAAACAATTGGTCGTCTTTTTATTGAAGTTTTTGAAGAAGAAACGAAAAAAATAGGAGGTGCAGAGTTTTTAGCACAAGGAACACTTTATCCAGATGTTATTGAGAGTGTGTCTGCTATTGGTGAAACGGTAACCATTAAAAGCCATCATAATGTGGGTGGGCTACCAGAACAGATGAAGATGAAACTTGTAGAACCGTTACGTGAGCTCTTTAAGGATGAGGTTCGCTCGCTAGGACGAGAGTTAGGGCTACCGGAGCAGTTTATTGGTCGCCATCCTTTTCCAGGTCCCGGTCTTGCAATTCGCTGTCCAGGTACTGTGACCCGTGAAAAATTAGAAATTTTACGTGAAGCAGATGCTATTTATCTTGAGGAAATCCATAAAGCTGGTCTTTATGACGAAATTTGGCAAGCTTTTGCTGTTCTTCTTCCTGTTCAAACTGTTGGCGTGATGGGGGATGGTCGCACTTATGAATTTGTTTGTGCTCTTCGCGCCGTCACATCTGTAGATGGAATGACTGCTGATTTTTATCCTTATGATATGGCGTTTTTAAGTAAGACAGCAGCACGTATTATTAACGAAGTTAGAGGGATTAATCGTGTTGTATATGATGTAACCTCAAAGCCTCCTAGTACTATTGAATGGGAATAATTAAAATGAAGGATAAGTCTTTTAAGAATAAAATATGACTGAGGGTTTGATATTCGAAAAGTGTAGAAAAAATCATTTAAAAATGATTGTGTATTTTCATATGATATAAGCCTTTATCTGGCAATCTGTACGTCAATATCGTTTAAAATTGAGAAGTGTGGGATTTTGCATGTCTGAGAAAAAAATTGTTGCACACCGTGGAGGAGCTCATCTTTATCCTGAAAATACCCTTTCGGCATTTAATAATGCTATAGCGTTAGGTGTTGATGAAGTTGAATGCGACGTTCATTTGCTGAAAAGCGGTGAAGTGGTTGTCTTTCACGACCTCCGTTTAGACCAATTGGTTGGAAAAAAGGGGTATATTCACGACATTGATAATGAAACACGCAAACAACTCTGCGTAAAAGGAAGCCAAGAAGCACCTCCCTTATTAGAAGAAGTGCTTGATCTTTTAGCACCAACGAATGTTGCGTTGCATCTTGAAATCAAAACATGTGGTGAAGTGGAGCGTGAAACAATATTATCCCAAAAAGCGCTTGCACTAATAAAAAGCCGAAATTTATCAGAACGGGTTTCTGCAATTAGTTTTGATCCTTTTATCCTTCGTCCTTTTATTGAAGCAGGAATACCATCTGGTCCATGTGTTGATAATTTCGAAGGTGATATGTACCGTCATTTTTCTGAATGGAAGCAATTAGGTTATTCTGATCTAAGTTTAGATGGCTCTATTGTTTCACAGAACTTTATTGAAGCAGCTCTTGAGGCTGGTTTTACTGTAGGGGTATGGACAATTAATGGAAAAGCTCGGTTATCATATTGGCTTGATATGCCTGTACATTATATTACGACAGATCAACCTGATCTCGCATTGCAATTGTGTGCACAAAGGTAAAAATACATCAACACAAAAGGAACTATATATCTTCATAAAGTTAGCGTAATGCAAGAAGAAAAATTATCTAATACATGACAATAATACATTGATTTATAATCATAATTAATATTTTATTCATGTGAGTAAGAGACCTTAATACGTAAGATTCTCTTATTTCAAATATTTTTACAATGAATCAATCAAAATCATTCGTTTGCACATTACAAGCAGGGTTGGTGTGTGGATAAAAAATGATTGAGAAAAGAATAAAAATATTCATTTAACGTATTTTAAATGCAAGATTTGTTGAAGCATTAGGATCGCACATGATGATGTCGTTTTGCACTTTTATGAAGTGTAAAAATGATGGCATACAAAAAGTCTTATATACTTTAATGGAGAGGCTTTAGGGCTTATTTTATAGGTGCTATCATGAAATGTAGATGTATTGAAAGATTTTTTAACAGTATGGAAATTGGTTATACAGTGTCATTTTGTTTTGCGTGAGGGGTGTGATCTTGTTACAGGGAAAGAGACTATTAAGCGCTTCAAAATGATTTTCTTAATTTTAAAAAAATTCTATTTGTCTCTTCTTTAAATTCAGTAGCAACATCGTGTTAAAGTTATAAGCCGAAAGTTATAAGACAAATAATAAAAGAATAAACAATTCTTTTTAAAGAAGTAAATCCAGATATTAAAATAGTCATTGAATGATATTTACGATCCATATCTTTTTACCAAGTGACTTTGCTTATTTAAGCCATCTCACTTTTTTCAGATAGTTACAAACGCGTATTTCATGAATACATAAGAAAGCTTATAAAAGAAAATAAATAAATTTAAACAAATTCATTTGACCTTTAGGTGGATCCTGTTTAAATGAGAGAATATGTTTCTGAAATAAAACTGTCATAGCATGTTCATGTGTAATACTATAAATTTAGGGGTAGTTTGTATTCCATCACTTCAGAAAGGGTGAAGCATGAGTCGTTTTTATCTTTCCATAGCGGCCACGGTTGCTATCATAATGTCCACAGCGGGGATGACAGAAAGTTTTGCACAGACAAAAATCAGCTTTTGGCATTCTATGAGTGGTGAATTAGGAAAGCAAACTGAAAGTCTCATTAACGATTTTAATGCAAGTCAATCTGAGTATAAAGTTGTTTCTTCATTTCGCGGTGAATATGAAGAGGGATTGATTTCACTCATTGCAGCATTTCGTGGAAAGAAACAGCCAGTACTTGCTCAAATTTATGACGTTGGTACTGGAACTATGATGGCTGCAAAAGGTGCAATCTACCCATTTTATCAACTTATGGCTGATACAAAACAAGAATTTGATCCTACAGATTATTTCCCTGCTATTAGTGGTTATTACTCCGATGAACAGGGACGTATCGTCTCTATGCCATTTAATATTTCAACACCCATCCTTTATTATAACAAAGATATCTTTAAAAAAGCAGGGCTTGATCCAGAACAGCCTCCTAGAACGTGGCAAGATATAGAAAACTTTTCCAAGAAAATTCTTAAGACTAAAGCGGCAACTTGTGGTTTTACAATGGCTTATGCCGCTCAATGGATTGGTATAGAAAATTTTTCAGCGTTGCATAATGTTCCTTTTGGAACGAAGGAAAATGGCTTTAAAGGACTTGATTCAGAACTTACATTTAATGGACCTTTACAAGTGCGTATGTGGACTGACCTGAAAAAGTGGTCTGATCAAGGTATTTTCCGTTATGGTGGTCCAGCAGGTGCATTAGATTCAACACCAATGTTTATGGCACAAAATTGTGCAATTTTTATGCAATCTTCAGGATCACATGCTGGAATTGTTTCTGAAGCTCAGTTTAATGTGGGGGTTGGTATGCTACCGTACTATAAGGATACAGAAGGAGCACCACAAAATTCAGTTATTGGGGGAGCTTCTATTTGGGCGTTTAAGGGCCATACTCCAAAGGAATATGCAGGGGCAGCCGCTTTTCTTAAATTTCTTTCAAAAACAGAAAATCAAGCAAAATGGCATCAGGAAACAGGTTATCTCCCAACCACAAAAGCGACTTATGAATTGAGCAAAAAACAACATTTCTATGAAAAAACGCCAGGTGCGGATATAGCTATCAAACAGATTAATCTTAATCCACCAACAGTTAACTCAAAAGGGATAAGATTTGGTAATTTACCACAAATTCGTGCCATTCTTGATCAAGAGTTGGAAGCTGTTCTTAGTGGTTCAAAAACGCCGAAAGATGGTTTAGATGAGACCGTTGAACGTGGAAATAAACTCTTGCGTGAATTTGAAAGATCTAATCATTAATTTCGTTTTATTGTTAAACATTAAAGACTCAACAAAAACGGTTGAGTCCTTTTTGTTTACTTTTTTAAAGTCTCTACATTTAAAGAGCCCTATGAATGCAAGAAAAACATGCATATTTTAAAAATAGTCTACTTTCTTACGGACTGCTTTTTCCTCAGCTTCTTGTGACTTTTTTGTTTTTCTTTTGGCCTGCTGCTCAAGCAATAAAATCATCTTTTGAGCGTGAAGACCCTTTTGGCTTTACAACAACCTTTATTGGTTTTGAGAATTATCTAACCGTTCTTTCTGATCCTACTTATCGGCAATCGCTTTTTACAACCGCAGTATTTTCCATCTCAGTTACTGTCGCTTCAATGACAATATCACTTCTCTTAGCTGTCTGTGTTGATCGTGTCATCCGTGCAAAAAAGGCTTATACAATGCTTTTGCTCTGGCCCTATGCTGTTGCTCCAGTATTGGCAGGTATATTGTGGCTGTTTATCTTTCATCCTACCATCGGAATTATTCCTTTTTTTCTCGAGAAAATAGGGGTGCTATGGAATTATCGTATTAATGGCACTCAAGCAATGATTCTTATTGTCATTGCGGCTAGTTGGAAACAAATTTCTTACAATTTTCTCTTTTTTCTTACAGGTCTTCAGTCTGTTCCGCGTTCTCAAATAGAAGCAGCCGCCATTGATGGTGCTGGTCCCTTTAAACGATTTTGGACAGTGGTTTTCCCGCAAATTTCACCAACGACGTTTTTCCTTCTTATTGTCAATGTCAATTATGTTATGTTTGATACTTTTGGTATTATTGATAATACAACTTCTGGAGGTCCTGCGCGTGCAACGAGCATCCTCGTCTATAAAGTATATGACGATGGCTTTAGAAATCAAATAATCGGTGCATCAGCAGCACAATCAACAATATTGATGTTGATGGTTATTGTCTTAACGTTTATCCAGTTTCGCTGGATTGAGCGCCGTGTACAATATTAGGAAACAAATTATGGTTGAAAATCGCCCTGTTTTGAAATTTCTAACCCATATTATTCTCATTGTTGGTATTATCATTATTTGCTTTCCAGTTTATGTTGCTATCATTGCATCAACTCATAGTTCAGCAGCATTTAACTCAGGAACACTTCCTCTTTTGCCTGGGAAATATGCTCTGGAAAATTATAAAACAATCTTTGGTGATGGCCTTGCACAGCTGGGTTTGCCCAACCTCTGGCCACTCTTAATGAATTCATTCATTATGGCTCTTGGGATTAGCGTTGGAAAAATTATTATTTCACTTTTGTCTGCTTATGCAATTATTTACATGCGCTTTCCCTTCCGAAAAACTGCTTTTGTTCTTATTTTTGTTACATTGATGCTCCCTGTCGAAGTTCGTATTCTTCCAACCTATGAGATTGTTGCAAAATTGGGGATGGTCAACACCTATAGTGGAATGATTATTCCACTTATTGCATCTGCGACCGCTACATTTTTATTTCGCCAGTTTTTTTTGACTGTTCCAGATGAACTCTTAGAGGCGGCACGTGTTGATGGTGCAGGTCCAGTTAAATTTTTTAAGGATATTCTTCTTCCTCTTAGTAAAAGCAATATTGCTGCTTTATTTATCATCATGTTCATTTATGGATGGATACAATATCTCTGGCCTCTTATCATCACAACGGATCAAAATCATCAAACGATCCTTATTATTTTAAAACAGCTTATTGTCGAATCACTTCAACATGATCCTCAATGGAATATACTCATGGCAGTATCGGTTGTTGCCATGGTTCCCCCTGTTCTTGTTGTTATCTTCATGCAGCGGCTTTTTATCAAAGGCCTTATTGAAACGGAGAAGTAATTGTGGCCATAATCCAGTTATCAAATATAAAAAAACAGTATGACAACGGCATTCTGGTCATTGATGATTTAAACTTAACTGTTGCCGATAAAGAACTTCTTGTTCTTGTCGGTCCTTCAGGGTGCGGAAAATCGACCTTATTACGTATTATAGCAGGACTTGAACAAGTTACCTCAGGTGAATTATGCATTGATAACGAATGTATCAATGATCGTGAACCAGCTGATCGTGATATCGCTATGGTTTTTCAAAATTATGCCCTTTATCCCCATATGACAGTTCGTGGAAATTTAGAATATGGTCTTAAAAATCGTAAAACTCCTAAAGAAGAAATTAAAAAACGTATCGCACATGCTGCAAAGCTTTTGGAGATAGAACCATTTCTTGATCGTAAACCACGACAATTATCAGGAGGACAACGTCAGCGTGTTGCAATGGGGCGTGTGATTGTACGTCAACCCCGTGTTTTTCTCTTTGATGAACCTCTTTCAAATCTTGATGCAAAATTACGGGCGCAAATGTGTATTGAAATAAAAACACTACAGCGTTCATTAGGAACAACGAGCCTCTATGTTACCCATGATCAACTAGAAGCTATGACATTAGCTGATAGAATAGTCGTTTTGAATAAAGGAGCTATCGAGCAAATTGGAACACCAATGGAAATTTACGATACTCCAGCAACAACATTTGTTGCTGATTTTATTGGTTCTCCTCCTATGAATTTTCTTGATCGCTATGTCTTAGAACAACATTTAGGGCATTCATTTTCTTGTGGTGAAGAAACTGATCTTTTAGCATTCAGACCTGAAATAATCTTATTGGGCGAACATCCAGATAAAGGGCCTGTCTTTCACACAAAAATTGAGCTTATCAAGCTTATTGGAACAGGTTGCCATGTTTTAACGCGTTGGAATGGTATCATTTTTACGATTGAAATAAAAGAACGCTTGACACACGACTATGGTCAAAAACTAAGTTTCACTGTTGCTCATCAGAATTTTCATACTTTTAATAAAAACACAGGAAAGCGCACAAATAATAAGTAAGCATTAATTGATGTGATACGACTCTCTTTTATGCTGCGTCATGATAATGGTGTGTTTTGACTTGCTCAATTACATTTACAAACTCAGGTTGTAACCGATGGGATTAAAAACAAAATTTTAACAGTTTTGGTAATGATCTATTGTCCCATAGCGCTGAGAATGTCAAAACATTTATATGAAGAAATTTTGCATTTTCACGGTCTGTAAGAAGAATATAATTTTCAAACAATAGAATAAATCTTTATTAACCATATTTTTACTCATTTATAATTTTGTTATAAAAAACAACATATTATAATATGTTTCTTGATGTAATAATTTATGTGTATTATAAAAGTAAATGAGAGAAATAGAGAGAAAAAATGAGTCACAGATAAGGGAGGATGCGCCCCATATCTTGGCTTTGACCCCTAACATAAGAAGTCTATTTGATTCACAAAATACGACGCTGTTTTAAATAGTCTGTACGAAAATAGGCGCATTCTATTTTACCGCTGGCCATATGATCTAAAATGGTTTCAGAGCTCCTATAAGAAGCATTTGTTTTTTCTACCAATCACATAAATTAGAGAGAAACCTATGCGCGCATGCTGCAAGTTTATTTTTTCTCATGTGAATCACTATGCAATTCTCAGCGAGGGTATTTGATAAGTTGCAAAAAAATAACTGAGAGATAGAAGGCGTGCTTGTTTTAGAATTTTCATTACTTTTAGCGATAAAAGCAGATGAAACACATCTGTAACATCTCATCGATCTTTTCTATATTCTTGAGTTAAAAATTGCCTGTAGATCATCCTCAAACAGATCTTTATGAATATAACATAAGGGATCGATGCGAATACCTATAAGAATCAGCAGGGACAAAGGCAGTTATGTTATTGTTTTACAAAGCATTCTATAAAAGCTGGTATATTTTTTCAATATATTGCCAGTTTATTAATGGTTTTATGATATTACTTTCTTATAAAGCGCGTGCTTTTTGTTGCTTATAAATCAACCTAAACTTTATACAGCAGTATGTTTGAGACAAATATGAAGACGGTTCAGTGCTGTATTCAGTTTTGTATGCCAAAGTAGAATAAGCTTATCTGCTTGTGTAATTTCTAAAATGAGGAGACAGCTTAATTTAGGGAGAATATGAAAGCATCAAATAAAAAATAGATTCTGTCTTTAGCATCATCTTTTAATTTAGTATTGCAATTTTCAAAAACATCTGAGCCAGTGTCTCTTACATAATGGCGATTAAGTATTGCCGAACACATTTTTTTACGTAATAGAATTGCATCTCTCATACAAAACAGAATACCTAAACAGAAGGCTATTGGGTTGCCAATTTACGCACTTTTTTTAAAAAATATCTTGCAAGGTTGTTCCAACTATTTTTTCACGCAGTCGTTTATAAGTAGTATAACATAAAATCCATTGTGTATCGCCATCTTTATGCTTATAAAAATGCAAGCTGGGGCCATCATCATACTCTCTTTCAGTCTCCAACATTGCAACAATTATTGTGTTGAGACTCTTCATAAGAGGCATTTTTTCTTCAAGTGGTTTTTATTCATACACTAATTCTACTTGCATGTTATAAATGAAGTTGGATAGATAAAAATACTTTAAGAAAGAGACACCAAATTCTTCTTATGAATCGTTTCAAGTGTCGAGAGTTATTGTAAAAGAAGCATTGAAAAATAGAATGCTACTGCTGACAGTTTGGGCACCATGAGGCAATAAATCCACTTACTTTATCTATCTTAGAATCTATAGAGTATAAATTTCTCTGTAAAAGTAATTTTATTTCATATCAATGTTATCAATTATAGCTGTTGGGGTATCATTAGTAACATAATCATAGACTTACGATTTTATGAACTCTTTTTTATCTCTTTTATAGAAGATCTTAATGTTTTGTGATAGCGTCAATGATGGTATTTACATTATGTTCCATCATATCGAGATAAGTTGCTGCAGGGCCATTTTTGTTTGACAATGCATCAGAATAAAGTGTTCCACCAATTGTTAAACCTGTTTCTTTTGCAATCTGTTTTATGAGACGGGGATTAGAGATATTTTCAACGAATAGGGCAGTTGCTTTATTCGCTTTAATTTGTTTTATAAGTTTAGCAACATCGGCTGCGGTTGCTTCAGTTTCTGTTGAAGCACTTTGAGGGGCAAGGATAGTAAAACCATATTCCTTGGCAAAATAGCCAAAGGCATCATGAGATGTGATAATGATACGTTTATCTTTAGGAATGGTAGCAATTTTTGTTTTCAGGGTATCTTGTGCTATTTTAAGTTTTTGGATGTAGGTTTCGGCATTTTTTTTGTAGCTGGTACAGGATTGTGGATCGATTTTACAAAAAGCAGCAGCGATATTCTTCACATAGATTTTGACATTGGGAATTGTTTGCCAAGCGTGTGGATCAATAACGCTGTGGTGGTGATGGGCATTATGTTCTTGATTTTTCATTTTGATGGAGGGAATGTTAGCGCTAACTTCGACAAGAAGTGCTTTTGTACCACTTGCTGTAATGAGGCGATCAATAAATCCTTCTAAATGAAGCCCGTTGATGAAAATAATTTGAGCATTTCTAAGAGCCTGAGCATCATGGGGGGTAGGTTCATAAGTGTGGGTATTCGCATTGGGACCTACAAAAGTGGTCATAGAGATATGGTTGTCTCCTACATTTTTTACGAGATCTGCAAGAATAGAAAAGCTCGCAACAACTTTGATTTTATTGTGTGCAGAAGCAGAAAATGGAGAAAGGGCAAGCAATAAAGCTCCAAGAAGAACAAATTTTTGAGCAAACTTAGGCACATTTTTTTCCTTAAAGTGAGGAGGTATAAAAGAGGTGGGGAAACCATGTTACAATAAAGCCACGTGGACTTATCAAACAGGAAACAAGATAAATAAATCCTGCGGCAATGATGATAGCAGGGCCGGAGGGAAGTGAAAGATGAAAAGAAAGCAGGAGACCACATACGCTAGAAATGATTCCAAAAAGAGTGGAAAGCGCGCAAATAGGGCCTAGCCGTGAAAACCAAAAACGGGCTGTAATGGCTGGAATCATCATAATACCAACGGAAAGTAATGTTCCTAGTGATTGAAAGCCTCCAACCAGATTCAGCACCACAAGTCCAAGCAATGAAATATGAATATATTTACTCAATGGAGAGAGTGATTTAAAAAAGAGGGGGTCAAAGCTTTCTAAAACGAGTGCACGCCAAAAAATACAAAGGCTGCAGAGTGTAATCAGCATTATAGTAGTGATTAACCAAAGGCCTTGTGCATCAAGTGCAAGAACCGATCCGAATAAGAGATGAAGCAGCTCAATTGTTGAGTCTTTCAGTGAGATAATAATAACACCTGCCGCGAGTGCAATAAGATAAAAGACGGTCATGGATGCATCTTCTTTCTGAAAGCTGTTTCGTGAAATCAAAATGGTTGCTAAAGCAACAATAAGACCAGCGAAGATACCACCAAGTGTCATAGATATGAGGGAAAAGCCACAAATCAGAAAAGCAATTGCAACACCAGGAAGAATGGCATGAGAGATAGCATCTCCTGTCAAGCTCATTCCACGGAGCATCAAAAACACACCAACAGGACAAGCGCTAATAGACAGAAAAATAGAACCGATAAGGGCGTTTTGCATAAATTGGAAATCAACAAAGGGGGCAAGAAAAAATGCATACACGTCTTATAACCTAAGAAAGAGAGGATCATTGATGAGAAGATTTTGTTTTTGTGCGCTAATAGGGAAAGAATTGGATGTGAGAGGTGGCATAACGTGATGAAGGGTGTTGTTTAAAAACTGTGTTGTTTCTCCATAAAAGGCGTTTTGTTGATCAATTTGAATCATTTGGGGGAAAAATTCTTGCACGATGAGAGGGTTATGGAGTGCGGTGAGAATTGTGCGTCCTTGCTGTTGCCAGTATGTGATCAGAGCAAGAAGGTCTTTTTGGGTATTATGATCTACACCATTGAAAGGTTCATCAAGTAAAATAATATTGGCATCTTGTACAATGATACGTGCAAAAAGAGCGCGTTGTAATTGCCCGCCTGATAATGTTTCAAGCGAACGGGGTGCGAGTTCTGTAAGCCCAACCATTTTAAGAGCATTTTGAATCTTAGAATCATAAGGGCGCTGATTCTTCCATAATCCACAAAAAGACCACAGTCCTGTTTTTACAAGCGTTTTCACATCAATTGGAAATGTTTGATCTATATTACATTGCTGAGCAAGATAAGCAATGCGGCTTTTTTTTGGTTTTGTAATTTTTCCTTTAAGAGGTTTAATCAATCCGGCGATGGCTTTTAGCAGTGTCGATTTTCCAGCGCCATTATCACCTGTTATTGCAACCAATGAACCAGCTTTTAACTTTGCTGAAAAGTTCTTTATTGCTATTCTATTCCTATAGCCTAATGTTGTCTTATTGAAGTGCAGATCCATATTTTTTACCATCGTTGCTTATTATTTTGGAAACTATGTAATAATATAACGTTTGTCAACAAAATGTTATATTATTACAGAGTTTTGAGTACTGAAAATTTTAGTGGGAAGATCGTGGAAAATTAAAAATAATAATTGAATTCACCTTGACGAAAGAGAGAGAGTATATACTATATATAGTATCAAAATGATTGGTGATTCTAAATAAGCACAAGAGAGGGTGTTAGTGTGTTTCGTTTGGTATCTAAGTTATTTCCATTATTGTAAAGAGTTTATTGGCCAAAGGTATAGCAGTATTTTTACTGAAGGGTCTCTTTTGGAAGGATTTCCTTTCGTTTTTGTAATTGATTTTTGCCGTAAAAGAGCAAACAGAGCTCTTGAAAAACGGTAGTTTAGAACATTAGTTTTTTAGACAGCAGGAGGGAATTGTAATGCAAGCAAAAGATTGTTTTATAACTAGGGGGCGTTGCCATTTAAGTTGTAGAATAATCGCTTATTCTCATCATAGTTTTTGAAGTTATTTGATGAGGAATTCTGTTATGTTCAGGAAGCTGTGTATTATTTGAAAATAACCACATGTTTTGCGTACAATTTCTATTTTTTGTTATTCTTGAGTACCTATAAAATTATTAGATTGACCTTTCAGGGTTGATTGTTTGGAATTGTGAAAGTTGAAGAAAATGTCGATCACTATTTATAGCAAACCATCTTGTGTCCAATGTGATGCTACACGCCGCGCTTTTGATGCAAAAGGCATTCATTATCGTGTTGTTGATATTTCCTGTGATGAACAAGCATACAGTTTTGTTCAATCTCTGGGGTATCGTCAGGTTCCTGTCGTTGTTTGTGGTGAAAATCATTGGTCTGGTTTTAGACCAGATATGATTAGTGGTCTTTGTGCTTAATGGGGCTTATTGTTTATTATTCGAGTGCAACGGGTAATACAGAACATTTTGTCTCGCAGCTTGGGCAACGACTCTTCAAAATTGATAAAAGAAAGCCTTCTGCATTGGTTGGTGAACCTTATGTATTGGTTGTTCCTACATATGCAGATGGTGAAGGAAGAGGGGCCGTGCCGAAAGCCGTTGTCCAGTTTCTTAATGAAGCTGAGAACCGAAAATTAATTTGTGGTGTTATTGGCGGTGGGAATCGTAATTTTGGTCGCTATTATAATCTAGCAAGTAAAATTATTGCTGAAAAATGTTGTGTACCTTGCCTTTATCGTTTTGAGCTGCGTGGAACTGATGAAGACGTTATTTATGTAAAAAAGGGATTGGAAAGATTTTGGAAACAATTGGTATAGGACAATCGCAGAAATCGGATCAGATTACTGATTATCATGCGTTGAATGCAATGCTTAATCTTTATGATGAAAATGGTCATATTCAATTTGATATGGATCGGCTTGCTGCGCGGCAATATTTTCTTCAGCATGTTAATCAAAATACAGTTTTTTTTCATAACCTGAAGGAAAAAATAGATTACTTAATAGAAGAAGGTTATTATGAAAAAGCTTTATTTGAGCTTTATGATTTTTCTTTTATTAAAAAGCTTTTTAAACGTGCTTATGCATTTAAATTTCGTTTTCCTACCTTTTTAGGCGCATTTAAGTATTATACCAGCTATACACTGAAGACTTTTGATGGGAAACGTTATCTTGAACGTTATGAAGATCGCGTCTGTCTTGTAGCTTTATATTTGGCACAAGGGAATAAAGCTCTTGCTGAAAGTTTTGTGGATGAAATTATTACAGGACGTTTTCAACCGGCAACACCGACATTTTTAAATGCTGGGAAAAAACAACGAGGTGAATTGGTTTCGTGTTTTTTGCTACGTGTTGAAGATAATATGGAATCGATAGGTCGTTCGGTTAATTCGGCTTTGCAGCTTTCAAAACGTGGTGGAGGTGTGGCGCTTTGTTTAACGAATTTGCGGGAAGCTGGAGCACCAATTAAGCAAATAGAAAATCAGTCCTCAGGTGTTTTACCGGTGATGAAACTCTTGGAAGATTCTTTTTCTTACGCCAATCAGCTTGGGGCACGACAGGGGGCTGGAGCTGTTTATTTGCATGCTCATCATTTAGATATTATGAAGTTTTTGGATACAAAGCGTGAAAATGCTGATGAAAAAGTTAGAATTAAAACGCTTTCGCTTGGCGTCGTTATCCCTGATATTACTTTTGAGCTTGCACGGAATAATGAGGATATGTATCTCTTCTCATCGTATGACATCGAGCGTGTGACAGGTAAGCCCTTTAGCGATATTTCTTTAACGGAGCATTATCGTTCTTTTGTTGATAATGCAAAGATTCGTAAAAAGAAAATAAGTGCACGCGTTTTTTTCCAGACATTAGCGGAAATTCAATTTGAGTCCGGTTATCCCTATATTTTATTTGAGGATACTGCTAATCGATCGAATCCGATAGCTGGGCGCATAAGTATGAGCAATTTATGTTCAGAAATTTTGCAGGTGAGTGAGGCGAGTGAACTGGAGACAGATTTAACTTATCGCACGATTGGAAGTGATATATCCTGCAATCTTGGATCCATGAATATTGCCAAAGCAATGGAAAGTCCTGATTTTGGACAGACCGTGGAATCTGCTGTTCGTGCTCTTACTGCTGTTTCGGATATGAGCAATATTGCTTGTGTGCCTTCCATTGCGAAAGGCAATGCTGAAAGTCATGCGATTGGTTTGGGACAAATGAATTTGCATGGGTTTCTAGCGCGTGAGCAGATCTATTATGGGTCTCCAGAAGCGATTGATTTTACCAATATCTATTTTTATATTGTGACATATCACGCCATACGGGCTTCCAATTTAATTGCGCACGAACGTCAAGAAATGTTTGCAGGGTTTGAAAAATCAGCTTATGCAGATGGACGTTTTTTCGAAAAATATATTGAAAAAGAATGGAAACCGCAATTTCCGCTTGTGCAAGAGCTTTTTGCACGGAATAATATTGTTATTCCAGATCAAAAGGATTGGCAGGAACTCAAAAAATTAGTTATTGAGTATGGGCTTTATAACCGCAATTTGCAGGCAGTTCCACCTACGGGATCTATTTCCTATATTAATCATGCCACTTCTTCCATTCATCCAATTGCTTCAAAAATTGAAATTCGCAAAGAGGGAAAAATTGGGCGCGTTTATTATCCCGCTCCTTATATGGATAATACGAATTTGAATTTTTACCAAGATGCTTATGAGATTGGTCCTGAAAAAATTATAGATACCTATGCTGCTGCAACACAGCATGTTGATCAAGGTCTTTCATTAACATTATTTTTTCCTGATACAGCGACCACACGTGATATTAACCGCGCACAAATTTATGCTTGGAAAAAGGGTATCAAGAGTATTTACTATGTACGATTACGGCAAGTAGCATTAAGTGGAACAGAAGTTGATGGCTGTGTTTCGTGCAGTTTATAGGAGATCATCATATGACAAAGATTACAACCAAAAATCCTGTTGTGTGCGCTGTTAATTGGAATAGATTACATGATGAGAAAGATCTTGAAGTATGGAACCGCTTAACTGGGAATTTTTGGTTACCTGAGAAGGTTCCGCTTTCTAATGACATTCCCTCATGGTCAAGCTTAACGGATGAAGAACGCAAGCTAACGATTCGTGTTTTTACAGGACTAACGCTTCTTGATACAATTCAAAACACTGTAGGAGCCATTTCGCTTCTGGCTGATGCGATAACAGAGCATGAGGAGGCAGTTTTGACGAATATTGCCTTCATGGAAGCGGTTCATGCACGTTCTTATTCCTCTATTTTTTCAACCCTTTGTTCGACGGTAGAAGTTGATGATGCGTTTAGATGGTCAGAAGAAAATATTCATTTGCAGAAAAAGGCTAGATTAGTACTTGAGCGTTATGAAGCAAATGATCCACTTAAGAAAAAAATTGCTTCGACTTTGCTGGAAAGCTTTTTATTTTATTCTGGTTTTTATTTGCCCATGTATTGGGCCAGTCGCGCTAAGTTGACCAATACAGCAGACCTCATTCGACTAATCATTCGTGATGAAGCAGTCCATGGTTATTATATAGGTTATAAATTCCAATTGGGCTTTGCAAAGCTTGATGAAGCCAAAAGACAAGAAATTAAAGATTTTGCTTTTAACCTGCTCTTTGATCTTTATAACATCGAGTGCAAATATACTGAAGATCTTTATGATGCGCTTGGATTGACAGAAGATGTTAAAATTTTTCTTCATTATAACGCTAACAAGGCTTTAATGAATTTAGGTTTTGAAGCTCTTTTCCCCCCTGAGGTTTGTCGTGTTAATCCCGCTATTTTGGCAGCTTTATCACCAAACTCTGACGAAAATCATGACTTTTTTTCAGGGGCAGGTTCTTCTTATGTCATTGGCAAGGCGGTTGCTACCACGGATGATGATTGGGAATTTTAATGTTTGCATGCAAATAGAAGTGCGCGGGGTATTCCACTTAGATCTTTGCGCACTTCTAAACATTGAAAACCATTTTTTTCAAACAAATTGCAGATTTCATTTTCTTGAGAGAAACCAATTTCAACAGCGACATAGCCGTTTTCTTTTAAGTAGTTGGCTGCTTCATGGGCGAGTTTTCGATAAAAATCAAGTCCATCTTCCCCTCCTATCAGAGCGCGCAATGGGTCATGTAAGCGCACTTCTTTTGCAAGTTTTTTGATATCTTTTGCGGGAATATAAGGTGGATTGGAAACAATAAAATCAAAGCGATCTGCGACAGAATCAAACCAGTCGCTAAGAAGAGGTGTGAAGCGGTGTGCTACTTCAGCATTTTTTGCATTTTTTTTTGCTGTTCTAAGGGCATCTTCAGAGATATCGACTGCCACCGCATAGGATTGGGGAATTTGTTTAAGGAGTGCAATAGCAATGGCGCCACTTCCTGTTCCCATATCAAGGAATGTTGTTTTTCTCGAATTTTCGACCTGTTTTTGGAGAAAAGGAAGAACAAGATCTATCAGCGTTTCTGTATCAGGGCGAGGTTCTAACGTCTCTTGAGACAATGTAAAAGATATACCATAAAATTCTCGTGCTCCTATAATACGGTAAACGGGTTCGCCTGCAATACGCCGTTGTAAAGCCTGTTCTATTTGTATAATATGCTCAGAAGATAGATGCATATCTGGTTTAGAAATTCTTTCAGCAGCATTTATTCCTGTTATCCATTCAGCGAGTATTTTCGCATCGAGATTGGCTTCAGCAATTCCTTTCGTGCGCAATTTTTCTTGCATTTGTTGGATAACGTTCTTGAAAGAATATTTGCTCAATTATTATCCATTTCCATCAGCAGTGTTGTTTGATGATCTGAGATGAGTGCATGAAGAAGCTCATCAAGATCTCCCTCTAGAATGCGATCAAGCTTATACAAGGTTAGATTAATACGGTGATCCGTGACACGTCCTTGTGGAAAATTATAGGTACGAATACGCTCTGAGCGATCACCAGAACCAACTTGGCTTTTACGAGAAGCTGAACGTTCACTTTCCGCTTTTTGTCGTTCGATATCGAATAAGCGTGCCCGTAAAATTTGAAGGGCTCTTGCTCGGTTTTGATGTTGTGATTTTTCTGCTTGTACGACCATAATTCCTGTTGGAATATGCGTGATACGAACAGCTGAATCCGTTGTATTAACATGCTGTCCTCCTGCTCCGGATGCACGCATTGTGTCGATACGAATATCTTCAGGACGAATATCAATATCAATATCTTCAGCTTCTGGAAGCACAGCAACGGTAGCAGCAGATGTATGGATACGTCCACCTGTCTCTGTTTCAGGGATACGTTGCACACGATGAACCCCTGATTCATATTTCAATTTAGAAAAGACACCTTTTCCTGAAATGGTAGCAATAATCTCTTTATATCCGCCAACTTCCCCCTCACTAAGTGAAATAACTTCTACTTTCCAATTGTGAGCATGGGCATAACGTTCATACATGCGGAAAAGATCACCGGAAAAAAGTGCTGCTTCTGAGCCACCCGTTCCTGCTCGAATTTCAACAATAGCGTTTTTTTCATCAGCAACATCTTTAGGCAAAAGCAGAATTTGGAGTTCTTTTTCAAATTGCTCCACTTTTTTATATAACGATGGTAGCTCTTCTTGGGCAAGATTACGCATCTCTATATCTGTTTGTTTATCGTTGATAATCGTTTCTAATTCTGTAATCTCTTCGTAAAGAGCATTTAATGCGCGTATAGAGGTAATAACGGGTTGTAGTTCTGCATATTCAGAAGCTAATTTGACATATGTTTCAGCATTTGGATTCGTCGTCATTTGGCTTTCAATTATTTCAAAGCGCTTTTCAAGCTGTCTCATACGATCTTGTGGCAAGGAAACCATGATAATATTGGCCTAATTTTTCATAATACAATTTTTATAATATTTTGTTGCAATGATTGTTTGTTATAATATTGGCAATGAATTACCGTATAGCATCATACAAAGAGGGGTAATAAAGCAATTCTTTTTTTTTGCCAATGAAAACTATTATATTTTAAAGGTAAATTTTTATAAAATTTGATTTGCCTGAGGTTTTTTATCTAATGATATATGATCACTTTTTTAAGAGTTTTTTTTCCGTAAAGTTCAAGGCGGTGATGAATAATATCATAGCCAAGAGATTTTGCAATTTCCTCTTGTAGCTTTTCAATAACATCAGAATGAAACTCGATGACTTGTCCTGTTTCTATATCAATGAGATGATCATGATGTTGCCCATCTGCTTGCTCAAAACGAGATGGACCACCACTAAAGCTATGGCGATGAATTGTTCCATTTCCTTCTAATATTTTCATGGTTCGATAAACAGTTGAGAGTGAAATATTCGAATCTATTTTGTTTGCACGCTGAAAAATTTCAAATGCATTGGGATGATCATTTGTATCAGTCAAAATATCAAGAATAACTCGTCGTTGACGTGTTACTCTTAAACCAGCGGTGCGCAATTCTTGCTCATAATTTCGCTTTTTATTCATTTGCATAGTTTGCTTTTCAAACAAAGGCTCCATGACAGTGTTTGTATTTTTTCTCTGAACCGCAAGGACAACGCTCATTACGTCCAACTTTTCCCCATGTGGTTATATCGTTAGGGTCACGATCTTGTGGATTAACAAATCTATTTTCTTGTGATCGTGCCCATAAGGTGGGAGCATTTTCTTGACTTTGATCATTAAAGACAGAAGAAGCAGCATCAGTTTTCTCAGGCATGGTCGGTTCTGTGGGGTGTTGAATGATTTCAAAGCGCATAAGCTTAGAAGTGACAATTCGGCGCAAATTTCTCAACATACTTTGAAAGAGTTCAAATGATTCTGTCTTATATTCATTGAGCGGATCCCGCTGCGCATAACCACGAAAACCAACAACAGAACGCAAATGGTCTAAACTCACCAGATGTTCACGCCATAACGTGTCAATAGTTTCGAGCAATACTGCTTTGTGAAAATAAGCCATAACTTCTGGAGAATATCGTTCAGTACGCTCATTTTCAAGTTTTGTAACAGCATCTGATACACGCTCTAGAATTTGCTCCTCGGCAATTCCATCTTCTTTTGCCCATTCTTCCACTGGAAGCTCAAGATTAAAGAGTTGTTGAAGCTCTTCTTCGAGAGTTTTTGCATCCCATTTTTCAGAATATGTCCCTGATGGAATATAAGCCTCTACGAGATCCTCTACGACTTCATTACGCATTTCAAGGATCATTTCTGATAAATCATCTGCATTCATGACCTCCATACGCTGTTCAAAAATAACCTTGCGTTGATCATTCATGACATCATCATATTTTAGCAGATTTTTACGAATTTCAAAGTTTCGTGCTTCGACCTTTTTTTGTGCTTTTTCAAGGGCTTTATTAATCCATGGATGGATAATAGCTTCATTTTCTTTCAATCCCAGTTTTTGCAGCATACCATCCATACGGTTAGAGCCAAAGATACGCATAAGATCATCTTGAAGAGAGAGAAAGAATTTTGAGCGCCCAGGATCGCCTTGGCGACCAGAACGTCCACGAAGCTGGTTATCAATACGACGGCTTTCATGACGTTCAGTAGCGATAACGTAAAGCCCTCCAGCCGCTAAAGCTTTTTCTTTAAGCTTCTGAACATCTTTTTTTATTTCTTCAATTTTAGCTGTCCGCTCTGGACCTTCCGGGATATCCTGTAACTCTTGTCGGATGCGCATTTCAACATTACCACCAAGCTGTATATCCGTACCGCGTCCTGCCATGTTGGTTGCAATGGTGAGAGCTCCAGGAACGCCTGCTTGCGCAATGATGTATGCTTCTTGTTCGTGATAGCGAGCATTTAAGACTCTAAAATCGGTAATGCCTTCTTTTCGCAAACGCTCTGCCAATTGTTCTGACTTTTCAATAGAGGTTGTTCCAACAAGAATAGGCTGTTCTTTTTCGTGTGCTTGACGGACATCACGCACAATTGCCCGATATTTCTCTTCTGCTGTTCGATAAATCTCATCATCTTCATCAATACGTTGTATTGGCAAATTTGTAGGGACTTCGACAACGTCAAGACCATAAATATTTCTGAATTCTTCGGCTTCTGTTGTTGCAGTTCCAGTCATGCCAGATAATTTTCTATACATACGGAAGTAATTTTGGAAAGTGATGGAAGCAAGTGTCTGGTTTTCTGGTTGAATAGCAACATGCTCTTTAGCTTCTAACGCTTGATGAAGTCCTTCAGAATAACGCCGCCCAGGCATCATTCGCCCTGTAAATTCGTCAATAATAACGATTTCATCATTGCGAACAATATAATCTTTATCGCGAGCAAACAGTTTATGAGCTTTTAGAGCATTATTGACATGATGAACGATAGCGACATTTTCTATGTCATAAAGACTCTCACCTTTAAGATGCCCAGCTTGTTCGAGCATTTTTTCAATTTTTTCAGTACCAACTTCGGTAAAGGTCGTTGTTTTTTGTTTTTCGTCTATTTCATAGTCTTCTGGAGTTAAGGCAGGAATAAATGTATCAATAAGGTTATAGAAGTCAGTACGATCTTCTAGAGGACCAGAAATAATAAGGGGGGTACGGGCTTCATCAATAAGAATCGAATCAACTTCATCAACAATTGCGTAATGATGTCCACGTTGGACCATTTGACTATGATCGAAGGCCATATTATCACGCAAATAATCAAAACCTAGTTCATTATTTGTGGCATAGGTGATGTCGCATGCATAGGCCTCTCGGCGGGCATCACTATCAAGATCATGAAGAATCACGCCTGTTGTAAGCCCTAGAAAACTAAAAATTTTCCCCATTGTTTCAGCATCACGACTGGCGAGATAATCGTTTACTGTCACAACATGAACGCCTTTACCTTCCAATGCATTGAGATAAATTGGTAGAGTTGCCATTAATGTTTTACCTTCACCAGTACGCATTTCAGCTATGCCGCAGTCGTGAAGGACCATTCCACCAATAAGTTGTACGTCAAAAGGACGCATGTCATAAACACGTTTTGCGGCTTCACGAACAGTCGCGAAAGCTTCTGGTAAGAGCAAATCAACACTTTCACCTTCACTAAGACGTTTACGAAAGGCATCTGTTTTTTGGCAAAGCTGCTCATCACTTAATTTTACGAATTGTTCTTCCAAAGCATTAATTTGTGCAACTTTTTGGCGGAGTGCTTTGAGATGTCGCTCATGAGCTGAACCAAAAAACTTACGGGCAAAAACACCTAAACTGACCATCTCTGGCCCTTTCTTTTAATTGTTGTCACTCTTGTTGGGTAATTCATACGCTCTCCCCATACTCTACATTTTCTTCAAGTTATCTGATATCATTAGTGACATCATGAAATGCAGATGGTACCATTATACTTGCTGGTGTGCAATTTTTCACTCTAATTGTAAAGTAGAGATAAGAGGCTAAGCGCTTTATGTCAACTTTAAGTATGCTATTTAACTGATACAATACAAAGTAATTTAAGATACAATATGTCATTTTTCTCTATTATCATGTTTTTCATCTGCATTAGATAGGATTGGAGAAACTGAGATAAAAGGATAACTTTATACTTTTTTAAAATAAAATTACTAATTTATTTCTCTATGTTTAAAGATTAAAGTGTTATGGTAAAGAAAATTGGAATCTTGAACCTGCCTTCATTTTTAAGGAGTATATTTATGAAATTTAACTTTATCACGCTTTTTTTAGCATCAACTTTATTGGCAAGTACAAGTTTAGGGGTGAGTGCTCAAGAAGGTTTGAATTCATCGTCGAGTGATTTAAAGACTTTAGAGAAAGCTTCTGAAAAAGCCGTTTCTCCTTCTCATGTTATGGCGGTTATTGATGGGAAAAATATTACAGCAGGCCAATTGGATGATTTAGCGCTTGAAATAAATCCTAATTTAGCACGTTTTCCTGATGAACAACGCCGTATGATGGTTCTAAAAGCTTATTTAGATATGCAGGCCCTTGCAAAAGCAGCAAGAAGCAAAGGTCTTGATAAGACAGAAGCTTACGATAAACGTATGGCAGTCATGCGTGACAATGTTCTTCAACAGCTTTATTTTAAACAGGCGATTGTTGATAAAATATCGGATACTGATTTGGAAGCTCTTTATAAGCAAGAAGTTGCTGCTTTACCTAAAGAGGATGAGGTTAAAGCGCGTCATATTTTGGTCAAAACGAGAAAAGAAGCAGAAGCTATCATTAAGCATTTAAATAAAGGCGAAAATTTTGAAGAGATTGCAAAGAAAAGTTCAACAGATGGTTCTGCTGCCGTTGGGGGTGATCTTGGTTATTTTAGCCATGGTCAAATGGTCAAGCCTTTTGAAGATGCCGCATTTGGTTTGAAAGTTGGCGAATACACAAAACAACCCGTTGAAAGTCCTTTTGGTTGGCATATTATTAAATTAGAAGATCGTCGTGTAAAACAACCGCCTGCATTTGATGATGTTAAAGAGATGTTGCGGACACAGCTGATAAAAAAGCGCTATCAAGAACTGATTGTTGATTTGCGTAGCAAGATAGATGTGAAATACCCTGATCCTAATGTTACAAAAATCATGGAATCGCTTCATCAAAATGGGACGCTACTTCCCGATGAGACATCTGATGAAGAAGATACGGAATAGCTAGGAAAAATAAGTAGATAGCCTCTTTAATAGATAATTTGCTAGGTTAGTTTTGTTCAAAAAGCCTAGCAGTTTTCTATGAGAGGTTATTGATCTGCAATCATTTCATTTTTTTATAGAAAGCATATTGTGGTTTTGAAAATCTCTCCTTTGTCGCCTCAAAAGATCCAAGAGCTTTCTCCATTATCTGGTGTACGGATAGCAACAGCTGAAGCTGGGATTAAATATAAAGATCGTACAGATCTCCTTTTCATCATATTCGATAAACCAGTGAGTGTGGCCGGTGTTTTTACCCGTTCAAAATGTCCATCTTCCCCTGTAGAGCATTGTCGTGCATCGCTTCCTCATGGGGTTGCGAGGGGTGTTGTTGTGAATTCTGGAAATGCAAATGCTTTTACAGGAAGCAAAGGAAAGCACACAACCGATGCAATTATTTGTGCAGCAGCGAACGCTTTAAAGGTTAGAGAAGATGAAATTTTTATAGCTTCTACGGGTGTTATTGGTGAGCCAATGGATGCATCGGGTATTGTCAATCTTTTACCAAGTATGACAGAGACAGCAGAAGAGGGAAATTGGTTGGAAGCTGCAAAAGCCATAATGACAACGGACACATTTCCAAAACTTGCGACGCGCACTTTTGACTGTGGGGGAGAGCGTGTTACCATTAATGGAATTGCAAAAGGTGCTGGTATGATTGCACCCGATATGGCGACAATGCTGTCATTTGTGGTTAGTGATGCTACCATTTCTTCGGATGCACTCCAATCCATGTTATCAGAGGCAGTTGAGGGTTCTTTCAATTCAATTACTGTTGATAGCGATACCTCAACTTCAGATACGCTTATGTTGTTTGCGACAGGAAAAGAACATTTTCCATGTCTTACAAGTAAATCTGATCCGCGTTATGGGGTTTTTGTGAAACAATTGAGTGCACTTCTGCATGAACTTGCACTACAAGTTGTTTGTGATGGTGAAGGTGCTCGTCATTTAATTGAGGTTAATGTGGTGGGTGCTACAACAAATAATGCAGCTAAAACTATTGCTTTATCAATTGCAAATTCACCGCTCGTAAAAACGGCTATTGCCGGTGAAGATGCGAATTGGGGGCGGGTCGTTATGGCAGTTGGGAAGGCCGGTGTTGAAGTCGATCGTGATCTATTGACGATTTGGTTTGGTGAGCATCGTGTGGCCGTGAATGGCGTACGAGATCCTGAGTATTGTGAAGAGAAAATAGGTACTTATATGCAAGGTAAGCACATCACGATTCGTGTTGATATCGGTTTGGGTAAGAGTACGGCGACGGTTTGGTCTTGCGATTTAACAAAAGAGTACGTTATGATCAATAGCGATTACAGAAGTTAATGGATGCACTTTATATTTAACAGTTTATTATTTTTCAGAGCAAATGGGGTATGTGAGCTCTTTTAGGAGCAGAGGGGATATGATAGAAAAGTCAGTTATCTTTATGTTCCCTATTGGGGAGTGATATGTGTATGAAAAGTTCCATTCTTCTTGTTGTTGCATGTGCACTGTTAGATCAGAATAATCGTGTTTTGCTTACACAGCGTCCTGAAGGAAAATCACTGGCTGGTTTATGGGAGTTCCCTGGTGGCAAGGTTGAGAAAGGTGAAACTCCGGAAGCATCATTGATTCGTGAATTAGAGGAAGAGCTTGGTATTTATGTTCAACCAAATAATTTACACCCTTTAACATTTGCAAGTCATAGCTATAAAACATTTCATCTCTTAATGCCATTGTATCTTTGTGACCATTATGAGGGCGTTGCGCAAGGACGAGAAGGGCAAAATTTAGAATGGATTTTTATTAGTGATCTTGATAAATACCCTATGCCTGATGCTGATAAACCATTGGTTCAGGTATTGAAAAATCACCTTCTTTAATGTGTTATAAGAAGGAAATATTGTTTAAATATAAATCAATATATTGAGTTATAATGATAATTTATAATTTTTTTATGTTGTATGGGGAAGTCTAGGGTCATAAAAAAATTTCTCATTTCAAATCTGTTTTATGTTAAATTAATCAAAACCATTCTTTTGCACGTTCCAAGCGGGGCGGGTCATGTGGATAAAATTATTTAAGACAGAAATAAATAAAATACGTGCTGAAAGAACACTCTTCAATAGCCAAGGGTTATCGCAACATTGAGAATTGGCAAAGTGTATAATGATGCCTTTGCGCGCTTCATAAGCATAAAAATGGTGGTAGATAATGGATTTATACTTTTCGCGATTATTATTGAGAGATTGTTTTGGATGCATCGAGAGATATTAGGAGTATTTATTTCATAAGATATCGATAATAGGAAAAATTTCAAAAAATGTTGCTTTTGATTAAGAGGGGCATATCCCTTACGTAATATAGAACGCCATTGTGTTGCATATTTACGGGGTTGTTTAAAAGAGACATCTCGCAATATTCCAAAGCCCATTTCGTGCTGGCACTCGTGAATGGTATAATGGTAAAGCCTTATAAGATAAAATCTATTGAGCGCCACTATCTTTACGCTTATGAAGGAGTAAGCTGGTTCCAATGTTAGTTATGATAGCTCTTGGCATTTGAGAGCATTCAGAAGGGATATTTTTTCTTTTCGTAATCATTTTTACTTATACATCAATTTCGCTTGTGATGAACAAGCAAGCGATTTTGATTGATTCAACATAAAAACAGATTTGAAATAAGAGAATTTTACGATATTTAGAATGCTTGATGCAGAGCGAATGATGGATAGTTATCCTTATAAATCAATCTATTGTATAATAAAAACATTCAATTAATTTTTTATAGGAGGCATGTATTAAGTTTCTTGAATTGGACGGCGTTTTGCGATGGGATATTGATTTTTTTTAGCGATACGCGTAATTGTTTTTTCCAATGGCTCAATCATAACGTCCATAGAAAAACCATTTGCGTGAATAATATTTGCGTGATCGACCATAATAGCAACATGATCTTTCCAAAAAATTAAATCGCCTCGTTGAAGTTTATCAGTATCTGTAAGAGGATTGCCTATAGTTTTTTGCTGCATATCGGTGTCACGTAAAACTATTTGATCGGTCATCATCATAGAGAGCTGAATGAGTCCCGAACAATCAATTCCAAAACCGCTGACACCACCCCAAAGATAAGGTGTACGGATAAAGGTTTCTGCAACTGTGACATAATCTTCATATACGCGTCCAATGGGGCTGAGATGGCTCGTAATGATTGCTGTTCCATTTTCAAGAATAGAATACATTGTGTCACGGACTTCAATTTCATCAACAACACTGACTTTGCTTCCCATAGATAATGGGGATACTATTGGTCCACGTAAGTCAGCGTGTAAATATTTAAATGTGCGTGGTACTGAAACCACATGTGTTTGTTTTATGGTTGATGTACAAAGAACTTTTGTATCAATATAACCGACATAACCATCTTTGAGTGATTGTCCCCACGACAATGTTTCCCCTTGTTCAAAAATGAGAAGTTCTTCTCCCAATAAGCATTCTGTTTGTCTTTCACTTTTTTTACTATTTTCTTTAAAAAGTCCAGCGACCGCTGCATTAACACGTCTTTTTTCACCTTGAACAAAGCGCTGAGCTGTAATTTCTGTTTCAAGACGTTGATCTGCTAGATCATCTCTGAATGCATGAAGTCTTGGGTCTTTAGAGATCATCTTTTTGCTTTCCATTTTGTTACTCCTTACCTTTAAACAAACTCATGAAAACTGTATTGGTAAGGTTTTTATCCTCAAACAAAACTAAGAACACAGTGTAAGACCAATTATTCTTTAAGCTGCAAAATTGTCCATTTTTGTGGATATTTGTGTCAAAATTCATTTTTAAAAATATTATAAAGGGCACGAATAGTTTGTGCTGATCCACCAATAGGGTATCCTGGTTTTTCTTTTGGAACCCATCCATAAAGGTCAAAATGCGCAAAATGTTCAGCTTTTTCAACAAAAGAATTAAGAAATAAAGCAGCCGTTATAGAACCAGCAAAGCTATTTCCAGTTACATTGTTAAGATCGGCAATTGGTGATGATAACATCTCTTGGTAAGGTTTCCAAAGGGGCATTTGCCAAAGAGGATCAAAGACAGCGTGAGCAGATTCAGAAATTTGTTTTGCCCATATTGAATCATTACAATAAAATGCGGGAAGATCTGGTCCTAATGCTATACGCGCTGCCCCTGTTAAAGTAGCCATACAAAGCATGAATTGTGGACTTTCTTCATCACCATAGGCGAGTGCATCGGCAAGGACAAGTCGCCCTTCAGCATCTGTATTACCTACTTCAACACTTAAACCTTTACGACTTTTGAGAATATCACCTGGTCGGTAAGCATTCGCAGAAATTGCATTTTCTACAGCTGGAATCAAAACGCGTAAACGGAAAGGCAATTTTGCATCCATGATAAGTTTAGCCAATCCCAAAACGTTTGCTCCACCCCCCATGTCTTTTTTCATAAGCAACATGTTATTGGCTGATTTAATATCGAGACCTCCAGTATCAAAAGTTACGCCTTTGCCCACCAACGTTATTTTAGGATGGTGTTCTTGCCCCCAGAGTAACTCAATCAGTCGTGGTGCAGTGCTGCCTGCTCGTCCTACAGCATGAATCATCGGAAAGTTATGGGTTAAGAGATCGTCTCCACAAATACTTTTGATATGAGCACCATAGGTTTTTCCTAGTTTTCGAGCTTCTTTTTCGAGAGTATCAGGGTTCATATCATTGGCTGGAATATTAATGAGATCACGGACGAAAAAGACAGCTTCATAAATTCGTTGGAGTTCATTAAGATCAATAGCCTCATTGACATGGATAGATAATGATTTGAAAGAAGAATTTTGACGATAGCGATTAAATTGATAGCTACCGAATGCCAATCCAAGATAGGTATTTATTTCATCAGAGGTTGTACCTTCTAAATGCCATTGACCAGCAGGAAGTTTTTGAGCAAGAACTCCTGTGATAAAAGGATCGTTACCATTGCCAATTCCAAATAAAACTTTTTTTAAATGCCCGGTTTCGTGAGGAATAAAGAGTATTTGTCCTGCTTTACCAGTAAAGTCATTAACTTTTATCCATGCTGTTGTTGACGCATCAAGTGATAAGTTGGCAAGAGTTCTTTGGTTTACCAAGATGATAGAGCAACTGTTATCGATACGTGTTGAGGTAAAATGAATGTGGTGGTGCTGCATAGTTATGAGATCCTTATAGTCGTCTAAGTGCGACATATTCGACCAAATGATTTTTTCCCTTTCGTAGAATGAGATTGGACCGTGGTCGTGTTGGCAATATATTTTCCTGTAAATTTTTTAAATTAATCGTTTGCCAAAGATCCTCAGCGATTTTTGAAGCTTCTTTTTCATTGAGGTGGGCATAACGATGAAAATAGGATTCAGGATTTTGAAAAGCTGTTTTACGCAAACGTTTAAAGCGCTCCAAATACCAGTGACGAATGACTTCTGTTTCGGCATCGACATAGATTGAAAAATCAAAAAAATCTGATACGAAAGGAATAGCTTTCCCATCTTTAGGAAGATCACTGACCTGTAATACATTAATACCTTCAACAATTAAAATATCAGGACGATCAATGGTAATAGTCTGATTTTCTAGAACATCATAGATCATATGTGAGTAAAGCGGGGCACGGACATTTCCGATACCTGCTTTTATAGCCGAAAGAAAGTACAGCAACTTTTTAATGTCATAGGAATCAGGAAATCCTTTGCGATTCATTCGATTTTTTTGCTGTAAGATTGCGTTAGGATAGAGAAAACCATCCGTCGTGATCAGATCAACTTTAAGGCTAGATGTCCATCTTTTCAACAGTTCTTGAAGAATGCGAGCCGTGGTTGATTTTCCTACAGCTACAGAACCAGCAATTCCAATAATAAAGGGCGTTTTTCTACTCTCTTCTTGATGGAGAAACTGCTGACGTTTGTGAAAAAGTTCCTGTACTGCTTCAACATGGCATGATAATAGACGCGATAAAGAAAGATAAATGCGTTGGACTTCTTTAAGATCAATAGGATCATCAATAGAGCGTAAACGCTTAATTTCATCAAAAGTCAAAGTAAGAGGTGTGTCTGCACGAAACTCTGACCATTCTTGTGCAGTAAAAACGCGATAAGGTGAATATCGGTCAGAAACGGATTTGATCAGATTATCTTTCTGATTAATTTTTTGTATAGTCGTATCAATCATTTGTATTGGTCGAGAATTTTTTGCAGCAGCAATTGATTTAAGAGTAGACAGATGAGCGGCTTCATTTTCAAGTAAATTTTGTTTTGCATGCTCTCTTCTTTTAAGATAGTAGATCATTTTTCATTAACTTATAGTCCAGTCATTCCAGTTTGCACGGATTTGTGCTAATGAGTGCCCTTGCGCCAAAAAAGTCCATAAAAGTAGACGCGCTTTTACGGCTGATAAATAACCAGACATGAGAGCACCAGAAGCAATCATATCGATTTCGGAGCCTTTATAGCCATAAGTTATACGAGTTGTTGAGCCATTACAACAACGACTAGCAATAATGATTGGTATTTTTTGTGCATATTGTTGTACAAGGTCTGCTTCTTGAAAACTACAGTGTCCTGCACCAAAACCAGCTATAACAACTCCAGCATAATACCCACTTTCAAGGCATAGTTTCATTAATTTTGCATCAGATGATAAAGAGGAATAGAGGAGTGCAATTTGATGATCATGGTTTTGGGGAAGATCAAACGTTTTTGGGAAAAATTTTCGATCATTGAAATAAATAAGTTTTCGCTCTAAAATAGTTCCTAAAACACCTGCAAGACCTGATTGAAATGTTTCGACTTTGACTGTATGGCTTTTATAGAGCCAATAAGGTGAATGAATTGCATCATTTATGACAACGAGAACGCCCCTGTTACGACTTTGTGTGGCTGCTGCGACACGAGTGGCTGCTAAAATGTTGGCGGGGCCATCGGCGCCTGCTTCATGAGGCATGCGCATAGCACCGGTTATGATGAGTGGTTCGGCTTCTTTCCAATAAAGAGAAAGAAAAAAAGCTGTTTCTTCCAGAGTATCAGTCCCTTGTGTTAAAACAATACCTTCTGCACCAGCGGTTATTTGTTGTTTTGCCCACTTAATTATTTCAAAAAGCATTTGAAACGATAAAGATCCACTTGGTATTTGCATTAATGTTTGTGCATTAATATCAGCAACGTTATTTAAATCAGGAACACTTTTTATGAGGTTATCTGAAGTTAAAGTCGGTTGCATGTGACCAAAACTATCAGCAGTCATTGCAATTGTTCCACCTAAGGTCCCTATGGCTATTTTTTTCATAATTTTCCTCTAAAAAGCACAAACTGTTTATATAAAGCTATTTAGCAGTAATTTACATTGACAACAATGATATCATTTTTCCATTTTCAACAAATTGAGTTGTGCTGAATCATTGTGTTTTGCTGTATATGTTCTTAAATAGGACAATAGGAATTGAGTTTTACATTGTATGAAAAGAAATCAATATTAAAAAGTAAAGTTAATATTAAGGAGTTTCCTTATGACAGAACATAAGCCAGACATAATGTATGGTACAACAATTATTACGGTACGAAAAGGTGGAAAAGTCGTGATGGCCGGTGATGGTCAGGTCTCTCTTGGACAGACAATTATGAAAGGCAATGCACGTAAAGTGCGTCGTCTTGGAAAGAACGGAATGGTTATTGCTGGTTTTGCAGGTGCTACGGCAGATGCTTTTACATTACTGGAGAGATTGGAAACAAAGCTTGAACAATATCCTGATCAGCTTATGCGTGCTTGTGTGGAACTTGCAAAAGATTGGAGAACAGATCGCTATTTGCGTCGTCTCGAAGCAATGATGCTCGTGGCTGATAAGAAAGTAACTTTGGCTCTAACAGGGCTTGGTGATGTTTTAGAGCCAGAAGATGGGGTTATGGCAATTGGCTCTGGAGGAAATTTTGCTCTTTCAGCAGCGCGTGCACTCATGGATTTGGATTTGGATGCAGAAACTATTGCTCGTAAAGCTATGGCTATTGCCGCTAAAATTTGTGTTTACACCAATGATCATTTTACGATTGAAACATTGGATGCAGAATTATCTTCTTTAGAGAAAGCTATTTAAATGTGTGTTGTATTTTCCCCTCGTGAAACTGTTTCTGAACTTGATCGTTTTATTATTGGCCAAAATGATGCCAAACGCTCTGTAGCTATTGCACTGCGCAATCGGTGGCGTAGGCAACAGCTTGATGAGCCGATGCGTGAAGAAGTTATGCCAAAAAATATTTTAATGATAGGGCCAACAGGAGTTGGTAAAACTGGTATTGCACGTCGATTAGCAAAACTTTCTGGAGCACCCTTCGTTAAAGTAGAAGCGACTAAATTTACTGAAGTTGGTTATGTGGGACGTGATGTTGAGCAAATTATTCGAGATCTTGTTGAAATTGCCATTTCTCTTGTGCGTGAAAAGAAACGGGATGAAATAAAAGAAAAGGCTCACGTGAATGCTGAAGAGCGCGTTTTAGACGCCCTTGTTGGTAAAACAGCAAGTCCTGCTACCCGTGATAGTTTTCGTAAAAAATTGCGTGAAGGTGAATTGGATGAGAAAGAGATTGAAATTGAAGTCGCCGATAATAATAGCAATAGTGCTTCAACCTTTGATATTCCTGGTATGCCTGGGGCACAAATGGGTATTATGAATTTATCAGATATTTTGGGCAAAATGGGCAGTCGTACAAAAGTCCGTAAGACGACAGTAAGGGATGCTTTTAAACCGCTCATTGATGATGAATCTGAAAAACTCCTTGATCAGGAGCAAATTATTCAAGAGGCGCTTCGTGTTGCTGAAAATGACGGTATTGTTTTTATCGACGAGATTGATAAAATTGCAACCAGGGATGGTGGAGCAAGTGTTGCGGTTTCGCGTGAGGGCGTTCAACGGGATCTTTTGCCTTTGGTTGAAGGAACAACAATTGCTACAAAATATGGGCAAATCAAAACAGATCATATTCTTTTTATTGCCTCAGGTGCATTTCATGTTTCCAAGCCATCTGATTTATTACCGGAACTTCAAGGACGTTTGCCCATCCGTGTGGAGCTGAACCCTTTAACAAGGGAAGATTTACGGCGCATTCTAACGGAACCAGAAGCTAGTTTGATTAAACAATATATTGCTCTTATGGCAACAGAAGAGGTTCATTTGGAAATTACCGATGATGCAATTGATGCTTTAGCAGATATTGCTGTAGATTTAAATGCAAGGATTGAAAATATAGGGGCACGTCGTTTGCAAACAGTGATGGAGCGCGTTTTGGATGAGATTTCTTTCACTGCACCTGATAAAGCTGGAACATCGTTTAAAATTGATGCTGCTTACGTGAGAAAATCTATTGGCGAGCTTGCTGCTGATATCGATCTTTCACGTTTTATTCTTTGAAAGTTATTGCTTGTTCTGTTTATCTGCGTGCTTCGATAATTTTGAAACCATGGGCTTGTTCATGTATCAACACTGTGCGGAAAATATTTTTTAATAATGTTTCATAAGGCAGGTGGCGGTTTGCAACAAAAAGCAGATTGCCGCTTGGCTTTAAGCACTTTGCAGCATTTATAATAAAATTTTTTCCTAATACAACATCTGTTGTTTGTTGTGTGTGAAACGGTGGATTTGAAATGATTGTGTCATATAGATTTGTGATAGGTTCATGTACAAGGTCATGCCAATAAAAATGAATTGGAAAAGGAGCTGTTATGGATTTAAGGTGCTGTTTTGCTGCTCTCAAAGCGTTGTAGTCTGCTTCATAAAGGTCGAGAGCGGTGAGTTTTTCACTTCTTTCAAGCGCAACGTGAGAAAGATAACCCCATCCAGCACCAAAATCAGCCGTTTTTCCAGAAATAATTTTGAGCATATAAGAAGCAAGCGCAGCAGATCCTGGATCAATACGTCCGTGTGAGAACATACCAGAAGTGGTTTGAAATTTACCAAAAGTGAGCGGTGGTGAGCGCAATTGCGCAATGTTATGTCTCTCAATTTGTTGAGGAACTTGCAACCAAAATACAAGACCATGATTTTTAGACAATTTATTGGTGATGGGAACAATTGTTTTGACCCATTTCATCATTGAAGCAGCACCAGCAGTTTTATCCCCACTGATTACAATCCATCCATTGGGTTTAACGCATTCTAATAAATCAAGAAAACAATTTTGGTTCAAACCACGATATTTGCTCAAATGTAAAAATGCACCATCATAGCTGAAAGTTTTATCTATTTGAGGAGAGCAGTGAAATTGAGTATCGACAAATTTTAAAAAATCTGGTCGCCAAGGCGTAATAACTTTTAAATTTTGTGCCCATTCTGGAGCTGGGATTTCTGTTAAACCAAAACTTAGCCAACACTGGTTTGGATCAGGATACGGGAGTTCATGATTTTCAAAAGGCAAAAATAATAACACATATGACTCTTTCAAAGAAAAATGCCACTCCAATATTGGGATGGCATTTCATGATACTTTAAGAGGAAAAACTTACTCTTCTTTTTTCTTTCGGCGGCGCTTATTTTCAGGTTGTTTTTTTTCATCCACGCACTTTTCTTCATTCATCGCTTTATCACCGGTGATTTCCTTTCCGGTTGTTTGATCAACGACCTTCATTGATAACCGAACTTTTCCACGCTCATCAAAGCCCATTAATTTAACCCAAACTTTGTCACCTTCTTTTACAATATCGGTTGTTTTGGTGACGCGTTCTGATGCAAGCTGAGAGATATGAACGAGTCCATCACGAGAACCAAAGAAGTTTATAAATGCACCAAATTCTGCAGTTTTTACAACTGTTCCTTGGTAGATAGCACCAACTTCAGGCTCATCGACAATAGAATGGATCCAACGTTTTGCTGCTTCAATGGTTTTAGCATCAGCAGAAGCAATTTTAATGGTACCATCATCTTCAATATTAATTTTTGCTCCCGTTTGTTCCACGATTTCCCGAATAACTTTACCACCAGAGCCGATAACATCACGGATTTTATCGACAGAAATATTCATAACTTCGATTCGTGGAGAAAATTCACTTAGCTCAGCACGTGCACTGGTTAAAGCTTTCGCCATCTCATTAAGGATATGGATTCGTCCACCTTTGGCTTGTTCAAGCGCGATTTTCATAATCTCTTCGGTAATACCATCAATTTTGATATCCATTTGCAAGGCAGTAATACCATTTTCTGTTCCTGCGACTTTAAAATCCATATCTCCAAGATGATCTTCATCCCCTAAAATATCAGAAAGAACAGCAAAGCGTTCTCCTTCTTTAATCAAGCCCATAGCAATACCAGCAACAGGGCGTGCTAGAGGAACACCAGCATCCATAAGAGCAAGTGAGGTTCCACAAACCGTTGCCATAGAAGAAGAGCCATTGGATTCAGTGATTTCTGAGACAGCACGAATGGTATAAGGAAAAGATTCTTTCGTTGGTAACATGGGGTGAATTGCCCGCCATGCCAATTTGCCATGTCCAATTTCACGACGACCAGGAGAACCAAGGCGTCCCGTTTCACCCACTGAAAATGGTGGAAAATTGTAATGGAGAAGGAATGTTTCCTTATACATTCCTGTCAAGGAATCAACATATTGTTCATCTTCACCAGTTCCCAATGTTGCAACGACAATCGCTTGTGTTTCTCCGCGGGTAAAGAGTGCTGATCCATGTGTGCGGGGTAAAATACTTACTTCTGATTGGATAGGGCGTACGGTAGAAAGATTGCGTCCATCAATCCGCTTTTGGGTATCAAGAATGTTTCCGCGAACAATTTTTGCTTGCAACTGTTTAAATACGGTTGCAATTTGATCTGCACTAAATTGACAGTCTTTTTCTGGTTCTGGCATAAATTTATTGAGGATTTCTGTCTTTAGTGCATCAATTGCAGCATAACGTTCTTGCTTATCAGTAATTGTGTAAGCCTTTCGTATATCCTGTTCTGCCATTTTCTGCATCGCTTTTTCAAGCTCAGAAAGATCTTCAGGAACAAAATCACGAGGATCTTTTGCAGCAACTTCAGCAAGCTTTATAATGGCATCAAGGACAGGTTGAAGGCCTTTGTGACCAAACATTACGGCCCCCAACATGATATCTTCCGGTAATTCTTGTGCTTCTGATTCAACCATCAAAACAGCACTTTCTGTTCCAGCAACAACAAGATCAAGTTTTGATTCAGGCATTTCATCGATATGAGGATTAAGAACATATTGTCCATTACAATAGCCAACGCGGGCACCAGCTATAGGCCCCATGAAAGGAACACCTGACAGGGTCAATGCGGCAGAAGATGCAATCATCGCAAGGATATCGGGATTGTTTTCGAGATCATGCTGTATAACGGAAACAATAACTTGTGTATCATTTTTATATCCATCAACGAAAAGGGGACGAATTGGGCGATCAATCAAACGTGAAACCAAAGTTTCATTTTCACTTGGTCGACTTTCACGTTTTAAATAGCCCCCAGGTATTCGACCAACAGCATAGGATTTTTCTTGATAATTAACGGTGAGTGGAAAAAAGTCCTGGTCTGGTTTTGGGATTTTGGCCGATACAACGGTAGCTAAGACAATCGTTTCTCCATAGGTAGCAATCACTGCACCATCAGCTTGACGCGCTATTTTCCCTGTTTCAAGGGTGAGCGGACGCCCGGCCCATTCAATTTCTATCTTGTGCGTTTTGAACATTTTTTATCCTTAATGACCAGTGTTTAAATCTTTGATTGCTCACATTCTGGTTTTGCGTAGCATACTTCCAAGATCTGGGGTGGACAACATACTTTTTATCTTTGTTGCGAGAAAAGAGAAGTAAACCGCTTAAATGCGAAACGATGAGCAGTTCTACCCCATAATAACTTATCAGTTTTTAAAATTTTTAATTAAAAGCAACACGTTGAAAAAATGGGTGTTTTTTTTAATACCACTTCCATTTTTCTTTTAGCGACGCAAACCTAACTTCTTTATAAGTGTCTGATAACGATTTTGGTCAACTCCTTTAAGATAATCAAGAAGACGCCGACGTTGAGACACCATCTTCAAAAGACCACGACGAGAATGATTATCCTTTTTGTGAGATTTAAAGTGGTTTGTTAAATTAGAAATACGTTCAGAAAGTACAGCAATTTGCACTTCTGGTGATCCTGTATCACCAACTTTGTTTGCGTATTCTGAGACAAGAGCTTTTTTACGTTCAGCTGTAATCGACATCGTATTATCCTTTCCAAAAACGAAGAAACATAAAGTCACCCATAGCCGAGATGTCGTTCAGCAAGGGTCTGTGAGAAAACAGGAAAAGTCGAAGACTCTTACCTATTTTCGTTCTTATATAGGAAAGAAGGTTAAAATACTAGTCCTTGACAGCATTTTGAAGTCTTTCTTTAAATAAAAGCTTTTGTTTTGAAATATTGATTTAAATAGAGTTTTATGAGAAGTTTTTTAAAGAATTATGCATCCTTTTGATACAAAGATTATGAGCGTGTATGTGGTAACAAAAGTGATAAATACCGATTTGGAGGAAAAAGATGCAGAGCATTTCAACATTAAAACTTTTTCGTAATTCGGTATTTCGAAATTTATGGTCATCTACTCTTATTTCTAATTTAGGGGGGCTGATACAGGCTGTTGGAGCAGGGTGGTTAATGGCGTTGATTAGTTCTTCGCATTCCATGGTTGGGCTAGTTCAAAGTGCCACAACATTACCACTTGTTATGTTTTCTTTGATGGCAGGGGCATTAGCTGATAATTTTAATCGGCGTCAAATTATGTTGTGTGCGCAGATTATGATGATGGTCATATCGATGAGTTTATCTGTTTTAGCCTATATGGGATTTCTAACACCTTGGCTTTTGTTATGTTTTACGTTTTTGATTGGATGTGGTACAGCTTTTTATAATCCTTCTTGGCAAGCAACGATAGGAGATATTGTGAGCAGGGAAAATATTCCTGCTGCTGTTAGTTTGAATAGTGTCGGCTTTAATTTGATGCGGAGTGTTGGTCCTGCTATTGGTGGTGCCATCATTGCAACTTTGGGGGCATCTGCTGCTTTTTTGTTTAATGCTATAAGCTATATTCCTCTTATTGGTGCGTTGTTTTTCTGGAAGTCGAATTATGAAAACAACTCATTGCCACGAGAAAGGCTGTTGGGAGCTGTCTCAGATGGTTTGCGTTATGTTGCGATGTCACCTAATCTGCTGAGTATTATGGTTCGAGCGTTCCTTTTTGGTATAGGAGCAATTTCTATTTTAGCACTTTTGCCAATTGTTGCGCATAAAGTTCTTGGAGGAAGTGCCCTTCTTTATGGTACATTGCTCGGTTGTTTTGGGTTAGGAGCCATGACAGCAGGTATTATTAATGCAGTTGTACGGCATCATTTTCGTTCAGAAACAATTATTACAAGTGCATTTATTGGTTTTGCCTTTTCTTGCTTTTTATTGGGAATAAGCCGTTCACTGATTATAAGCCATATTGCTTTATTTCCTGCAGGGTTATGTTGGGTTTTGGCATTATCATTGTTTAATACATCTGTACAACTCTCTACACCACGCTGGGTTGTTGCACGTTCTTTAGCACTTTATCAAACGGCATCTTATGGGGGGATGGCTATTGGAAGTGCAATCTGGGGAGTTTTGGCTGATGGTTATTCTCCAACAATTGCTTTGAGCGTTTGTTCTCTATTCTTGATTTTTGGTGCTCTTGCGGGGGTAAAATTTAGAATTCAAGAAATTCCTCAGATAGATTTAAATCCTCTTGATCATTTTAGAGAGCCGGAATTATTACTTGACCTCAAAGCAAGAAGTGGCCCGATCATGATAATGATCGATTATAAAATTCATGAAAATGATCTTGAAGAGTTTCTCAAAGTGATGACGCGTCGACGCCATATTCGATTACGTGATGGTGCGCGTCAGTGGGTCCTTTTACGAGATCTTGAAAGACCTGAATATTGGACAGAGGCTTATCATATGCCAACATGGGTAGATTATTTACGCCATAATCATCGTCGTACAAAAGCAGATGCAGAAGTCAATAAGCGTCTACGTCATTTAAATTGTGCTCCTAACGGTATAAGAGTGCACCGCATGATTGAACGCCAAACAATACCTCAAGCCAATGAGATGCTTTTAAAAGTTTCCTCTGATCATCTCCCTTAGGGTTAAAACAGTTTTTGTAGAATTACATATATTAATATTATTTCGATCAATTTGTTAGCATAATCATAAAAAATTGCTGTTTCAATATTTAATGAATTGATTTATAATGGTTACTTGTCATTTTTCATGTTGAGTGATAGTTCTGAAAATCTTAAGCTTTTCTCGTTTCAAATCTATTTAGAGTAGATCAGTCCATATCTTTGCTTGTACATTATAAACGAGGACTAAAGTATGAGTAAAAAACGATTGAAAAAGAAATAAAAAGCCTCTTATGAATCCTTTAAATGCAAGGATTATTGCGACATTAAGAGGAAAAAGTGTGTGGTGGTGTTAGCTTATAGCACTGACTTAAATTTTGATATGAATACGGTAAATATAGACAATGAAAAGCACCATATTTTTCTTAATTGATAGAGAAAAATATCTTTCCGCAAAAGGTGGTTGGGAAAAGAATCGATTAAATTGTGAAAATCCGCTTTGGTTTAAATAGACCTTTGTCGAGAGTGCCAATAGCAAGAAGTTGTTCCTTATAGAGGACACAAATTTCCTCTTCATCAAGAGGTGCTTTGTGATGATTCAAGAGGATAGAATGGCCTCTTATAATTCTCTGTGCTTGAGTTTCATTAAGGATATAGTGAGGGAGGCAATCCAATGCGGCGCTTGTGTCAATTAAGAGCCCATCGAGTGTTGAGAAGTTTTTTTCAAAAGAACGATTATTCTCATCTGTAGTGTTTTTATTTGGCGGAATGGCCGCTTTTAGTTCCTCCCATGTAATGAGATCTTCTTCATCAAAAGGTGCGACGGCAATACGTCTTAAATCAGCAATATGCCCATAGCAACCGAGATCACGTCCCATATCGCGTGCTAAAGAGCGCACATAAGTTCCTTTTCCGCAGGTTATTTCAAAGATAGAATGCTCTTTGGTAGGCATTTCTAATAACTTGAAAGTTTCTATTTCCACTTCACGGGGCGGAATGTCAACAACTTCCCCTTCACGCGCTAAATCATAGGCACGATTTCCGGCAATTTTGATTGCTGAAAATTGTGGAGGTGTTTGCAAAATAACACCTGTATATTGAGGAAGAAGAGCAAGTATTTCTTCTTGTGTTGGACGTATGAGAGAAGTTTTCGTTATTTCTCCTTCTAAATCATCTGTTGAGCGCTCTTGCCCCCAAGCAATATGAAAACGGTAAGTTTTTTTGCCTTGCATCACGTAAGGGACGGTTTTGGTTGCTTCGCCCAATGCAATGGGAAGGAGACCAGAAGCAAGAGGATCAAGTGTACCCGCATGTCCTGCCTTTTGAGCATGGAAGAGCCATTTGATTTGTGAGACAGCTTCTGTTGATTTCATTCCTTTTGGTTTATCAAATATGACCCAGCCAGAAACAGGACGCCCTTTTTTCTTGTGTTGCCGCGCCATATCTTTAATCCTCATCTGTATCACTATGGTGAAGATCGCGTGCAACCTCAGGCGAGCGAAGGAGGGCATCAATTTTTGAAAAATTATCAAAACTATTATCAAGTCGGAAACGCAGTTCTGGCATATATTTCATTTGTCGCAACGCATGACTGATTTCTCCACGGAGAAAACGACTATGTTTATTGAGGGTATCAACAACATCGGTATGAGAAGCATTTTTAAGAGTGCTGAGAGGTGATACAAAGCAAGTAGCAATTTTTAAATCTGGTGACATGCGTACTTCAGAGACAGAAATAACAATATCTTTTAAGATATCATCAAGCAAAATATCACGCTGTAATATATGCGCTATTGCATGACGTACTTGCTCTGCTACTCTAAGTTGCCGTTGTGATGGCCCTGCATTTTTCATCAAAGTTTTATCCTTGCTACAAGATCTCTTTTTTGACCATTTAGATAAGCAAAAAGAAATATTGTGTATAAAACTAATAACTTTTCTCATTTCACAACAGAGTAAAGTTATTGGATTATTTTATAATGTGCGATTAATATGTTCGATACGGAAGGTCTCAATGATGTCTCCTGCACGCATGTCTTCATAATTTTCAAAGGCTATTCCACATTCTTGACCACTTTGCACTTCATTGACTTCATCCTTAAAGCGTTTGAGTGTTTTCAGCTTTCCTTCGTGAATAACGATATTATCGCGGATAAGGCGAACACCGGCTCCTCGTTCTATTTTACCTTCTGTAACACGACATCCTGCAACTTTTCCAATTTTTGTAATGTTAAAGACTTCTAGAATTTCAGCATTACCAAGGAAAGTTTCACGCTGTTCTGGTGAGAGTAATCCAGACATAGCAGCCTTGATATCGTCAACAAGATCATAAATGATGTTGTAATAACGAATTTCAATTCCTTGTGTTTTAGCAAAATCACGTGCCTGCTTATTGGCTCGAACATTAAAGCCAATTACAGCAGAGTTAGAAGCTTCTGCAAGAGAAATATCACTTTCGGTAATTCCTCCAGCACCAGAATGTACAATACGTGCACGAACCTCGTCATTTCCGAGTTTTTCCAATGCTGAAGCGATTGCTTCAATTGATCCTTGCACATCTCCTTTTATAATAAGAGAAAATTCCTTAACACCAGTCGTTTGCAATTTTGTCATCATCTGTTCAAGAGAACCACGCGAACCAGTTTGCCGCGCAACAGCTTTATCACGTGCTAATCGTTGCCGATATTCAGAAATTTCACGTGCTTTTGCTTCATGTGTGACAACAGCAAAACGGTCTCCGGCTTGTGGTGTTCCTTGCATGCCTAAAATTTCAATTGGTGTAGAGGGAACGGCCTCTTTGACATGGCGGCCATGGTCGTCAATCAAAGCACGCACACGACCCCATTCATTTCCGGCAACGATAATATCAGAAGGGTGTAATGTACCTTTTTGAACAAGAACTGTTGCAACAGACCCACGTCCGCGATCCAATTTGGCTTCAATGATAACGCCCTCTGCAGTTCGTTGAGGATCTGCTTTCAGATCAAGCATTTCAGCTTGAAGAAGGATAGCTTCGAGAAGTTTATCAAGATTTTGACCAGTTTTAGCAGAAACTTCAACGTCCAAAGTTTCTCCACCCATAGTTTCAACAAACACTTCATGTTGTAGAAGTTCTGTACGCACTTTTTGTGCATTCGCAGCTGGTTTATCAATTTTGTTGATAGCAACAATGATAGGTACACCAGCAGCTTTCGCATGATTGATTGATTCAATCGTTTGAGGCATAACACTATCATCAGCGGCTACAACGAGAACAGCAATATCAGTAACACGAGCTCCGCGTGCACGCATAGCCGTAAATGCGGCATGACCTGGTGTATCAATAAAGGTAATTTTTTGACCATTTTGTTCTACTTGATAGGCACCAATATGCTGCGTAATACCTCCTGCTTCGCCAGAAACAACATTTGCTTTACGAATAGCATCCAAAAGAGAAGTTTTTCCGTGGTCAACATGGCCCATAATGGTTACAACAGGGGCACGCTGCTGCATGTTTTGAGGATTATCTATTATATTAAAGATACCTTCTTCTACGTCAGATTCTAAAACACGTTTAACAGTATGGCCAAATTCAACAGCGATGAGTTCGGCAACATCTGCATCAATAACATCGCCAGGTTTCATCATTTGTCCTTGTTTCATCAAGAATTTAATCACATCAACAGAACGCTCAGTCATACGTTGTGCGAGCTCTTGAATGGTAATCGTTTCAGGAAGAACAACTTCGCGAGAAATTTTTTCTCTTGGTTCTTGATTTTGTGCACGCTTAAACTTTTCCTGTCTACGCCGCATTGCAGCCATTGAGCGCCCACGTGCGCTTCCTTCTTCATCCAGTGCACTATTCAGAGTTAGCTTTCCGCGTCTCCGCTCATCAGCTCCTTTGACAACTTTTGGTACACGTATTTCTGACTTAGCAGGATTAGCACGTCGACTATGCCGTTCTTCCTCTTTATTGTCATCTATTTTGCGTTTTTCAACCACGGTTGTCTGTTTAGGCGCAATAGGAATATCTGTCTGTTCAATGAGAGGGGGAACAGGTGGAGTCTGTACTGGCAATATTTCTTCTTCTTGTTGGAGATGTATTTCTTTTTCTTTAATTTCTTGCTGTAAAATTTCTTCACGCTCTTTAGCGCGTCTTGCTTCTTCTTCGGCTTGTTCTCGCGTTATTTTTTCTTGGATATGTGCTTCTTCTAACGCGCGAAGCCTCGCTTCCATTTCAGTTGATGAAAGATTGCTTTTGGTCACAGATTCTTGAGGCTTTTTTCCCTCAAAACGCGGTTTAGAACGCTGGGGGGCCACATGCGGCTTTGTAATGGGCTGTAGGGTTTCAGCTTTTTCATCAGGTCGCGTAATTTTACGCCGTTTGGTTTCGACAACGACAGCCTTCGTACGGCCATGACTAAAATTTTGTTTAACCGTGCTCGTTTCCAAGACAGACCTCTTGAGAGTTAGTGTCTTCTTGACGGTTGTTTTGTCGTTGTTATTTTCACTCATTGTACTTCCTTCACGGCTTGTGCCGTCATCTCACTAGACTTACTATGCTTGTCGTCACGATAGCTGATCAATTTACATGTTGTTTTGAGAAATCCTTCAGCAGCTTTTGTGTCCAGTAAGGCCGCGTGCATTACAGGATTAGAGCCAAAAGCCACTCGCATTTCATCACTTGTAAATAAAGATATGGTTTTTATAGTCCGATTTGTTTGTTGTTGTATTGAATGGATGGCCTGTGCAATTTTTCGTTTCCCATCTTCTGTTGTTTCTTTAGCATGAAGTACAAGAATAACTTTACCAGAGCGGATAGCAGCGTCAACCTTTGTTGCTCCCATAACAATTGCTCCCGCTTTTCGTGCCATGGAAAGGCTTGAAAGAGCGGCTTTTAGTAAAAGCGTATCAACAACATGCACAAGATTTGGTGCAACCTCAACATCTGTTTTAAAATTTCTATGAAAAGCTTTCTGTTTTATTGCTTTCTCAATAACAGCGTGATGGGCGGAAATCCAAACGCCACGCCCTGGTAAATTCGCTTTAAGATCAGGAACAATTTGGTTGTTGGGACCAATAACAAAACGGATCAGCGTTTGTGCTGAAGCATTTTTTCGGGTCACAATGCAAGTCCGTTCATTCATTTAAAGTGTATCCACATCCAAATCATCTATTTTTTCATTTTCTGTAGAATTTCCATCTTCTACAGGATTTTCTGTAACAAGATCAGCTTGGTCTATCCAGCCTGCTTGTACACGTGCGGCTAAAACCATAGCTTCTGCATCTGCGCGTGTAATGTCAAAAGGGGTTAAAATACCAGAAAAATTCTGTGTTTGGCCTTCTTTACGTTCTCTCCAACCAGCTAAATCATCAACGGCATAGCCAGCAAAGTCTTCTATTGTTTTTACACCATCCTCACCTACAGCAACCAACATAGCACTTGTCATTCCAGGAAGTGTTCGCAATTCGTCAGAAACTCCGAGCTTTTTGCGTTTTTCATCAAGTGCTTTTTCTTGATGATCAAGATATTCGCGGGCACGACTTTGGATTTCAGCGGCGGTATCATGGTCAAAACCATCAATAGAAGCGATTTCTTCAAGATCAATATAGGCGATTTCTTCAATAGAAGAAAAACCCTCTGATGCCATAACCTGTCCGATCATTTCGTCAACCTCTAAGGCTTCCATAAACAATTTACTTCGTTCAGTAAATTCTTTTTGACGATTTTCAGATTCTTCCTTTTCCGTTAAAATATCAATGTTCCATCCTGTTAGTTGCGAAGCCAAGCGAACATTTTGCCCACGTCGTCCAATAGCAAGGCTAAGTTGATCATCTGGCACAATAACTTCAATCCGTTCAGCATCTTCATCAAGGATGATTTTAGAAACTTCAGCAGGTTGCAGTGCATTAACGACAAATGTTGCCGCATCAGGCGACCAAGGAATAATATCAATTTTTTCGCCTTGTAATTCAGCAACAACAGCTTGTACACGACTTCCTCGCATTCCAACGCATGCTCCAACAGGATCAATGGAACCATCACGTGAAACAACGGCGATTTTAGCCCGTGAACCTGGATCACGAGCAACAGATTTGATTTCTATAATACCATCATAAATTTCTGGTACTTCCATAGTGAAAAGTTTTACCATAAATTGGGGATGTGTGCGTGAAAGGAAAATTTGCGGACCACGCGTTTCACGGTGTACATCATTGACAAAAGCACGAATGCGATCTCCATAGCGGAATGATTCACGAGGAATTAATTCATCACGGCGCACAATAGCTTCACCGCGCCCTAGATCAACGATGACGTTACCATATTCCACACGCTTAACTGTACCAGAAATAATTTCACCAACTTTATTTTTGAATTCTTCATATTGCTGATCGCGCTCTGCATCGCGTACTTTTTGTACAATAACCTGTTTAGCAGATTGTGCTGCGATACGTCCAAAATCCATAGGAGGTAAAAGATCAGCAAAAAAATCACCAATTTTTGCTTCTGCTTGACGTTTGAGAGCATCAGACAAAGTAATTTCCGTTGTATAGTCTTCAACGACATCAACGATTTTAAGCAGGCGCTGTAATTTAATTTCACCTGTTTTAGAATTGATTTCAGCACGAATATTGGTTTCTTGACCATAACGAGAACGTGCTGCTTTTTGAATAGCATCAGCCATCGCAGAAATGACAATTTCACGGTCGATTGACTTTTCACGTGCAACAGCATCTGCAATTTGCAGAATCTCAAGCCTGTTAGCGCTTGTAGCCATCAATTTTCTCCTTCTTTGTGCCACACGATGGGTATTTCCCAGTGATATTATTTTTTGAAATTGAGCGTCTGTATAGAGTCGTTAGCGTTCTCTTCGGCAATGAATTGTTGACTTAAATCTTTATTTTGTTTCAATGCATCGCGAATAAGCTCATCGGTAAGCACTAAATGCGCATTTATGATATCACAAAAGGAAATAGGGGTATACATGGCTTCTCCATAAGCAGCTTTATCAGTGTTTAAAATAAATCCATCTTGCGTGATATTTGTAAGTGTCCCACGAAATTTTCGGCGCCCATCAATTGTTATTTTGGTTTCAATTTTTGCAAGATGCCCTTGCCAATGAAAAAAATCAGATTTTCTTACCAATGGACGATCAATTCCAGGTGATGAGATTTCTAAATGATATTTGCGTTCAATAACATTTTGTACATCAAGGAGGGGAGAAACTGTTCGACTAACAGTTTCACAATCTTCTATGGTCATAGAACCATCAGCACGTTCAACCATAATTTGAAGTGTTAAACCATTTTGACCAAGAAGTTTCACACGAACCAAACGAAAACCTAAAGGTTTAAGTAGTGGTATGACAAGAGCAGCAACCTGTGCTTCGATACCATCTTCTTCAAACAGGCGTGGTTCGTCAAGATTGCTTATTTTTTCAGCTTCGTTCATACATTTTATCCAAGTTGGTTTCATCAGTTTTATGATATTAAAAAAGAGCGGGTCCAACGGCCCACTCTTCATCATAAGACCAAGAATTTAACTATTGATACTCTTAAATTCAAAATTTTTCAAGTTGTTTATGAGAAAAGCGCTTGATCATTTATTTCTTGATAAAGGTAAGATAGGCAGGCGTTCGTCCTTCGCGTAAAGCTTTTGCTTCATAGCGGGTTCCGCTCCATAGTGGATAAGGGAGTTTCCAGTCTTGAGGGCTTTCTGCTTTCCATTCAAAGTGATCATGTTGTGCACAATGGTACAAAGTCCAGTTTACATAACTGTCTATATCGCTAGCAAAGCGAAAAAATTTTCCTATTTTAAGAACACGAGCAAAACGGTTAAGATTTTTTATATTGATGAAGCGTCGTTTCCAGTGTTTTTTTCGGCCAAGGATCAGGATAGAAGAGGTCTATTCCATCAAGCGAGTTATCAGGGAGCCAATCAAGAAGGCGTGTAGCATCATCATTATAGAGGCGAAGACGATTTTGATGGTTTTGATGCTGTTCAAGAGACGACAATATTTTTGCCATGCCATTGATAAAGGGCTCGACGCCGATAAAACCGGTTTTTGGAAAATATTCCATTTCATGAAGTAAATGTTCACCTCCACCAAAACCGATTTCAAGTCGAATTTCTCTTACTTTGCTTGAAAATAAGGATGTAAGGTTTAAGGGAGGAGGGACATTTAAATCAATATTCAAACTGGGGAGAAGCATTTGTATACGTGTAAGCTGACTGTCTCGAAGTTGTTTTCCTTGTCTGCGTCCAAAAAATGCTTCACTCTTACGTATATTATGTTTAATCATGGGATTTGGATCATTGTTTGAAGCGTTTTCACGAGATCAGTTTTTTCCCATGAAAACGAACCATCGTGTTTTGGTTTACGACCAAAGTGACCATAGGCAGCTGTTTTCGCATAAATAGGTTTATTGAGGTCAAGATGTTTTCGAATGCCGGTAGGTGAAAGGTCCATTATTTTGCGGATGGCTTCTTCAATAACCTTTTCATCGACTTTTCCTGTTCCATGAAGATTAAGATAAATAGATAAAGGTTGTGCAATACCAATTGCATAGGAGAGTTGAATGGTGCATCTCTCTGCTAAATGAGCAGCAACAATATTCTTAGCCAGATAGCGTGCCGCATAGGCAGCAGAACGATCAACTTTTGTTGTATCTTTTCCTGAAAAAGCACCGCCTCCATGGGGTGCTGCACCTCCGTAAGTATCCACAATAATTTTGCGTCCCGTTAATCCGGCATCGCTTTGAGGGCCTCCAATGACAAATTTTCCTGTTGGGTTAATATACCAACTGCATTGAGCTGCAATGGGAATGTCATGTAAAGCTTGGCGAATGTAAGGTTCAACCACTGTACGTACTTTATTGGAATCCCAGCTTTCATCAAGGTGCTGCGTTGAAAGAACAATGGATGTGACCTCTATCGGTTTTCCATTTTTATAACGTATGGTTATTTGGCTTTTAGCATCTGGTCCTAATTTTCCAGTTTCTCCCTCTCCTTTATGACGAGCTGCGGCAAGAAGTTTGAGAATTTTATGCGCATAATAAATTGGCGCAGGCATGAGATCAGGTGTTTCACGGCAAGCATATCCAAACATGATACCTTGATCACCCGCTCCTTCTTCACCATGCCGATCCGTAGCATTATCAACCCCTCTTGCTATATCAGCTGATTGTGGGCGCAAAAGAACATCAATTTTAACAGTTTTCCAATGGAAGCCTGCTTGTTCATAGCCAATGGTACGAATAGCACGGCGCGCTGCTGTACGAAAACGTGTAGGATTAATGAGTGGAAAGCTAGTTTCATCATAGATGAATTCTTTATTTTTATCTTTTTTTAATAGCGTATCGGGAACACGTACTTCACCAGCGATAACAACACGGTTGACACTGACGAGAGTTTCACAGGCAACGCGTACTAACCATGGATCAGTACCAGTCTTTTCAGCTTCTTTATAGATCATATCAACGATTTCATCGGAAATACGATCACAAATTTTATCAGGATGTCCTTCCGATACCGATTCGCTCGTAAAAAGATAATCTTGATGCGGCATAGGAACTCCTTCAAAAAAGAAAACCAACGATTTAATCAATTGCTTACTAAAGTCGTCACCATTTGCTAATTCTACAGCAAATAGTCAATGCAAATGTATATGAATAAAAGAGAAAAGATATAATTTTAATTTATAACTTATTTGTCAAATCTTCCTCAGAAAGTGCTTTTGCCAAGTCAATAATTTTTCGACGCACTTTAGCATCAGATATATTTGTAAAAGCGCGCATGAGCTGAATCCCTTCGCTGCTAGAACAAAAGTCTATAAAATTGTGTTCACTTTCAGCAAAACCCTCTACTTGTTGGGAGGTAATACCTTTATCAAAAAAGTAAGAAACAGGAACATCCATAATTTCCGCTATCGCTTGAAGACGGCTGGCACCAATACGGTTTGTTCCTTTTTCATATTTTTGGATTTGCTGAAAAGTAATTCCTAATTTTTCACCTAGTTTCTCTTGAGTGAGTCCTAAAATATTACGACGTAAACGGATACGAGTTCCAACATAGATATCTATAGGGTCAGGTTTTTTTCTAGTTTCGGTCATAATGCAACTCTTTATTTCCAGCATTTTTCTTCTAAACCAACATCATATTTATGCGCAGTTGATTTATCATATAATTAAAACAATATGTAATATTTTTTCCCAATATCACTGGTACACGCAACACAATACCGTACAAAGGGCACTTGAATCATTTAAGCTGTTTTGTAAAACCAAAACCAATACGACACAATAGCATAAGGATGAATAAGATAAAAGTAGAGAAAGTTCTGTATTCATTGCTTCCTATAGGGGTAATGGATGATGGAACTTGTGAATCAATAATGCCCACAGCATTTTGTCGAAGAGCTACAACGATTCGTCCATAAGAATCAATAACAGCTGATATGCCATTATTGGCTGCCCGTATGAGGGGGATTCCCAGTTCAACGGCACGAAGCTGTGCTTGTTGAAGATGTTGATAGGGTCCAGGTGTTACACCAAACCATGCATCATTTGTAATATTAATAATTGCTTGAGGCGGGGAGCCTTTAAAAGTCATTTCATGGGGAAATATTGCTTCATAACAAATTAAGGGTAGATAAGAAAATCCGTTTGGCATTGTAACAATTTTGCGCACACTTGCAGCACTATATCCACCAATATTATCAGCAAGGGTACGCAATCCAATTTTTTTCAATAAATTCTGATAAGGGAGATACTCACCAAAAGGAACCAAATGAAGTTTATCGGAAGTATTTAAAATATTACCTTGAGCATTAATGACTGCAATTGTATTAAAATATTGTGTTTGGGAATGAGGTAGATCATTGCTGGCGCGTATTGCTCCAACAATAGCCCATTGTTTAGGTTTTAAAAGAGAGGCAATGCGCATTGTGATAGATGATTTATCATAGAGAAGGTAAGGAACGGAAGCTTCAGGCCATACGATAAAATCGGGTTCTGAATTTTGATCGGTTGTTGGCGTTGCACTTAGCTTCATATGCGCTTCCAACATAGATTCTCGTGTATTATCACGCAATTTTATATTTTGTTGGATGGACGGTTGAACAATGCGCACCCAATAAGCACTTTTTTGATCTTCAGTTGTGTTTTCTATAGTATGAAGACGATAAAACCCAAAACCACAGTGAATGAATATAAGTGATAAACAAAGAGAAAGTGCCACTTTCTTTTTTTCATCCGTTAATAAAACAGTTGGCAAACTGTAGGCTAAGACAGCAAGAATATTCATTCCGTAAAGTCCTACGATTGCATCAGATTGCATGAACATTGGGGTTGGCATGGCTGTATAGCCAAGAGAATTCCATGGAAATCCTGTGAATAAAAACGCACGCAACCACTCGGATAATCCTAATGCAAAGGCTAAAACAAAAAAGCGTGCTATTCCTTTTGTCCATAATAAACCGACAATGAAACCAGAAAAAAACCAATAAAGAGAAAGGTAGAGTGGAGGAAATAAAATGGCTAATGGGACTGCCCAACCAAAAGAATCTGGATCTGTTAACAAAGCATTGCATAGCCACCAAAGGCCGCAAATAAAATAACTAAAACCAAAGGTTCCACAGCTTAAAGCGTAAGTAAAAAAATGTTTTTTATTGTTTTTGGTGGCCCGTATTGAGTCAAGTAAAACAATAAAGAGAGGGAAAGTTAAAAAGCAAAGAGGTGTTAAATAAAAGGGTGGAAGTGCAAAAGAAGTAAGAGCACCACACAGAAATATCCATGCTTGGCGCTTCCAGCCTGTAACAGAGAACAAAAAAACGATGAAATTGTTTAAAAATGCTGGACTATTCTTTAGGGATGGCATTGTTCTCAAGATTCTCATTTTTGGGAATGCGAAAAATGCGCAATCGTTTAATCCGGCGTTTATCAGCTTCTAAAATACGAAATCTATAGCCAGGTACAGCTTCGACAATTTCACCTTTAGCAGGAATGCGATCAAGAATTGAGACGATCAAACCACCAATAGTATCAACTTCATCACCATATTCCCCTACGATAAAATCAGGACCAAGAGCTTTCTCCACATCTTCTAGTTCAGTTCTTGCATCAACGAGCCATTTATTATTTGGTTCACGTACGATAGCATTGTCGACATTATCATGTTCATCTTCGATATCCCCAACGACTAACTCAACAATATCTTCCATTGAAACGAGACCATCTGTTCCTCCATGTTCATCAATAACTAAAGCCATTTGAGTTCGTGTAGTTTGCATCCGTGTTAATAATTTGCTTGCAAGCATAGAACTGGGAACAAAGAGAACTGTTCGGATCAAATCCAATTCACCGATTGGAGTATGCAAGTCTGTATGGTTTAATTGAAGCAAATCGGATTTTTGTTCGGTTTTTGTTGGGTTGATAATAAAGCGAGTGATGTAGTTAAGAATATCGCGGATATGGATCATGCCGCGCGGATCATCTAAAGTTTCAGCATAAACGGGGATACGAGAATGACCAATTTTTGCAAAACATTTAAGGGTTTCTCCAAGAGAGGTGTTTATTTCTAATGCTTCGATTTCAGAACGAGGTATCATAACATCATCCACGCGTGCTTCACGTAAGCGTAAAATGTTATGCAGCATAGTACGTTCTTCAGGTGAGAAGAGGGCGGTATCTTTTTCATTGTTAGTCGTGAGTGCAACGGTAAGATCATCGCGCAGTGACGTAGATGCACAATTACGACCCCGTAAGAATGAAAATAAATGATTCATCAGGGAATATTTCTCTGTATGATTCGTCTGTTGAGAGGGGTCTTTTTCATTATTAGAAGATGCTTGACTATTATTTTGTGCATTTATTTTGTTTGCCATGGTTTTGAAATCTTCTAGACTTTCTTTTATAACAGATAAATAAGAGGCTTTAAATGGTATGCTGGTAATATTGATTTTAAAAGTTAAATTTTATCATTGATAGACAATTATGCGTAAGGATCTTTTATGGAAAGCTTTTGAAGAATTTCTCTTTCGAGCTTTTCCATTTTATATGCTTCATCATCAGTTTCATGGTCATAACCAAGCAGATGCAAGATACCATGAACAATCATATGTGTTAAATGGTCTTGAAATGTTTTTCCTTCTTTCTCTGCTTCGAAAACAACAGTTTCTCGGGCAATAATGATATCACCGAGCATGGGACCAGGTCGATTTCCAGCTTTAAGTGGAAAAGCAGGAAAGGATAATACATTAGTAGATTTGTTTTTGTTGCGCCATTGTGCATTGATTTGTGCCATATGTTCATCATCCGTAAAAAGCAGGCTAATCTCGCTTACAACATTTGCCAATGAAACATGATGCATAGTTGTCATTAATGCTTTTTCAGTGATATTATAAAGCATTTTCTCATCATTCCACCCTGCGCTTTTAATCATTATATCAATAATAATCATGATGAATCAAATTCATTTTTTAATGCATCGCATGCGAATGATTTTTTTTTATTTTGTATTTCGGAATCAAGATCATAAGCACGAACAATAGCAGCAACAAGTGGATGGCGTACAACATCTTTTTCATCAAAATGCACAATTGCAATATTTTCTACATTTGAAAGAATGCGAATTGCTTCAATGAGACCTGATTTTTGCCCTGTAGGCAAATCAATTTGGCTTACGTCACCGGTAACGATCATACGCGTTCCTTCTCCAAGACGTGTGAGGAACATCTTCATTTGCATGGGGGTAGTATTTTGTGCCTCATCAAGAATAACAGCAGCATGGGCAAGTGTTCGTCCGCGCATAAAGGCGAGAGGAGCAATTTCTATGACACCAGAGGCTAAAATGCGTTCTATTTTTTCAGCGGGCATCATATCATAAAGAGCATCATAAAGTGGTCGTAAATATGGGTCGACTTTTTCTTTGAGATCACCGGGAAGAAAACCAAGATGTTCTCCAGCTTCAACAGCTGGACGTGAGAGAATAATTCGCTCAATGATACCACGTTCTAGAAGCATTGCAGCATGAGCAACAGCAAGATATGTTTTTCCTGTTCCTGCTGGTCCTACACCAAACACAAGTTCAGTATGCTCCATAGCACTTATGTAAGCGTCTTGTGTTGGAGTTCTTGCATGAATTATTTTTTTATGGGTACTCAACCGAGCTGGTATACGTTTCGTTGCAGATTTGTGTGTTATTGTGTCTTCTTTCTGCTTCTTTGGTATATTTGCCATAGCAATCGCTCCTTTTATATCTGATAAAGTGAGCTCTTGATGTGTTTTGGCACGTTCATAAAGCTGCTGCAATACATATTGCGCACGTTTTATAACAGAAACATTTCCACGGATTAAGACTTCATTACCACGCGGATGAATACTAAGTTCGAGTTTTTTTTCGATATAAGCGAGATTTTCGTCAAATTTACCAAAAACTGCTTTTGCATATTTATTATTTTCGAAAATCAAAACAACTTGGCTCACATCTGAAGCGCTTGTTTGTTTCAAGGTATCAGCCTTTTCAAGGGACGTATTTACTTTTTCTCTAATACGCTTTATTTTTTCGGTTGAAGCTTTCAGCTTATTCTCCATATCTACATAAATATTGCACATTTTGTTAAGTAAACTTTATAAAAGACAATTTTTACAAAAAGTGCACGCTTTAGATGTAATCATTTGCTTTTAAAATAAAAGAGTTTTCCAAAATATTTATTTTTGAACAAGGTATTAGAGGCATGTTTATCTATTTGTCACTTCACCAACAAAACTGTTTGAGCTTGCATTTTTAATATGAATTTCTATCACGCTACCTGTAGAGGCTTCTGTATCGATAACAACAGGTAAAAGCCAAGGGGAACGCCCTACCATTTGCCCTGAGTGACGTCCAGGTTTTTCGATGAGAACGTTCGTTTTTTGATCAATTTTAGAACGCAAAAACGCATTTTGTTGCTCAAGGAGAAGGGCTTGTAAATGTTGAAGTCGGGCATCTTTTACAGATTCATCAACATGATTTTTCATTGTGGCTCCCACTGTTCCAGGACGGGGGGAATATTTAAAAGAATAAGCTGAACTGTACTGTACTTGTTGAATAAGTTTAATGGTTTCTTCAAAGTCTTCATCTGTTTCTCCTGGAAACCCTACAATAAAATCGCCTGAAAAGGCAATATCTGGCCGTACGGTTCGAATTTTTTCGATAAGATGAAGATAATGAGAGCTTTTGTGTTGTCGGTTCATGGCTTTTAAGATGCGATCTGAACCTGATTGAACAGGAAGATGGAGGTAAGGCATTAACATATCAAGATCTCGATGCGCGGCAATAAGGCTATCATCCATATCACGTGGGTGGCTGGTTGTGTAACGCAAACGCTTTAAACCATCGAGTTTTGCGAGATGATAAAGAAGATCGCCAAGACGCCAAGTTTTGCCATCAGCACTTTGTCCATGCCAACCATTGACATTTTGTCCAAGCAGCGTAATTTCTTTGACACCCGCTTCGATGAGTTGAAGGGCTTCCTCGGTAATTTGCTCGACAGACCGTGATATTTCAGCACCGCGTGTGTAAGGAACAACACAAAAAGTGCAAAATTTATCGCAACCTTCCTGTACTGTTAAAAATGCGCTAACACCTCGTTTTCTTACTGCATGTTTATTATGGGGCGGCAAATGAGCAAATTTATCTTCAACAGCATAGTCTGTTTCGATAATTTTTTTTCCTTGTTTTGCTTTTTCTAACAATTCTGGCAAGCGATGATACATTTGCGGACCAATAACAATATCCACTGTTGGAGCACGGCGCAAGATTTCACTTCCCTCAGCTTGTGCAACACAACCTGTTACACCAACCATCAGGGGTTTATCAGGTGTGCGCTCTTGACGCATAACGCGCAAACGACCAAGATCAGAATAAAGTTTTTCTGCTGCTTTTTCACGAATATGACAGGTATTAACAAGAATAAGATCGGCATCATTGGGAATTTGTGTTGTCACATAGCCTTGCGAACTGAGGCTATCAGTCATCCGTTGGCTATCATAAACATTCATTTGACATCCATAGGTTTTGATAAAAACCTTTTTAGGAGCAACAGGAGGCGTATTTTTAGGATTTACTTTATTCATAGCGCATGTGTAAATGTTTTTTACACAAATCTCAATCTATTTGCTTAAAAGTTTTTTGCATGATAATTGCATCACCACGACCATTTTTTGACGCGTAGTAGGCAAGACGTTCAGAAATTTTTTGAAATTCAAAGCGTTGATAAAGGTTCAAAGCAGAAAGATTTGTGGCTTCTACTTCCAAGAATAATTTTATAGCGCCCTTGTCGTGAAGATGGTGAACTGTACGATCGATAAGAAAGGTACCAATTCCTTGTTGACGATAATGAGGATGAACAGCAATTGTGATGATTTCTGCTTCATCAAGGATGAGACGGCATAGGCAAAAGCCTAAAATTTGATCAGAGTGATCAATGAGAAAAGCTTTGTATCCGAAGATAGAGTGATCTGTTAAGAAATTATCAAAAGCTTGTTTTTCCCAAGAAGGGGTAAAACAATGCCGATGAATTTGATGAAGAGAAGCACTATCATTAACTTGTAGCGGAGCAATTCCAAAATTCTTTTTTGTCAATGAAAATTTGGGCATTATTTTTTTTGTGGTAAAGCAAAATTGGTTTGTTGTTTTGCATCAGCGCTGCGTAGATAGAGTGGGCGAGGTGAATTTTTTGATTGTTTGTTTGCAGCAAGATAAGCATAGTTTACAATATCGGCCGCTTCGCAGGGGATTTTTTCTAGGACAATTTTTTCGTATATTTTATGGTTTTTAACATGCTCCACAACGACATCAGCAGCTGGGCCAGTCAGTCGGGTTTTTTTTGGCAAATCTTCGAGGATATTTTCAATTGTTTTTAATCCCGGTGCTCCCAAAGGTGTGAGATCATTATGAAAATTTTGATGGTAGAACATCCCTCTCCCTGCTTCAAGGATAACAGTAATTGCCGATGCTGTACTTTTACTGTTTATGACTTGTGCTGCTAACGCTTCAAGAGCACTCACTCCAACAGCTGGTATTTCAAGTGCTAATGCCAAAGCGCGCGCTGTTGCAACACCGACACGCACACCAGTAAATGATCCAGGTCCAATATTGACAGCAATACGCTCAACTTGATCAAGCGTCATATTGGCTTGTGTCATTATTTGTGTAATCTGCCCAATAATTTTTTCGGCATGTCCTTTGTTTATGCGTTCATTGATACGCGCAATAACAGATTTATGACGAATAAGCGCAACAGCACAATAAATTGAAGCAGTATCTATAGCAAGGATAAGCATAAAAATATTTTAGTTGAATAAAACGATAAATAAAAGTCCTGCTGTATTTTTAATCTTTTCATTATCGTATATTTCATTTGTAAGAAAGTTACTAGTGCCAATAAGCAACAATATCTTTTTATGGGATAGAACGAGATGTTGATTTAATCCTTATTTTTATCACTTTTTGAATGAGTACCTTGAGTATTGTAAGATTCTCTTATTTTAAGTCTACTTATGGTGAAACAATTAAAGTTATTAGCTTGTATATTACAAGCGGAGTTAGCGTATGAATCAAAACTGTTGAAGAAAAGAATAAAAACTCCTTCACGAATCGTTTAAATGTAAGGGTTGTCACAACTTGTAAGCTATCAAATAGTACGTTGATGCCACTTTTATTACATAGTAAGTAAAAGTAATTTAAAAGAGGAAAAGTCATGATCTCACATTTTTTCCAAATAAGAATATATTTTATCAGTCTTTGTATAAAAACCTTAGCGTAATGAGAGCAGATGAAAGAAATGGTATTGTTTTGTATGAGTTACGTATTTTGATACTACCCCGTTGCAAATCATTATGGACTGAAAAGCAAAATTGACAGTTTTCACTTAAATATCAGCTCTTTCAATTTTTTGTATAGAATAATGAGCAATATTTTAGAACTTTTTCTGGTTTATGAAAGAACTGATTTTAATAATAATGAGGACTTTGGGTTGATTGCATACTACGTTGAAAAAATAATAATCAATGCACATTTTAAAATGTTATATGATTTAAATCATTCAATTGTATCATAATAAGGCTACAAATACCGAGAATAATTATGGAGCAGGTTGAAGCCAAAATGACGCGCCATCCTGCTTTTTTTAGTGATCGGATATCAACACCTAATCCTAGTGCAGCCATTGAGATAACAGTAAACAACTGGGCAATAAATTTGATGGGATTGATAGCCTTTTCAGGGATAAGACCACTTGAGCGAACAAGCATCATGATAATAAAGCCAATGATAAACCATGGGACGAGGGTATGTAAACGCAAGCGTGTTTGTGCTGATCGGCGATAAATGATTGATAGAGTAAAAATAACAGGGCCTAACATGAGAACCCGTACTAATTTGACAATTGTTGCAATTTGAACACTCAGAAAAGAGACAGATGCTGTTGCTGCTAAAACCTGTGGTACAGCATAAACAACCATGCCAGCAAGCACACCATATTGGCTAAATGACAAATTCAGAGATGGATGTAAAAAGGGTAAAAATAAAATAATAAGAATTCCTAAAAGAGCAGTGAAGGCAATTGACGCGGCTACATCGTCATGTTTTGCTTTTATGACAGGTGCAACGGCAACAATAGCTGAATTGCCACAAATAGCATTCCCACAAGCGACCAGCATTGCCAAATGTGTAGAAAGCCCGAAAAGTCGGCCGATGGCAAAGCTCAGGATAATCGTTACGAATATCACGAATATGATACTAGCAAGCAAATTCCAACCAGCTGAAAGGACTGCGTTAATGCTAATGCTTGCTCCTAGAAGAACGATAGCAATTTCGAGAAGTGTTTTTGCAGAAAAGGTGATACCTTTTTGAAAATATGTTGGCAAAGGAAAACAACTACGGATAATCGATCCTAAAAGAATTGCCAAAACAAGGCTTTCAAGCCATGCTTGTCCAAAAAGCTGTTTTTCTACAACTTCTAAGCCATAAGCTAAGGCTGATATGAGTAAACATGCTAGAATACCAGGACCAAAGTCGTTTAAAAGTGAGAGATGTTTTTTGATCATTTTAATATTTCCCCATAAAAAGAAATGATAGTAAATAAAGCGAGATAACAGGTAAGAGAAAGAAATTTTTAAAGATTTGTTCTTGCTTGTACAGCTGCTGCTAAAGTTCCATCATCAAGATAATCAAGCTCGCCTCCTACAGGAACACCATGAGCAAGTCGCGTAATTTTAACTGGAAAATTAGAAAGCTGATCGGTGATATAGTGAGCAGTTGTTTGACCTTCGACAGTCGCATTGACAGCAAGAATAATTTCCGTAATAGGGTTTTGTACAACACGCTGTATTAAGGTGGCAATGTTGAGTTCGTCAGGACCTATTCCATCTAAGGGGGAGAGTCGTCCACCCAACACATGGTAACGTGCGGCTAAAGTTTTTGCGCGTTCAAGAGCCCACAGATCAGCAATATCCTCAACAACGATGATTGTTGTATCATCGCGGCGCAAATCTGTACAAATTGAACAAGGATCAATGGTATCGACATTTCCACAAACAGAACAAATGCCGACTTTTTCTATAGCTGCTTGTATAGCCGCTCCCAAAGGCTCCAGCAATGTCTCTTTTTTTTTGATAAGATGAAGCGCAGCACGACGTGCTGAACGTGGACCAAGACCTGGTAACCGTGATAAAATCTGAATGAGACGTTCAATCTCAGGTCCTGCAATGTATTTAGACATATTTTTGTCCCACGGAAAAAATCCGTTTCATTAAAATGGAAGCTTGAAACCTGATGGGAGTGGTAGCCCTGCCGTCATACTTTTGGTTTTTTCTTCTATTGCGACTTCGATTTTTGTTCTTGCTTCATTATAAGCTGCCATAATGAGATCTTCAAGAATTTCAGCTTCCTCAGGTTTGAGTAATGAAGGATCAATTTGAATTGCTGTTATAATATTTTTGCCATTTAAAGTGATATTGACGAGACCACCCCCTGCGGTGCCCACAGCTTGCAGATTAGCTATTTCCTCCTGAATCTTCTGCATTTTTTCTTGCATTTCTTTGGCTTTTTTCATCATGCTCATCATTTCACGCATAGGAATAGGTATCCTTATTCATCATTGATATCATTTTTATTTTTAAAAATATCAGCATTTTTAAAGGTATTGGAGAGCAAATCAAGATCATTTTCTTCTTTATTGAGTCGAATATCGACAATTTTTGCTTCTGGGAAATGATTGAGGATTTTCGCGATATCAGGATCTGTTTCTGCATTAGAAAAAAGAGTCTTTTGAATCGCTATACTTTCCTCCTGTAAGGTTGGGCCACCTCCTTCATTAACAAAAGTTATTGTCCAGCGTTTTTCTGTCCATTGAGATATCTTTTTTTCTATATCATGAGCAAGAAATTGTGGGGTATTTTCAGAAAGTCTTAAGGTAATATGCCCAGCTTCAAAAGAAACAGGATGAACAAATTCTTTAATAAGGAGTTTGAAAGGAGTGTCATTATGCTGTTCGGCTAATTGAACAATATCGTGCAAAGAATTAATCACGAGAGTTTTAGGCTCAGTAATCTTTTCTGTTGTTTGCGTGACAGAATGCGATAAATTTACAATCTTTTCAGAAAGATCAGTAGATGGAGAAGTTTCTAGAATTTCTGTTACTTCTTGGGCGTTGATTTTGTCATGGTTTTGATTTTTAACTAAATTTTCTGGTTGTAAGGAATGATCTAATTGGTTTTTCAAAGATGTTTTTAAATCTGATTGATCGGCTAATGTATTTGAAATGCTCGAGGAAGCATGGGCTCCGTCCATTGTTTCTTTTGTTATATTATTTGCATTTGTAGATTCTTGATGAGAAGAGTTTTTAACCAGTGTGAGAGGCGTTTTTTCTTGCGTAAGCTTTTTTAAAGCCTCATCAAGAGTTGGTAAGTCAGCCGTGTGAGCAAGACGAATTAAAAGCATTTCAGCGGCTTGAAGAGGACGTGCAGTTTGATTAACTTCCTGTAAACCTTTGAGTAACATTTGCCAGTTTCGGGATAAAACAGGAACGGAAAGTTTTTTTGAAAAGTCTAAACTTCTTAAACGTTGTTCTTCAGTCAGAGAAAAATCTTCCACTATTTCTGGTGTAAAACGTAAACGTGTGACCAGATGATTAAAATCGGCTAGTTCTGTCAATATAGTAAGAGGATCAGCACCTGCTTCATATTGACTGCGTAATTCATGTAACGCATTGACAACATCGCCCTTCATGATAAATTCAAAAAGATCAATAATACGTGCTTGATCCGCTAATCCTAACATTGTACGCACCGCAATAGCATTAACATTGCCATTGCTATGGGCGATTGCTTGATCAAAAATGGATAATGCATCACGTGCAGATCCTTCTGCAGCACGGGCAATCATAGAGAGTGCTTGATCTTCTACTTCTACCTTTTCATATTTCGCAATTTGACGCAAATGTGCACTCAAAGCTTTTGATTCAATACGTCGTAAATCAAAACGTTGGCAACGCGAAAGAATTGTAATAGGAACTTTGCGAATTTCTGTTGTGGCAAAAATAAATTTCACATGGGAAGGTGGTTCTTCAAGAGTTTTCAATAAACCATTAAAGGCTTGTGTTGAGAGCATATGTACTTCATCGATAATATAAACCTTATAGCGTGCAGAAACAGGACGATAGCGTATTTGTTCAATAATTTCACGAATATCATCAATGCCCGTATGAGAAGCGGCATCCATTTCTATAACATCAATATGGCGTCCTTCGATAATTTGTGTGCAATGTTCACCAAGAGTGTCCAATACGGTTGTTGGTTGATCAATATCTTTTGTTTTATAATTAAGCGCACGTGCCAAAATACGTGCTGTTGTGGTTTTACCTACGCCACGAATCCCTGTTAACATCCACGCTTGTGCAATACGACCTTTTTCAAAGGCGTTGGTGAGAGTACGCACCATAGCTTCCTGACCAATGAGGTTAGAGAAGTTTTTTGGTCGATATTTACGAGCAAGAACACGATAAGCTGTTTCTACCGGTAAATTTTCCATGAGTATTTCCAACTTCGAAGTTCTTTATGCGTACATTTTTATAATACAAAAGCATAGATCAATACTGTAGTCTCATATAAAAGGATTTTTTCTTAATCAAATTATTTATGGGACAATTTGTTTAAAAATAACAAAACCCCTTTATTTGCTGCATACAAATGCTGCTCTGAAGATTAAAAATACCTCGCTAAAAGACAGCATAAAAAATAATTTCTTCAGCAAAATAGGAGGTTGGAACGATGACCCGTACCAGAACTCGTTGGGGCTGCTTCTTTCCAGACCTGACCCAGTTGGCGAGTAGTTCGTCCACCACCAACCTCCCAAGCTCATATTGTCGATTTGGAATGAAAAATCAAGATCAGAAACGAAAAATATCCTAAGAACGACGAAGAATTTTCCTTTGCGTTTAATTTATTGACATATAAACAACAAAGAGATTGTGGATTTACCAGTTTTTATAGCAGTAGCTCTTCATATTTATTTGGTATGAAAATATTTTTTCGCTTAAGATAGTCTGAATGTATAATTATTCTCATTCGCTGAAACATGTAAGAGTTTTAGGATAGACACGTCTGTTTTAAAACTACGAAATTGAATCATCAAAAATTTACAACAGTTAAAGAAGAAAATAAAGCAAATAGATCATGTAATTGGCTAACATTTGAAAGTTAGGGGGGAAGAGTGCTATTTAAATAATTATAAAATATTGCTTTAATGGTGTTGCTCCTCTATACAAAACAGAACATCCCAAACAGAATACATTTAATGTTATACATTCACAGGCTTTTTAAAGAGCGATTGCTCAATACTCTTAACTATATTTCAAACTCCACTCATAAATAGTATACATGCTTCCCTTGAGTTATAAATCTATTGTTGCGCTATCCTCTTTATGCTTAATACAAAGTATAAATTTTAGCCCTCATGCTATTTAACAACTCCCAATGTTGTGATCCCTTGTACTTGAGAGGCTTTATAAGAAGCATTTTTATTCCTTTTTTTAATCGTTTTTACTCACACACCACTCTCATTTGTAACTTTCAAGGAAACATTTTAATGGATTTAATATGAGATTTAAGATGGGAGGACCTTACTTTATTCGTGGTTTTAATTCAGTATAAGAAAATCAAAGTCTTATAAGGATAAGCCAGTATCTTAAGTATCTTATAAGAGTACCACCTCATTTCTATAGTGAATGAGAATATAAAATATGTAATGTTTTTTCTTTTAACATAATATAAATATATAAATACTGAGTAGATGTTATCGCTCTTTTTTTGCGTGCTTGTTCTTTTAATTAAAAAACATTGATGTTTATCACAAGATGGATCAATATATGAATTTTCATTATTTTAGAAAAGGTTTCATATATTTTAAAGGGACTGTACTCATGCAAGAGAAGATGCAACATTAAACGCTATAGAAATAAGGGGGTACTGATTTTATAAGCATAAAAAAGGTTCTTATTCGATATAAGCGATATTTTATAGTTTCAAATAATTATATCCTTTAATAAGGAGGGAAAAGCGAGATGAATTTTTACAAAAGCTGAATGAGTATGATTTAAAATGCAGCGAGGAATGCATCTGTAGAGCAAATTTTACTTTTCTGTTTATCTAAGTGATTTGGGTACGATGTGCTTTATAGTACTTAAAATAAAGCAGTTGCAAAGATAGAAGTTATATTCTTATTAAAAAAATAGCTCTGATAGTAGAAAATACAGAACAATTTAATTTTAGTCATTTAGTTTTCGCAAAAGTTCTTTAATATCTAACCTTATAAGCAGCTTAAGATTTGCCATATTAGTACAAAAATAAGCTTTTCAGCGATTAGGTTTAATGGCTCATTATGCCCTATTTTGAAAAAAATACCTGAAAAAAGAATAACTCTACTCAAATTTAGATGTTATAGAAATATTGTTAATCATAATCTCCTGTGTCACAATTTGTTCCAACAACTTTTTTCTTCGTAATATTTTTAAAAATATAATGTCCTGACGAAGGAAAACTTATATGAAGAGATTTTATATTTTTTAGGATAAAGATCTTCTTTTCTTTATCATGGGTTATTTTCTTTTCATCATCAACAGCAATTCTCAATTTGTTTAAATCAGAAGGGGTAGAGTATGATAAAGTAAAGGATACTTTCTTCGGTTTAAAGATACTACAAGAGTATTCAGCTCCTTGATGGATTGTATCGGATGGGATGATCACAACACTTTCATCCAGCCCAAAATTCCATTTTTTCTCACCAAAGCCAGCAAATGCAACACTAGAGTAGGCGAGAATATTTGCGGCTAATAATACTTGCATGAAGATTTTTTTCATTATCCTCTCCTTTTTCTAAAGTGAGGTGAATCATAAATCAATTTTTATAAAGATAAAAGCTCAAACTTAACGCTAAAAACAGGGCTAAGTTGCATTTTCTAGTTTTAAACCATGTTTAGAATGATATTAATCTAAAAGATTTGAATGCTCTATTATATATAATAATTTGAATTATTTTGAGAGCTAATTTAGAAGTTCGTTATCTTTATTGGAATATTGTCAGAGGAAATGACTTTTCTCAAGAAGCTCTCTTTGAATATATAAAAGGAAATAGATGGTACAAGCGTTTTTATTTTTGGTTACTGTGTTTTTTTACACTGGTTTTTATACAAGTTGAAGTGCTTTTTATCATGATATAATTTGTGAAAAAATATTATGGAAATAATTTATATATTCTTTTATGAGCCGTTTTTTCTTCTTCAGTTTTTATGAAGGGTGTTGAGTAGAAAAAAACGAGCTCTTTCAAGATACGTTGCATTATGAAATTTTTACGATGCTTTTTGATATCAACAAAAAATGATAGCAGCTTAATTGCTTTTATATATACGATGTTCGATCGTTTTGTGCTGGATAAGTACCGATAATACGCAGTTCTGCAGAAAAGAAAGATAATTCTTCTAAGGCAAGTTTCATCATCGGGTCTTCAGGATGTCCTTCAATATCAACAAAGAACTGTGTTGCATTGAAATTTCCACCAATTTGATAGCTTTCTAATTTTGTCATATTGATACCATTCGTTGCAAATCCTCCCATAGCTTTATAGAGAGCAGCGGGGACATTGCGCACTCGAAAAAGAAGACTGGTGATGATTTTTTCGCCATTTTGAGGTTTGGGGACATGTCGTTTGGAGCGTGAAAGGATGACAAAACGGGTAATATTATGAGGGTTATCTTCAACATCTCTTTCAAGAATATCAAGTCCATAGAGTTCTGCTGCGATTAAAGGTGCTAAGGCAGCCTGTGAACGTTTAGCATTTTTTTTAATAAAGTTTGCAGCTCCAGCGGTGTCAGCAGAAACAACAGGTTTCCAACCGTTGTTTCGTATGATTTTTCGGCATTGTGCAAGGGCATGCGTATGGCTGTGGACGGTTTTAATTTCGTCATGTGTAACGCCGGGCAAAACCATGAGTTGAAAATGGATAGGTAAAAAATATTCATCAATAATATAAAGAGATGACTGCGGTAAAAGATGATGAATGTCTGCAACGCGCCCCGCAAGAGTATTTTCAATAGGGATCATAGCAAGATCAGCTTTCCCGCTTTCCACTAAATTAAGAGCGTCTTCGAAGGTAGCAGAGGGAACAGCATCCATATTGGGGAACATATTGGAGCAAGCAATATGGGAATTAGCGCCGTATTCTCCTTGGAAAGAAATTTTATTGGTTTTTTTAAGTATTTTCATGTTAAAATCTCACAAACTCTATCGAGATCATGTTGTGTGTCTACACCTAAGGGAATTGTATCGACTATTTCCACATCAATACGCATATTGTTTTCTAATGCACGTAATTGTTCAAGTTTTTCACGTTTCTCAAGTGGTGAGGGTTTGAATGATACAAATTTCTCAAGTGCTTCGCGCCTATAGGCGTATATTCCAATATGGTGATAAAGAGGACCCTCTCCATAAGGTGCTTTGGCGCGCGTAAAATAAAGAGCACGAAGGCGATTTTGAGAAAGCGGTGTACCAATGATTTTGACAACATTGGGATCTCTTGTTTCATTTTCTTCAATGATTTTGGCACCCAAGGTTGCAATATCAGTAAAGCTATTTTCTAAAGGGCGTAGCGCACGAATGATTTCACGAGGCATTATTGTTGGTAAGTCACCTTGTATATTTAAAATGGCGTTGTAGCGTTGTTCAGGATCAATACGCACTAAAGCTTCATAAATACGATCAGATCCAGACTTATGATCACCTCGTGTTATGATATATTCATGCCCATAATCTGCAACAGCTTTAGCGATATCATTATGATCTGTTGCAACGATTGTACGTCCTATTCCAGCTTTTTTGGCTTGTTCTGCGACATGAACAATCATCGGTTTTCCGCCAATTTCAGCGAGAGCTTTTTGAGGAAGACGGGTTGAGCCCATACGGGCAGGAATAAGAATAATTGGTTCAAGAGCCATTGTAAGATTCCCAATGTCATCTGTGATGCATTTATGATATTGTGTGTTATAAAGAAAAAGCTTAAACTAAAAATGGTAATGAAACCGTGAACATTTGAGTTTTTATGAATCGCCCGAGATTTATTTATTTTATTTGTGCTTGTTTATGTGTGCTGGTTGCTATTGTGGGGATTTTCACACTCAGCAATATAGTTTACGATCATCCGACATCAGTCCAATATCATCATACAGTTGCCAAGAATGATATATTCCAAGAAAAACAAAAAGCACCTGATGTTTCCCTATCACTAAATAGCCGCCTTCAACAAGGCAATTTTGAAAATGGCCGTAAAATTTTTCGCCAATGTGCCATATGCCACACTTCTGGACGCAATGAAGCAGGGCGTGTTGGTCCAGTTCTCTGGGAGATTGTTAACCGCCCTTTAGCATCAGCAGCAGGTTTTGCTTATTCACGGGCATTACGTGCTCATTCTGATCAAAAATGGGATTTTGTAACGTTAGATCGTTATTTACATTCTCCACGTGAAGCTTTTCCTGGGACCATTATGTCTTTTCGTGGAATTAAAAATGACCAAGATCGTGCCGATCTTTTGCTTTATTTACGCAGTTTATCCGATCATCCTGTTCCTTTACCAATGGATAATAATAAAGCGAACGAGCCAAATTAACTTATACCATAGATGTTAATTTTAGAAAGAAGTCTGATTTTTTTGTAATTTTAGTTTCACAGTTTATAAAAAGAGCTCTTATTGATGTTTTGTTAGGGGGGAACGCCCCTCACGCAAGACAGAAGATATTTAACATTGCATATTTACTCGCTTATTTTAAAGAGATCTTTTATAAAAATGCACTCTTTAACACTGTCGTCTGTGGATTGGTTTTCAAGATTTGTGTGCTTCACTTTTTCTACATATACTTGTCTGTGAAATTATTGCTGAAGGATTATCAATTCATGAGCTGCAGCTTTCTGCTTCTGAATGCAATAATTATGTAATTAAAGCTCTCCATGAGGTTTATCTCAATCCTTCTATACACATCAATCCCTATGTACTTTTACATCAATTCCCATGTATTTTTCTTATGAACAGAGACAATTGATTGTTCTTATACGTGCAATAATCCTAAGCTGCATTTTATGATGCTCGATGAATAGACGTTTTCTCTTGAGGTTAGAGATGTACGGACAGATCATTGACCTTTTATAGTATCGATCACTAAAATATGACTTAGATTATTTATTTATAGGTTATGGTTTGAAGTAAGCACTTTCATGTGAAACAATTTTTATGTGTGAATAGTAGAATAGTTGAATAGAGTTCTGCTGATTGTATTTTTATCTACGTCGAAAATTTTTTATACAAGAATACGGATAGCAGCTACGTTCCCACGAGTCTCTGTCCATTTATAGACGATGACATGAAATTATGCTGATAATCCATTATAGAGAATTATTTTTTCACAAAAGGTTTGCCATATTTGTGATAAATTTAATAGGTTTCATTGGTTACAATGTTTCGATGACTTGCGATAAAATTAATTAGTATTTCAATACATATTGCGAGAGTGCTAAAAATTAGTGGAAGAGAGGACATAATCATGATTCTCCAAGCTTCTTAATAACTATGGTATTTTCTTTATAATTTGAGCGTTTATAAGTAATAATATTAAATTGCGCTAATAATCCATTATAGAGAAGAATCTTTCCTACTAATGGCTCTCCGATGTTTGTGATCATTTTAATAACTTCCATTGCTTGTAGGGTCCCAATAACGCCAGGTAAAACACCGATGATTCCAGTTTCAGCGCATGTTGGGATAGTCCCGTGAGCTGGAGGGGTGGGAAATAAATCGCGATAGTGAGGATTATTGTCTTTATACGGCATAAGGACCGTTAATGAGCCATTAAAACGTTCTACAGCACCGCTTATTAGAGGTTTTTTGCATTGGGCAGCGTGATCAGCGAGAAGATAGCGTGTGGTAAAATTATCACTTCCATCAACAATGATGTGGTAAGCATTGAGCAGTTTATCCACATTACTTTTATCTAAGCGTAGGGTGTGTTTTTCAACTATAACATGGGGATTTATTGCTTTTATAGTGGTTTCAGCACTGTCTGTTTTACTTTTGTTGATTGCATTTGTTTTATGAATAACTTGGCGTTGTAAATTGGAAAGTGAAACGATGTCGTTATCGACAATTCCAAGAGTTCCAACACCTGCGGCAGCCAAATAGGTTAAGACAGGAGCACCAAGACCACCAGCGCCTACAACAAGAACACGTGCTGTTTTTAGCTTTTGTTGCCCTGCACCACCAATCTCAGGCAGAATGATGTGGCGTGCATAGCGTTCGATTTCTTTGTTGTTTAATTTTATATCTGTTTCTTGTGTCATAAATTTTCTCTTGTCATAGTTCTTTTATTGTTTACTAAGTTTATGATGCATAGACCAGTCTGCTTTTAGGATAGAGAGGATTTATTTATGAAAATTGCCATTCAGATGGATCATATTTCAACAGTTCGGATTCAAGGAGATACGACATTTGCACTCGCTTTAGCAGCCCAAGAACGTGGACACTCTCTCTTCCATTATACACCAGATCGTTTATCTCTATACGATGGTTGTGTGATTGCACGACTAGAGCCATTGATTGTACATGATAAAGAGGGAAGCCACTATCGATTAGAAAAGCCTGTTCGTACGGAATTAACAGATATGGATGTGGTTCTTTTACGCCAAGATCCACCTTTTAATCTCAATTATATCACAACAACTCATTTGTTAGAGCGTATTCATCCTAAAACACTCGTTGTGAATGATCCTGCATGGGTACGCAACAGTCCAGAAAAAATTTTTGTTACTGAATTTTCTGATCTGATGCCAGAAACATTAATTACCAAAGATATTGAAGAAATAACAGCTTTTAGAGAGACATTTGGCGATATTATTGTTAAACCACTTTATGGGAATGGGGGCGCTGGTATTTTTTATTTAAGACAAGATGATCGCAATTTAGCATCATTGTTAGAAATGTTTGCAGAAATTTATCACGAACCTTTTATTGTTCAGCGCTATTTAGAGGCAGTACGAAAAGGAGATAAAAGGATTATTTTGCTTGATGGTACACCTGTTGGAGCTATTAATCGAATTCCGACAGAAACAGATGTGCGCTCTAATATGCATGTTGGAGGTCGCGCGGAAAATGTGGAGTTAACAAAACGTGATTATGAAATTTGTGAACGCATTGGTCCAGCCTTAAAGGAACGCGGTCTTCTTTTTGTGGGGATTGATGTGATTGGAGATTATATAACAGAAATTAATGTGACGTCTCCTACGGGAATTCGTGAAATTAAACGCTTCTGCGGTACGGATGTTGCTCATTTGTTTTGGGATGTTATTGAGTTCAAGCGTTCAAATGAATTTATTTGACAGAGGACAAAAACATGGTTTTAAAAAAATGATCCATGTTGTTTTTTATATTTGTTATGTTGCAAATGTGAACTAGAATGACCGTATAATATAAATTAAGAGGCTTTGTTTTCAATTTTTAGGGAGTTTATAGATGAACAAAGTATTATCAATTGGAGTGGGATTGATTTTTGCGCTACTGCTGTCAGCAAATGGAGGCAATGCGCGCGATCAAATACAGATTACTGGTTCATCTACAGTTTTACCTTATCAAAAGATTGTTGCTGAAACATTTGGAGAAATTTATCCCCATTTTAAGGTTCCTGTTATCGAATCGGGAGGAACAGGAGCTGGTATTAAGGAATTCTGCCGTGGTATTGGGGAGAACACTGTTGATATTGTTAATGCTTCGCGAGCAATGAAACCGAGTGAATTACAGTCTTGTTTTGATGCTGGTGTAAAAGATGTTGAAGAAATACGTATTGGGTATGATGGCATTGTTTTTGCAACTGATATTAAGGGGCCTGATTGGAAATTACAGCCAGTAGATGTTTATAAAGCCCTTGCTGCTCGAATTATTATAGACGGAAAGTTGCAACCGAATAATATTTTGAAATGGAGTGCAGTTAATAGTGCTCTTCCTGATTGGACGATAGCAGCGTATATTCCTGGAGAGAAGCATGGGACACGTGAAGTTTTTGAGGAAAAATTACTTACTGAGGGGTGTAAAGAGAGTGGGGCAGTTGAGGTGATGAAGTCTTTAGGAATGGATGATAAGGAGATACACACTGCTTGTATTGCGGTACGTAAGGATGGAAAAGCGGTTGATATTGATGGTGATTATTCTGAAACATTTGCGCGTCTAACTTCTAATAAAACAGGGGTTGGTATTTTTGGTTTGTCTTTTTATCAAAATAATGCTGATAGGCTAAAGGTTGCCGATATTAACGGTTTTGCGCCAACAGTTGAGACGATTTCTAGTGGACAATATCCAGTTTCTCGTCCGCTTTTTTTCTATATTAAGAAAGCACATTTAGGTATTATTTCAGGTTTGCGAGAGTATGTTGATTTTTTTCTTTCTGATCAAATGATTGGTCCAGAGGGTCCTTTGGCTGAATATGGTTTGATTGTTTCTCCTGAAAAGGAACGTCAAGCACAGCGTTCTGATTTTTCTGCTGGTCGAGTAATGACATTGAAATAATTTGCAGGGAAAATTTGTTGGATTTCTGAGATAGGAAATTTGGGTGCTATTTTTTTATAAAAACTGAAAGATAAAATGCGCATTTCCTTCATTGTATTGCTATTATTGATTTTTGGATTTTGTGGCTTTGGTATTTCTTATATGCGAGCACGCATTCTTGAATACAGACAACATAAAATGCATTCTCGTGCGTATTATTATGGCTGGTGGACATTTTTGATTACTGTTATTCCAGCTTTTATTTTTTTAATTGTTTGGGATGCTGGGAGTACAATTTATTTAGAATATAATGCCTCTCGAGAGCTGGGGGCGTATAGTGCGCATGTAACAGAGCCTGTAAATCACGATCTACTTTGGGAGACACTTCGAAGTCTCGTCAAAAAGATTCATCGCTTTGAGGGGAATCTTTCTACCGCTTCCTATAAGGAAGTGCAGGCACAATTACTCGCGAAGGGATTGATTTTATCCGATGAAGCATCGGATGATGTGTTCAAAATAGCACAGTCGTGGGTATTCTCTTCTGAAAAGCTTAAGTTTATAGGTTATGTTTTTCTTTTTGCTATTGCGTCCTTTGGTTTTATCTGTGGAATGATGCAAATTGCGCCTCATCAACGTGCCCGTAATAAGGTTGAATCTTTTATTATTATTGGATTGATTTGTGCATCTATTGTTGCAGTCTTGACAACAATAGCCATTGCGCTTTCTATGCTTTTTCAGACAGTAAGCTTTTTTCAGTCTGTATCCTTTTCAAATTTCTTTTTAGGAACAGTTTGGGATCCGCGTTTTTCCGCGAGCGGTTCCAGCGATGAAGTAGGACAATTTGGTTTAATACCGCTTCTTGCTGGTACGCTTTATATTGCATTTGTTGCCATGCTTTTTGCTGTACCTATAGGACTATTTTCAGCTCTTTATATGGCGGAGTATGCTTCTGCGCGATTGCGAGCAATTGTGAAGCCATTGTTAGAAGTTCTTGCTGGCATTCCAACGATTGTTTATGGCTTTTTTGCTTTGAAGGTTGTGGGACCATTTTTACGAGATCTCTCTGCTTCTCTCTCAGACGGGGTTAGTTTTATTATGGCACAAAGTGTTTTGACTGCTGGAGTTGTGATGGGAATTATGTTGATACCTTTTGTTTCCTCTTTATCGGATGATGTTATTACGGCTGTTCCACGCATTTTACGTGAAGGTTCTTATGGTTTAGGCGCAACGCAATCTGAAACAATTAAAAAAGTTGTTATACCAGCAGCGCTTCCAGGGATTATGGGGGCCATTTTGTTGACGGCATCGCGTGCAATTGGAGAAACAATGATTGTGGTTTTGGCGGCAGGTGTTGCAGCAAACTTAACACTCAATCCTTTCGAAGCAATGACTACGATGACTGTTAAGATTGTTAATCAATTGACCGGTGATTTTGAGTTTAATTCTCCACAAACTCTGGTGGCTTTTGCCTTAGGGATGACGCTCTTTGTCATGACACTTTTGATGAATATTCTAGCTCTTTATATTGTGCGTAAATATCGGGAACAATATGAATGAATGAAGATTTTTTTCCTTGTCGCAATATTAGTCTCAAGCGTCGGTATTGGGCTGAACGTCGTTTTCGTGCCTATGGTTTGATTGCCATTTTTATTGGTTTATTTTTTTTATTTACGCTTTTATGGTCTATCATTAGTCAGGGTTATACAGCTTTTTTTCAAAGTGAAATGACATTATCGATTTATTTGGATGAAAAGATCATTGATCCAAGTGGTCAACGTAAAACAAAACCACAAGTGCTCATGACGGCGAATTATCCACTTCTTGTACACAATGCTTTAGCGAAGAAACTTAATATCAATCAAAATGATCGAGCCTCTCTTTTGGACGTTAACCGTATGTTTTCAAATGGTGTCCGTGTTCAACTGCGTGAAATGGTGACAAAGAATCCAAAACTGATTGGCACAATGCAAAAAGTTAAAGTTTTGGCATCTGCGGATATTGATTCTGCTTATAAGGGACAGATTGATCTGCGTGTAGCAGAAAAAAACCGTAAAGTTTCTAATCGACAAATAGAATGGATAAAGCGTTTAGCGCATGATGGTACACTTTATAAAACATTTAATATTGGTTTTTTTACATTTGGCGCTTCAAGTCGTCCTGAGACTGCGGGATTAGGTGTTGCGATCATTGGTTCTCTTTATATGATAGGCATCGTTTTATTAGTTTCCCTTCCGATAGGCATAGCAACGGCTCTTTATTTAGAAGAATATGCACGCAAAAATAAATTTACAGATTTTATAGAGGTTAATATCAATAATCTTGCAGCTGTTCCTTCAATTGTGTTTGGTCTTTTAGGACTCTCTTTTTTTGTTAATTTTTTAGGATTACCACGTTCAGCCTCTTTTGTTGGTGGTCTTGTTTTAGCGCTCATGACTCTTCCCACGATCATTATTGCAACACGTTCTGCTCTGCGTGCTGTTCCTCTCTCTATTCGTTCTGCAGCTTTGGGGTTGGGAGCATCAAAAACACAAATGATTTTTCATCATGTTGTTCCTTTAGCTGCGCCTGGCATTTTGACAGGCACAATTATTGGAGTCGCTCAGGCTTTGGGTGAAACAGCTCCTTTGCTTTTGATTGGAATGGTTGCTTTTGTTGTTAATATTCCTACGACCCCCATGGATCCAGCAACGGCTTTGCCTGTTCAAATTTTTATGTGGGCGGGTGAAGCAGAGCGTGCTTTTGTTGAAAAGACATCAGGTGCTATTATTGTATTGATGATTTTTCTTGCGATCATGAATATTTCTGCGGTTTTTTTACGTCGACGATTTGAACGCCGCCAGTAATTTTAATAAAACAACAGCTTTGATAAGATTTTTGTAAGGTGAATTTTTGTAATGAAGATTAAAATGCGCGGTCAGGATGTGAAGGTTTCTTATGGAGACAAAGAAGCACTCCACGGTATTACACTTGATATTCCTGAACATCAAGTAACAGCCTTGATTGGTCCATCAGGATGCGGAAAGTCAACTTTTTTGCGTTGTTTTAACCGTATGAATGATACGATTGAAGGCGCTAAAACAACCGGTCTTATTACCTTAGATGGGGAGAATATTTATGACCAGAGAATTGATGTTGTAGAATTGCGCGCTCGTGTTGGAATGGTTTTTCAAAAGCCCAGCCCTTTTCCAAAATCTATATTTGAGAATGTTGCGTATGGTCCACGCATTCATGGTTTAGTTAAAACACGCTCTGAATTGCATGATGTAGTTGAAAAGAGTTTGAGGCAGGCAGGTTTGTTTGAAGAAGTAAAAGATCGCCTTCACGATCTTGGAACAAGTTTATCAGGAGGACAACAACAGCGTTTGTGTATTGCACGTGCTATTGCGGTTAGTCCTGAAGTTATTTTGATGGATGAGCCATGTTCAGCTCTTGATCCCATTGCGACAGCACGGATTGAAGAGCTTATCGATGCGTTACGGCAAAATTATACAATTGTTATCGTAACGCATTCCATGCAACAGGCCGCACGTGTTTCTCAATATACGGCTATGTTTCATTTAGGGCATTTGGTAGAAGTTGGTGCGACTGAAATGATCTTTACCTCACCAAAAGAGCAACGGACACAAGATTATATTACGGGGCGTTTTGGATAGGTGAATTGAGGAGTATAAGATATGTCTATGAAACATACTGTCCGTTCTTATGATGCAGAACTAAAATATTTAAGAGTAAGGATTACAGAAATGGGGAGCCATGCAGAAAGGATGATTGAACGTTCTGTCGCATCGGTTGTGAGTAGTGATCTTCAACTTGCAACGACAGTGATTGCCGATGATGTGTTTTTAGATGAAGCAGAACGTGACATTGATGAAAAAGCGGTTGCTATTATTTGCAAACGCCAACCGATGGCTGTCGATTTGCGTGAAATTATTGGAGCCATTCGTATTTCTTCTGATCTTGAACGGATTGGGGATATGGCAAAAAACATTGCTAAAAGGACTGTTGCACTTTCAGAAATACGTCAATCTGCTTCTGTTTATCATGGGCTTGAAACAATTACAGCTTTAGCACTCAATCAATTAAAAGAAGTCTTAAATGCTTATACGAGTCGCCTATTAGAGCGTGTTGACGCGGTGCGTGAGCGTGATGAGAAGATTGATGCTTTGTATACTTCTCTTTTTCGTGAACTTTTGACGTATATGATGGAAGATATGCGCAATATTACGGTTTGTACGCACTTACTGTTTTGTTTAAAGAATATTGAACGAATTGGTGATCATGTTACTAATATTGCTGAAATGCTGCATTATATCATAACGGGTTACCATATGTCCTCTGATCGTCCTCGTGATGACCTTACTTATAAAGTTGGGGTAGGTGAGAAGAAAATAGATTAAAATTTTTCTTATATGTATAAAATAAGTTTGTAGATATATGAGTATTTTCTTACAGTGCAGCTATAAGAAGAGTAAGATAACCATTTTATGGCAAAGCACAAAGAAGCAACAAAGAGTTTTTTCAGAGAAGCATGGCAGATTGTTAACTCTTGGTTTGACATATTTGTATATTGGATGATATCATCACTCGTATTGTGGCAGGAGGGGAGTTTTCTAGGGGAATTTCCTTTCAGATCATTTTGTTAAAATTTTATATTAAAGGGGATGTCTGTATTATTTTTTTCGTATGTAGAAGAAGTGGATAGTGTTACTTTATTGTAATTGAAACGTGTGGGTTATTATAGCCTATATTGAACCATGAAGAATAACAATATCGATCTGTAAATTAAGAGTTTTTTATTTTTTATTTTGCATAGATACTTTTTGATTACCTCTTGTATTAAAATTTTACTGAGTGGTAACAATTAGCTATGTACTTTATTGAGAGATACATTTAAAGCTCATTTCAAAATTTGAATAGCTCAGAGATTATAGGAATGTGTTGCATAAGATGAAAAATAATTGTTGGAATGTTTTTGTTACCTGTTGTGTAGCGCCGTTAGTTGTTGTGGGGTGTGCTTCAAATCATTTAGATACTGGAAAAGTAAATAATAATAAGACAAAAGCAGTTACGTATCCATTGACAGAGCGTCAATGTCTTATGCGAGCGATGTATTTTGAATCAAATCGCACAAGCCGTGAAGGAATGATTGCCGTTGGGACGGTTGTTATGAATCGTGTTAATTCAACTGCCTATCCTAAGACGATTTGTGGTGTTGTTGGTCAATATAGGCAATTTGCTCCTGGTGTTTTAACGCGTCCTATGACGGAAAAAGCATCTGTTGCTCGTGTAAGAGAGGCGGCTGATGCTGTTTTACGAGGTGAACGAGATAAGAAAGTTAAACACGCTAAGTTTTTTCATACCGCTGGTTTGTCTTTTCCGTATAAAAACATGCATTATGTTCAGGTTGCAGGGGGAAATGCTTTTTATGAAAAACGATCACGTGATGGGGAACTTCAAGTTCCTACAAATAATCGCCCTTATGATGTTGCTTATGCTTTTGCTCAAGAACGTTCTGGTCATGCGCCAAGCTTTATAGATGAAGGCTTAGAGAGTAGGGGCGTAAAGGTAGAGAAAAGTACATCTCCTTCGACAGAAGTAGCACAGTCCAAGATGGCACATCCTGCGCCTTTTGCTATGGTACAGCTTGATAAAGTTCCTATCCCTGCCTATGCACCTCAACATCTAGCTAGGAAAGAGGAAAATAAAACGATTATGGCTTTACCTTCATCTGATCAGTTAAATGCAATTGTTGCAATGTTAGAAAAACGACACAGGAACTAGTAAGTTTTTCATGACCAAAGAAGGATGATATACCCATTGCGGTTTATGAATTAAGTGAATTTTAGCGATAATGATACGCATAAATATACGTAGAGAAAGCGAACTCAAAGGATCTGAAAAACAATTTATAATATGACGACATAAAGAACGCATTCTATTTAAAGAAGGGTATTGGTAATGTACTTTGATATTCATGAGACAATTTTGCCTGAAATGCTTAATCGTCTTGCAGAAATTACAGTGAAAGTGGGGTTGAATTTACAAGAGGGGCAGGATCTTGTTTTAACTGCTCCAGTTTCAGCGTTACCTTTTGTTCGGCGTATTGCATATCATGCTTATAAGGTTGGTGCTGGTGTCATTACACCAATTTTTAGTGATGATATGTTATCGCTTACACGGTTTGAAAATGCCCATACAGCTAGTTTTGATTGTGCCCCTTCTTGGCTTTATGAGGGAATGGCAAAGGCTTTTGAAAATGGGGCAGCGCGTTTAGCGATTGTTGGTGAGAATCCTTTGCTCCTTTCCAATCAGGATTTTGATAAGGTTTCACGTTTAAATAAAGCCACTTCAATAGCTTACCAGCCGGCACTCAAGCAAATATCAAATTTTGCTATGAATTGGTCGATTGTTGCTTATCCAACAGCAGGATGGGCTGAGGCAATGTTTCCTTCTTTACCATTTAATGAGGCGATTAAAAAATTAGCCGATGCAATTTTTTCTGCTTCACGTGTTACAGGAGAAGATCCGGTGCAGGCGTGGACTGTTCATAATGCACATTTGAAGAAACGGTCATCTTGGCTTAATGAGCAGCGTTTTTCTGCCTTACACTTTACAGGGCCAGGGACTGATTTAACTGTTGGTTTGGCAGATGATCATGAATGGCATGGTGGTGCATCCGTTGCTCAAAATGGTGTTATTTGCAATCCGAATATTCCGACAGAAGAAGTTTTCACGACTCCTCATGCTCATAAGGTTGAAGGTTTCGTTCGCTCAACAAAGCCCCTTTCCTATCAAGGAACTCTGATTGATAATATTGAAGTACGTTTTGAAGCCGGGCGTATTGTTGAGGCTCGTGCATCAACAGGCCAAGAAGTTTTACAGCAGGTTTTGCAAAGTGATGAGGGTGCAAGCCGGTTGGGCGAAGTTGCCCTTGTGCCCCATTCTTCACCAATTTCTAAGAGTGGCCTCCTTTTTTATAATACCTTATTTGATGAAAATGCTGCATGTCATATTGCTTTAGGGCAGTGTTATTCCAAATGCTTTTTAGATGGGGCATCATTGACGTCAGAAGAGATTGCAGCACGTGGTGGGAATAAAAGTGTCATTCATATTGACTGGATGATTGGTTCTGGTGAAATTGACATAGATGGCATTACCCAAGATGGTGTAAGAGTTCCTGTATTTCGTAAGGGTGAATGGGCTTAATTTTGTTACCATAAAACACGGTCATTTGAGGTGGGGTGGGATGTAAGCTTTATTGATACGTTAAGTATTTTAGAGTGTGTGGTATATATTCAAGGCAGGGTTTGTCCATAAAGCCTTTAGTTAAATGATTCACATAAGTAGGAATCCAAGTAAAATCCACTCATCAAGAATTTGTTTAGTAGATGTAGAGGAAGTCTTCGTTTTTTGAGGGGCGAAGAAGTCAATTTATCAGTGATACGATTGGAAAGTGTATAATTATTAAAGAAGAGTAATGCCTGAGCTTCCTGAAGTAGAGACAGTTCGTCGTGGACTTGAGTCCGTTGTAACTGATGCAAAGATAGTATCTGTCAAACTTAATCGTAGAGATTTGCGCTTTCCTTTTCCTGAGGCTTTTTCTGAGCGCCTTATTGGCAGAACAATTATAGAACTTGGTCGGCGTGCGAAATATTTATTATTTCATCTTTCTCAGGATGAAACGATTTTAAGCCATTTAGGAATGTCTGGTTCATGGCGTATAGAGAATGATTTTTTAAGAAAAGCTTGTTCAGCGTCAAGTAAATTAGTTAAACATGATCATTTTGTCATGGATATTCAGACAAAGAATGGTGACGTTTATCGTCTTATTTATAATGATGTGCGTCGCTTTGGGTTTATGCTTTTAGTCGATACGGATAAGCTTTATGAACATCCACTTTTAAATAAGCTAGGTCTTGAACCTATAAGTAATTCGTTTTCTGGCCGTTATTTACAAAAGGCTTTTGTTAATAAAAAAATGTCTCTCAAGGGTGTTTTACTTGATCAGTCTATTGTTGCAGGTCTTGGGAATATTTATGTTTGTGAAGCACTTTGGCGGAGTCGTTTGTCTCCACAACGTGGTGCATTTACATTGGCATCAAAAACGGCACGTGCACGTGAATTTGCAGATTCTTTAGCACAAAATATACGCAATGTGATTTCTGAAGCCATTTTGTCTGGTGGCTCTTCTTTACGTGATTATATGCATATAGATGGTTCGCTTGGTTATTTTCAGCATGCTTTTTCAGTTTATGGACGAGAAGGCAAGCAATGTTTGGAATGTGGAGCGCCTATTATGCGCATTTTACAGGCTGGACGTTCAAGTTTTTACTGCTCACAATGTCAAAAATGAATAAGGTGTCTTGCAAAATCTTACAAGAGGCTTAAAGTCATCGCATCTATAATATAATTACACAAGGCTTGAAAGGTTTTTTTTTATGCTGAATAAAGTACTAACACATCTTGATGGAAATATAGAGAAGAGCCTTGAACGCCTTTTTTCTCTTTTACGTTTTCAATCGATTTCTACAGACTCGGCTTACAAGGATGCATGTCGTAAAGCAGCTGATTGGTTAGTGGAGGATTTAAAAAGCATCGGTTTTGAGGCTTCACGCCGTGATACGCCGGGGCATCCAATGGTTGTTGGGCATCATCCAGGACCTTCAGATGATTGTTTGCATGTGTTGTTTTACGGACATTATGATGTTCAACCTGTTGATCCATTGAGTTTATGGGAGGATGATCCATTTACACCTTCTTTAAAAGAGAGAGATGGAGAGAAAGTTATTTGTGCTCGTGGAGCTTCAGATGACAAAGGTCAGTTGATGACTTTTATTGAAGCATGTCGTGCATTTAAGAAAGAAACAGGGCAGCTTCCTATTAAAGTTACTGTTTTATTTGAGGGAGAAGAAGAATGTGCTTCTCCTTCCCTTATTCCTTTTTTAAAAGCAAATACAGATGAACTTAAGGCAGATTATGCATTGGTTTGTGACACGTCAATGTGGGATGCGGATACACCATCTATTGCTCTTTCTCTTCGGGGAATTATGGCAGAAGAGATTATTATCACAGCAGCGAATCGTGATTTACATTCTGGTTATTTTGGAGGAGTAGCAGCTAATCCCATTCGTATTTTAACGAAAATCTTAGCAGGACTTCACGATGAAAATAATAGGGCAACACTTCCTGGTTTTTATGATGGCGTAGAAGAAACACCTCCACAGATTTTACAATCATGGAATGCACTTAATTGTACTGCTGAAAATTTTCTTGGTCCTATAGGACTTTCCGTTCCAGCTGGTGAAAAAGGGCGGAGCATTTTAGAGCTTGTATGGGCACGTCCTACCATGGAAATTAATGGTATTAGTGGCGGCTATGAAGGGGAAGGGATGAAAACAGTTATTGCTTCTCAAGCGAGTGCAAAAGTATCGTGTCGTTTGGTGCATAAGCAAGATCCAGAGAAAATACGCCAAGCGTTGCGTGATTATGTACGTAGCTCAATTCCTGCTGATTGTAAGGTTGAATTTAAGAATCACGGTTCTTCTCCGGCACTTCAGATTTCTGATGATTCATCTTTTATCAAGGAGGCGAAGGATGCCTTATCACAAGAGTGGGAAGTGCCTGCTGTCTTGACAGCCATGGGGGGCTCGATCCCAATTGTAGCAGATTTTCGGTCAATTCTTGGTATGGAAACTCTTTTGGTTGGTTTTGGACTGGCTGATGACCGTATTCATTCTCCTAATGAAAAGTATAATTTAAAATCGTTTCATAAGGGGCAGCGGTCTTGGGCGCGTATTCTTGCTGCTTTAGCAAGTAGGAGGGTAAATGGCTGAGATTCGCGTTCATCAAGGTGATTTACCAAACTTAGACAATTATAAAACTGATGCCATTGCGATTGATACCGAGACTTTAGGATTACAACCCTATCGTGATCGTTTATGCGTTGTTCAGCTTTCTTCTGGAGATGGTACTGCTGACGTTATTCAGATTGCTAAAGAACAAAAGAGTGCACCCAATTTGATAAAATTGCTTGAAGATAACGCAATCACCAAAATATTTCATTTTGGGCGTTTTGATCTTGCTATTTTAGCGCATACATTTGGTGTTATGCCAGAGGCTATTTTTTGTACAAAGATTGCTTCGAAACTCACGCGCACTTATACGGATCGTCATGGCTTGAAAGAAATTTGTAATGAATTGCTGAATGTGAATATTTCTAAACAGCAACAATCTTCGGATTGGGCGGCAGAAACGTTATCACAGGCACAAATTGAATATGCTGCGTCGGATGTGTTATATTTGCATCGTTTAAAGGTTATATTTGAAGAACGTTTAAGACGTGAAGAGCGAGAAAATGTTGCCAAGGCATGCTTTCAATTTTTGCCTATGAGAGCTAGGCTTGATCTTTTAGGATGGGCGGAAATTGATATTTTTGCGCATAGCTAACTTTAAAATTGGCTTTTAAATAGAGTTAATTATTGATGTGAGAGGACAAAATGCTTGTACATTATGGGCGTTTTATCCTCTCATCTTTTCTGATAAGAATTATAATAAATTCTTAAGTGCTATTTCATTTGAAGTTTAGGCAATAAAGGTACTTTTGCGAATTCATATTTTTTATTTTTGTAACAGCTTTTATTTGAAACAAAGCAATTTTGAGGAGAAGCTGGAAACATACGGTAGGTTGGAAGACTTAAATCTCTGAAACCGTTATACAGCCTAATTGGGGGAGAATATGAATGTGTAAATGTAAAAACCAAATCTCATCTTTACCATCATTTTTAATTCTGCTTTACGACTTTCAAAAGTATTTAAAGCAATGTCTGTTAAATAATAGAGATTACGCATTGCCTCATGCTTTTGTTTCTCATGTTTTTAATGGATTTACGTTCTTCATGTAAAACAGAACGCCCTAAACGGAATATATTTGTGTTGCTAATTCATGTACTTTTTGTAAAGAAACCGACACCCAAGTTCATTTTACGGCGGCGCTCATAAAAGATATAACGATAAAGCCTCCAATACCAATATAAAATCTATTGAACACTACCATCTTACGCTTATAGAGTTAACAAGCCGCTACCATCCACACAACTGTGCCAATTCCCAATGTTGTGTAAGTCCTTAGCACTTGAGACGGTTCATAAGAGACATTTTTAGTGTTTTTTATCCACACAGCTCTTCCAACTTGTAACGTGCAAACAAATGGTTTTGATTGATTCAACATGAAAAAGATTTTGAAGGAGAGAATCTTATGGTATTTAGGGTTCTCAGTCAATATGAATAACGCTAAATTAGCATTATAAATCAGTATATTATATGAAGTTCATATAGTTTATTATTTTCAGACGATACTTCGTGCCTTTATTTATTGCTCAATAAGTAATTTCTATGTTGGCAGAGCAGGGCAATTTGCTTTTATTTTAAAAGAAAAATGCTCCAAGCTTTATTTTTAAGGATTTTCACTTTTTATCTATAAACATATTATTTTTCTCTAGAAATTTGCAATGAAGGTACTAGATAAAATCCATTATGAATATTTGATGAGGTTAAATTTATGAACATAAAATATTTTATTACAGCTTTTGCTACTTTTGCTTCAATCTCTATGGCTCAAGGTGCAAGTTTTTTAGCGTCTCAAAACCTTATACAGAGAGCATCTTCGGCTGTTCCTCCAATAGGTTTTTTTACTGGTGAACAGCTTAGCAAGTTATTATCTGAAGTTTTTCAGATAGAACTTTCTTGCACAAATAACAGCGAAAGCATAACAGCAGCTAAGTTAGTACCTGTGTTACATTCTGGTAAAAAAAGAGATCATTATCCTAAAAGAAGACCAGGGAAAAAAGGACGGCCAAACCTATTTGCACGAGGTCCAATGAGTTTTTAAAAAGTGAAAAAACAACATCAAGAAGTATAATATATGCTTTGAAGTTGAAAAAGAGGGATATTTTTTCTGCCAAATTTATGATTTTTAAAGCAAGGGGTGGTTTGAAAACTTTAAGAAAGATTTCTCATTTTTTCAGCTTTAAGGAGATTTCTATATAAGTTTTAATGTTTATCATACCGGTTGTCTGTCTTTAGGTATTTTTTTCAATTTCGTCTTGTAAAGGAGTATGAAATGATAGCCTACAAATAAGGCTGAAGCTCTGAAAAAGACTTTACTATAAGGTTGAGAGAAGAAAAAAATGGTAAGTATGTCAAAAAGGAATAAATGCCTAAATTAAAAACAAAGAGCAAATGTAATGAAATTGCATGTAATCTTGTTGCAGTCCATAGGGTAGTGGAGATCTTGTTCATGTGCGCTACAAGCGTTCTTTACAATGATGAAAAAACAATCAAAGAGCTATTCACATTTGGTTATGCGAAGGATGAAGCTAAAAACGTTGTTTGTATGAATTTAAATGGAACAGTTACATTTAGCTGCTCTCAATATTGTAACGGTCTTCACTATTACAATATTGAGAGTATTAATAGGAAGCATTTTAGCTTTTAAATAGTTTTATTTATTCACACACTTGCTCGTTTGTGAGGTGCTGGGGGGCTTTAATAAAAAAGGCTTAAGATTAAGAACATCTTCAATATTGCAGACGAATTAATATAAAAGATATTTTTTCATTATAAATCAATATATTATATTTTTATGTCAATAGCACACGCTTTACACGGAGGGTACTGTGGCGCAGTTTTTTTTCAAAATGATAAAGGAGAGAAAACGTGAGGAAAAGAGATCATTTGTGCATAGGCATAGTTTAATTCTCATTTATTACAGATCAAGCAATTAAGGGTACTTTGATTGGCTTTTTGTTTTTTTTATAAGTGTATCATTTTTGCTACAGATATCTGAAGATGGGGCTCTATATGAAATGGTGTGTTCAAATAAATATTCAGCTATGGAGAGAAAATATGAATATGAAATGGTTAATAACAGCTTCTGCTTTCGCTTTTGTTTCAGCTTCAGCAGCTCAAGCAGCAGATGTTATTGTTCCCCCCAGTCCAACACCTGTTGCTCCCGTTATTGTTGCTCCAACTTTTTCTTGGACAGGTTTTTATGTTGGGGGGCAGATTGGTGGTTTTTCGGGTAAGACGAAAATGGATATTCTCAGTAACGGAAAAAAGATTCCAGCACCTGATGATCTTTTGCCTAAACTATCTGGTTTCATGGGTGGTCTTTATGCAGGTTCCAACGTTGATCTTGGTAATGGCCTTATTCTAGGTGTTGATACAGATATCATGTGGTCTAATAAAGATGACACGAAGACAGGAAAAACATATGTCATTGCCCCAGAACACATCAATTATATTAACAAGGTATTAAAAGACGCTGCAATTAATATTGGTAAAGATGCGCTTAAACCTGGTGCTAAACGAACCCACAGTTTCACTTTTAAAGAAAAGTGGGCTGGTGCAACGCGCGTGCGTATTGGTTTTGCAGCTGAACGCATTATGCCTTATGTTGCTGGTGGTATCGCTTATACACAGCTTCAAGATAGTGCGTTGATTTCAATAACAGATAAAGATTCAGACAAAGTAATCGCTTCTGGTACTCTGTCTGATGAAACAAAGACCCTTGTTGGTTACACCCTTGGTGCTGGTGTTGATTTAGCAATGACCAATAATATTATTGTACGTGCGGAATATCGTTACTCAGATTTTGGGAAAAAGAAATTCTCAAATGATAAATATGAGACTTCTTACAAAACCAATGATTTCCGCGTTGGTGTTGCTTACAAATTTTAACAGATGGTAAGTTAAATAACGAAGAGGCTCCGTCTTTGACAGAGCCTCTGTTATTTTCTGTTGCTATATTATCACACAACACATAATTTATTGTGGATATGAAAAGATATTATTCAGGTTTTTTTAAAAAAAATCATAGACAATAAACAAGAATTACGTTTAAAATCAATAAGTTATTTATATATATATCTTTAGGTTTCTCGTACAAAATCAAGCTATGAAGCGATTTTGTCTGGGATGTGCCCTCCATTTTCTGTGACTGTATCATTTTTACTACAGCTTTTCTTTCTGTAATCTTGTAGCACTGTGCTCATAAATAAATTAGGAGCAAAGTTTATGAATATAAAATCTTTAGTAACAACTTCTGTTATCGCTATAGCAGCAGCTTCTGCAGCACAAGCTGCTGATGTTATCATCCCTCGTGAAACAGCCCCAGCAGTTATCTCAGCCCCTTCATTTTCTTGGACAGGTTTTTATATCGGTGGTCAAGTTGGTAACTTTTCAGGTAAAGTTGATGTAGTTGATTCAGAAACAAAAAAGAAAATTACAGATAAAGATTGGACACCTAAGCCTTCCGGTTTTATGGGTGGTATTTATGTAGGTTCTAACGTAGATCTTGGAAATGGCCTCATTCTAGGTGTTGAAACCGATGCAGTCTGGGCTGACCGCGAAGATTCAAAAGCGCATTCAGCAGTCATTGGGGAAGCAGGCCTTGACAGTTTCAAAGATAAGCTTACAGTAGCGAAAGCTACATTTGTTTCAGGAAAAAGTATTGATAATGTCACGAAGGATGACAAACGTATAGATAGCACCTCTATAAAAGAAAAATGGTCTGGTGCAACACGCGTTCGTGTTGGTTTTGCCGCCGTTGATCGCATTATGCCTTATGTTGCTGGTGGTATTGCTTATACACAGCTGCAAGTGGTTGATTCTCTTAAGGCAGCGACAGCTGATGGTGCCGAAATTGCTTCTGCTAAAGTGTTTGATGAAACGAAAACGATGGTTGGTTTCACTGTAGGTGGTGGTATTGACTTTGCAATGACAGACAATGTTCTATTGCGTGCAGAATATCGTTACTCAGACTATGGTAAAAAAGCATTTGTAAAGGACGGGGATAAATTAGCATACAAAACCAATGATTTCCGTGTAGGTGTTGCTTACAAATTCTAATTTCGTAAACAACGAAATGATGAAGATAAAATAAATTGTCATGAGGCTCTGTTAAAGACGGAGCCTCTGTTATTTTTCTATTGTTATATTATTACACACTCCATATTTATTGGCGGTGTAAAAGATATTATTCAGATTTCCTTAAAAAGATTTTTATAAACGACAGGCAATAATTACGCGGTAAAATCAATGAATTATACGTATTTATAACTTACAATTTCTTGTGAAACGTGAAGTTATGAAATGACTTTATCTTGCGTCAACTTTCGTTTCCTATGATTGTATCATTTTACTACAGCGTTTTTTTTTGTAGTCGTATAATACTGTGCTCGTAAATAAATGAGGAGCAAAGTTTACGAATATAAAATCTTTAGTAACAACTTTTGTTATCGCTATGGCAGCAGCTTCTGTGGCAAAATCTTCTGATTTTATCATTCTTCGTGAAAAAGCTCCAGCAGTTATCACAGCCTCTTCATTTTCTTGGATAGATTTTTATCTTGGTGGCTAAGTTGGCAACTTTTCAAGTCAAAGTTGATGTATTTGATTTAGAGACAAAAGAAAAAAACTTTAGATAAAGATGCACTACCTAAGTCTTCCGGTTTCATAGGTGGTATTTATTTTAGGTTCCAACATAGATCTTGAAAATGTCCTCATTCTAGGTGTTGAAACCGATGCAGTCTGGGCAGACCGAGGAGAGACGAAGACGGTCTCAAAGATTCTTGTGATTGATGATTTTAATGATAAATTTAAAGATGCTGGTGTCACATTGGATGAAAATGAAAAGTTTCAAAAGGGTGATACAGCAGTGTATTGCATTGGTTTCAACGAAAATGGTCTGGTGCAACACGGGTTCGTGTTGGTTTTTCCATCGCTGACAGTATTATGCCTTATGTGGCTGATGGTATTGCTTATGCGCAAATACAGGGTGTTGGTAAAGTTTCAGGAACAAAAAAATTGGCAAATGGGTAAGCCAAGTAAAGAAGTTTCTGCTACAGTATTTGATAAAATAAAAACGATGGAGGGTTTCCCCCTTGGTGGTGGTATAGATTTGGCGATGACAGATCATGTTCTGCTTCGTGCGGAGTACCGGTACTCAGACTTTGGTAAGAAGGAATATAAAAAGGATTACCTTAAACTAGGCTACACAACCAATGACTTTCGTGTAAGTATCGCTTACAAGTTCTAATTTCATCAAAAGTGCAATTATGAATAAAAAGTATTAATAAAAAGTTAAATTTTCAAGAGATCTTGACTTTTACAAAACCGCTGTTTTCTGGGGTTTATTTGTGTGATTGTGACATTTTTGCTACAGCTTTTCTATTTATAATCTTGTAAGGTCGTTTTATAGTTAATTTAGGAGCAAAATTATGAATACAAAATCTTTAATAGCAACTTCTATTGCCGCTTTAATTTCAGCTTCTGCAGCACAAGCTGCTGATATTATCATCCCTCGTGAAACAGCCCCAGCAGTTATCGCAGCAGCCCCTTTGTTTTCTTGGACAGGCTTTTATCTTGGTGGTCAAGTTGGTAACTTTTCGAGTAAAACTAAAGTAACTATTCCAGGAGAAGATAAAGAACTTTTCAAAAAAGATAACACACCTAGTCCTTCTGGTTTCATGGGTGGTATTTATGCCGGATCTAACGTAGACCTTGGAAATGGTCTCATTCTCGGTGTTGAAACCGATGCAGTTTGGGCAGACCGTGAAGAATCAAAAACAGCCCGTGAATTGACTCTTACTGAAAAAAATGCAGCAGATTTTAATGCTGCCCTTGAAAAAGCTAAGGTTGAATTAAAAGGTCAGCAACGGTTTGAAATAGGTGACAAGGTAACGGAAAAGCACAGTTACAAAGAAAAATGGACTGGTGCTACACGCGTTCGTATCGGTTTTGCTGCTATTGACCGTATTATGCCTTATGTTGCTGGTGGTATTGCCTATGCGCAGATACAGGGCATTCAGTCAGTTGCAGGAAAAGGAGAGAGAGCTAAAGTTGAGCAGAAAGCTGATGTGGTGGAAAACCCACCAGTTAAGCAAAATGTAGATTTGACTGGTGGTACTTGGGCTGATGACACGAAGACAATGGTTGGTTTTACTATTGGTGGTGGAGTTGACTTTGCAATGACAGACAACGTTCTTTTACGTGCAGAATACCGTTACTCCGATTTTGGTAAAAAGAAATTCGCCAACGATACACGTGAATTCAACTACAAAACCAATGACTTCCGTGTAGGTGTCGCTTACAAATTCTAATTTCGTAAAAATGAAATTATCAGCACAAAAAATACTAAGGCCTCGTTTAACGGGGCCTTTATTTTATTATCTCTCTATTTTATTCCTCTTAATCTCTTCATTTTTAATGGGATCATACTCCTCATGCAAAACAGAACGCCCTAAACGGAATACACTTGTTGTTGTGTATGCACACATTTGTTTAAAAAAAATATTTTTCAAAGTACATCAATCTCACTTATGCCTCTGGAAAAGATTTGAATATTTTAGGCTCTGATGTTCAAGCAACGGATAAACTTCTCTTGCAAGCTGAGAGGAATGTTTCGATTGATGCCACACGCAACAGTGCCAATAGCCATCGCGGGGATCAAACCTTTCATGTCGCGGTGCACAATGGCTCTCATTTAAGTTCTGGAAAAGAGACCACTGTTCTATCGGGTGGCGATATCCATATGGCTGCTTCCGATATAGATGCCAAGGGTAATGTTGCTCTTGGCGCCCAAGGGGAGGTAACAATAGGGGTGAGAAACGATGAGATGGAGTATCATCTTCGCACCAAAAACACGAAAGTGGATATGCAAGCCTCTCATGCCGTTGGCTCTTCGATAAAATCGGGAGGTGATACCACTGTTATTGCAGGGCAGGATGGCAAACCGCATGACCTTAGCATCACAGGCAGTTCCATTGCGGCTGATGGCAAGGTGGGGCTGAAAGCCAGCAACGATATTCTCATCAATAATGCAGAGGATAGCTTACATTATGAGATGTCGTACCATAAAGAGGGAGGGGTGTTTAGTAGCAGCAAATCTGAGCATAACAAGATGGATGTGCGCCAAGTTGTGGGATCAAGCATAACAGGGGGTGAAGGCATTGCCATTGACTCAGGAAACAACACGGAAGTTGTAGCCTCGACGCTCATAGCCGGTAAGGCAGAGGAAACGTCAGGAGAGAAAGCACCAGGAGATCAGAAACAAGCGGATATTACCATTCACTCTGGGGGAAAGATTGTCATCAAAGGCGCCCAAGAACACTTGGATCAGCAAGCACAATCGTCATCAAGTGGCTTTATGCATGAGGAATCGTCCGATACATCTCAATCGCATACCACAACGGTCTCCTCTATCCTTGGGGCAACGGGAAACATTATCACGCAATCAGACAAAGAGACCATAATCACTGCTTCTCATCTGCTTTCCGGTCAAGATATCAATGTGAGCGGAGAAAGTGTGACGATTGATGGCATGCAAGATCACCATAGCAGCCATTCAGAGGAGCATGAAACGGGTTTTGGTGTGGGATCAGGCAAGAGCTTTGTGTCGATATATGGGAGTGAGGGAAAGACAGAAAATGAAGAGAGTTTTGAGCATCAAGGCTCTTCTCTCAATGCGGATGGCAATATCACCATCACTGCCAAGAAAAAAGATGTGACAATTGTTGGCTCTGATCTTGCAGGTGAGAATATTAACCTTTCGGCAGCTCGTGATGTCAATGTGCTTGTTGGTCATAATAGCCATAGGGCAAGCTCAAAGGAAGAACGTACAGGCTTTGGGTTTCAGTTTGAAAAGAGCAACAGCGGTGCTTCCTTGGGGGTTGGAATTGCAAGCGCCAAAGATACGGGCGATCAATGGGAAACCACTTCCACACAATCACACATCACGGCACGCCAAGATGTGCAGATTACTGCTGACAATGATGTAAATATGCAAGCAGCCATTGTTTCGGCGGATCGTGATGTCAACATTGATGCCGGCAATAATATCACCCTATCAGAAAGCTATGATACCTCTAACGGCAAAGAGACACATGAAAAGTCTTTTGCTGGTGTGACAGGCTCTGTCAATGTGGGTATTCTTGGTACAGTAAAAGATGTAAAGGATGCAGTCAAACGTTTTGGTCATGGGGATACAAAACACAAAATCGGCAATGGTCTTATTGCTGGTCTAAAAGGCTATGATCTCTATAGCAAAGGCAAAGGTCTTTATAATGGGATGAAAGGTGGAAACAAACAGTCTATTCGTGATATTGCTGATGTTTCTGCTAGCGTAACCGTGGGCTTTAAGACAGAGAAGGAGGAGGCATCGGTTCAGACATCTACTGCGGTGACAGGTACAATAGAAGCAGGACGCGCTGTTAATATGCAAGCCCACAAAGGTAGCATCCATGGTGTTGGAGCCGATATTATTGCCGGTACAAACCCGATGCAAAGCAATGATGAACGGAGCGGGAATATCACCATGGAAGCAGGTAAAGATATCACCTTTGAAAGTGCGCAAAACACGCAGAGCACAGAAAACCACACGCAAAGCGCTTCAATGAATGTTGGGTATAGTTATGGTACCGGTGGTACAGGGTGGATGGGGAATGCTTCTTTTGGTAAAGGCAAGGGTTCCAGTGAGGAGGTTCACCAGAAGAACAGCCATATTATTGGCACCGGCACAGTTCACACAACGAGTGGGGCAAACACCACATTGGCAGGCGCCGTGGTTTCTGGAGAGCGTGTAGAAATGGAAGTAGGGGGTGATTTTACCGTTGTCAGCCGCAGTGATAAGGGACAAAGTTCCAGCAAGCAAAACTCTGTTTCCATTGGGTATAATAGCCGAGAAAAGGATGGTACAGCCACAACCAATATTTCCTTGAACAAGGATAAATCCTCTAGTGATTATCATAGTGTTGTGGAACAATCAGGCATCAAAGCGGGTGATGGCGGCTTTAATATCAACGTTAAAGATAAAACGACCCTAACCGGAGGTATTATTGAAAGCACCGCGCCGGCAGAAAAAAACAGCCTGACCACAGGAAGCATCAGCACCAGTGATATCAGCAACAGTGCGCATGCGCAAGCTAGCAGCCAAGGTTTAAGCATTTCAGCGGGTGGTCCGATGTATCAGGGCAAATATGGTGTCGGGAAAAACATTGCTAAAAATGTCTTAGATCATTCAAAAGCTAAAGATTCAGAGGAAGGATATACCAAATCTGCTATCAGCAATGGCACCATTGTGTTGACTGATGAAGCAGGGCAGAAGGCATTAACAGGGCAAGATGTTGAGCAAGCCATCGCCTCCCTTAATCGGGATACTGCTAGCGCCCATAAGAGTGTACAACAGCTCGATGTAGGCAAGCTGGAACAAATCGTCCATGAAAATCGCGAAATGGCGACACAACTTTTAGAAGAAGGGTTTAAATACAGTGATGACTCCTATAAAACCATGTTTATCAAAGAGCATCCCATTGCCGTGGTCGACCGTGATGAAAAGGGTAATATAATCTATGAAATAGATGCAAATGGACAGTATATCAAAGACGCTCGTGGACAAAAAATACCTCACGCACATTATTTAACGGATGAAGAAAAGCAGCATTTGCAAGAGGGTGCTGATGGCAAGGTGCATGTGTCCTTTAATGGCATCTTTACGCCACCCTATGAAGCCGCTGTTTATGCAGAGCAACATGCGGAGAATAAAAATGAACCGCTTTATTTTGTTGTGTTCCCAGAAGCCGATTCTGCTATCTCAGAACTTCTAGTCGCGGGCTATCAGAAGTTTATGGAAAATAACTTTTGGGGTTTGACCAATTCNCAGTATATCAAAGACGCTCGTGGACAAAAAATACCTCACGCACATTATTTAACGGATGAAGAAAAGCAGCATTTACAAGAGGGTGCTGATGGCAAGGTGCATGTGTCCTTTAATGGCATCTTTACTCCACCAGAGGAAGCCGCTGTTTATGCGGTTCAACATGCGAAGGATAAAAATGCACCGCTTTATTTTGTGGTGTTCCCTCAAGCCGATTCTGCTATTTCAGAACTTCTGGTAGCAGGCTACCAGAAGTTTATGGAAAATAACTTTTGGGGTTTGACCAATTCAACACAAGAAGCAAAAAATCTGATGTCTCGCTATGGTAACACGGGATTGGAAGAGTATGGCCATAGTCGCGGGACAATGACATTGGGGAATATGCTGAATTCTTTCAAACAAGAAGGTGTTCACGGTATAGCCAACGNACATAGTCGCGGGACAATGACATTGGGGAATATGCTGAATTCTTTCAAACAAGAAGGTGTTCACGGTATAGCCGACAACACGAATATCAATTTCTATGGACCAGCCTTTAATGCTTTAGTTGCATCCGGTCTGTTAGGTTATGTGAGTGATGGCAAACAAACCACTATTGGCTTTGATGGGAATAGATATGACTTTGTAAGCAGAATTATTGGCGGCAATGGCTATACTTACGAGACAATACCTACTGGTAGTAACATGTGGAAAGAATGGTGGAGAGTGATCATGAATCCCATAAGCTCCCATACTTGCCTTGGAGATGCGAGTGATAAGTGTACATGGCGCTATGGCACATCTCATCGTGAACAAAAACCTTGAATTAAATAATGGAGTAAAAAATGAAACAAACTCTAAAGCTATTAGGTGCTGTAACTTTATTAGGTATTGCAGGATGTCAGTTTAATAAAACTCCTGGAGGGTATTTGAGCGCGTGGGAGAAAAATGGTGTTACTAATTTTACAGAGGTAGGAAAAGCCTTGTTAGAATGTGGCATGCCAACGCCTTATGATGTCGATCCAGAAAACAGAAAGCAGAGCATTAATGCAAAAGCAACAATTTATGCTTGCATGCTTCAATCAGGGTTTCGCTATAAAGATGAAGAGGTAGCAAGAGCGGGAGGGCCATGTTATACTTTTAAAGAGAAAAACTTGCCCATTTGTCGTCCAGGCGCTGTTGTTCCACAGCGCAGTGTCAAGAAACGCTTAAACAGCCCTTTTTGTAAAAAGCATCCAGAACAATATGAATGCTATCCTTAAGTTTTGCTATTGGTGATGATCAACANACCAGCCTTTAATGTTTTAGTTGCATCCGGTCTGTTAGGTTATGTGAGTGATGGCAAACAAACCACTGTTGGCTTTGATGGGAATAGATATGACTTTGTAAGCAGAATTATTGGTGGCAATGGCTATACCTACGGGACAATACCTGCTGGCAGTAACGTTTGGACAGAATGGTTGAGAGTGGCTACAAATCCCATAAGCTCCCATACCTGTCTTGGAGATGCGGGGCGTATGTGCAACATGCTTTACGGCTCATCTCATCGTGAACAAGTTCCTTCAAGTAAATCATGGAGTAAAAAATGAAACAAATCTTAAAATTATTAAGTGCGATAACTCTATTGAGTATAGCTGGGTGCCAGTTTAATAAAACTCCCATATCTTCTATAGGGGCATGGGAGAAGCCAGGAGCAGATTTTACGGAGATAGGAAAAGCCTTGTTAGAATGCGGTATGCCAACCCCTTATGATAAGGATCCAGAAAGTAGAAAGCTCAGTAATAATGCAAATGCAACCATTGATGCTTGCATGCTCCAAGCGGGATTTCGCTATAAATATGATGTGGGGGGAGGCTGGTGTGGAAATCATAAAGCTGAAAACTTGCCCATTTGTCGTCCAGGTGCTGTTGTTCCACAGCGCAGTGTCAAGAAGCGCTTAAACAGCCCTTTTTGTAAAAAGCATCCAGAACAATATGAATGCTATCCTTAAGTTTTGCTATTGGTGATGATCAACAATCTGCCATCCTTGCCTTTGCTTGGAATGGCGGGATTGTTTTCTCACGCACATTGTTTAACGGATGAAGAAAAGCAGCATTTGCAAGAAGGTGCTGATGGCAAGGTGCATGTGTTCCCAGACGCGGCAAGCAGGGGCTTAGCAACAAGATTCAAAGTATATAAAGATGTGTAAGGGCGTATTGATGTCTATAGCTTTTTATGATTCAATAAAAAAAGTAAGTATTAAAGAAAAAATCTCAAATCAGAAATTAAAGGTGGTCTAAAAGGTGGACCCCAAAAGGTGGACGAGCAATGCTTGAAAAGGTGGACGAGAGGGGACGTTAAGTGAGGGCGATTCATCGGTATCAGCATCATTCGTAAAGACGTCTCCGCAGGGTAAATATTGTGACGGGGCAGGGCTATGGTTGAATGTTCGAAAAGACAATACACGCTCTTGGTTTTTCCGCTATACGCACCACAATAAGCGCCGTGAAATGGGACTTGGTCCTGTTACGAAACTCTCTTTAAAAGAAGCGCGTGAGCTTGCTAGGCATTATAGTGATATTCTTAAAGAAGGCAATGATCCTATTGTCTTTCGAGAACAGACTATTTTAAAACAGCAAAGCAATATTTTTCAAGAAATTGCAAAAGCGGCTTTTGAAAGCAAAAAAGCAGAGTTGAAAAATGAAGGTAAAAACGGCCGCTGGTTTTCTCCACTAGAGTTGCACGTTATTCCACACATAGGTAATTTACCTATAGAAAAATTAACAGCCAATATCATTCGCAATGTTCTCGCACCCCTTTGGCATGAAAAAGCAGACACAGCGCGAAAAGCACTTAACCGTATCAATATTTGCTTGAAATATGCTGCGGCTCTTGGTTTAGATGTTGATCTACAGGCTTCTATGAAGGCACGCGCTCTTTTAGGAAAACCACGTGCGACATCAACAAATATTCCTGCTATGCCATGGCAAGAGGTTCCGGCATTTTATCAAAGCTTGGATGATAAGATCCTTTCAAATTTAGCACTGAAGCTCTTGATTTTGACTGGAGTACGGTCATATCCATTGCGCTATTTGCGTCTTGAGCAAATAGATAAAGATATATGGACGATACCCAAAGAAAATATGAAGGGCATTGTAGGAAAGGTTTCAGATTTTCGAGTACCATTGAGTAATGAAGCTTTAAAAGTGATTGAAAAGTCTCTTCCCTTTGAAAAAAATGGTTTTCTCTTTTCTGGTCTTACAGGCAACCCCATTTCTGATGCCACCATGGCAAAGTATATGACAGTTTGTAGTTTGACTTATCGTCCCCATGGTTTTCGTTCAAGCTTACGGGATTGGATAGCAGAGACAACGTCAACACCATTTGAGATTGCCGAAACTGTTCTTGCCCATTCAGTTGGGAGTTCAGTGACAAAAGCTTATATGCGAACGGATTTTTTAGAACAGCGACATGTTCTCTTGGAACAGTGGGCTTCATTTATAACAGGATAGAATTTTTACAATTACCTCTGCAGTGTTTTTTTAGTTATTTTGACGAGAAATTTGATATGTCCAATTCTGTGAAAATAACAGTTTTAAATGTGTAAAGCTATTATTGATAGTCTCCATGAGACGAGCAAAATTAAGAAACCATTTTCTAAAGAATTTCGCGCGTCTCAGAGTATGTTTAGAGTCGGATATTTGGTNATCTACCATCTCAACTCAGTTCAGAACTGTCTTGAAAAACGGAGATAAAATATCAACAGGCTTTAGAGCCTTTTTATTGTAAATAAATCCATTGAAAGAGGGAAAAATGAAAAAAATCTTAAAACTATTGAGCTGCATAGCTCTCTTAACTACAGCTGGATGTATTAACCAACCTCCTCCATCAACTTTAGCATTATGGGAAAAACCAGGTGCCGATAAAGCGATGATCCAACAATCTTTGTCAAAATGTGGTTGGAAACCGGTTTATGCTTCTCCTGACGATATGAATACGTATGCGAGTGAATTTGCCTCAGTTTATGAATGCATGAAAAAAGCAGGTTTCCGATATAAATTGCAAGATTCAAAAGGGATCTATTTTACACAACCTCCCAAAAGTGGCTCATTCCTAAGCAATTTAATGATAGCAGGATATCAGCAATTTATGGACAATGACACCTTTGGTGTGACCAACAAAACGAAACAGGAACGGGCTTTACTAACGCATTTTGAGGATGAAAGAAAACGTCAGCAAAAGCAAAAAGCTTTACAAAAGCGATCACCAAAGCGTCCTCCCCATCGTTAAAAAGGTCGTTGGATAAAATCACGAATGAAGTAGGGGATCAAAGCCGTCTCCTTCTTTATTCAAGCTGATGACACTTTAAATAAGGCAGCATTCATGGTGTTGGAGCCGATATTATCGCTGGTACCAATCCTGTTTATGCAAATGGTGAGCAGAGCGGGAATATCACCTTGGGAGCAGGTAAAGATATCATTTTTGAAAGTGTACAAAACCAGCTCGTGGGTGTTGCTACAGCCCTTGGCTCTTAAGACGATTCATAAGAATCATTTTTACTCCTTTCTTCTATAGTTTTTACCCACACATCAGCCCCGCTTATGATGTGCAAGCAAGTGATTTTGATTGATTCAAGATAAACAGATTTGAAATGAGAGAATCCTACGTTATTCGGGAGGCTAATTCAATATGCACAGAGCTAGATTATTATTATAAATCAATATCTTGTTATATAAAAAAACTAATCCGTAGGAGATTGTTGGAAATGTTGGAACTATCCTTGGTACTTTTGCTGGGCTTAGCAACATCAGAGCGAAAGAAAATATCGTACGAGTAGGGCAGCGAGATGGATACAAACTCTATGAGTATAACTACAGGGGCTATCCAGAGCGTTATCGCGGGGTGATGGCACAAGATGTTTTGAAGTCAAAACCTGAAGCTGTTTTCTTGCATAAGGCGATAGGTTTTTTGCATGTAGATTATAGCAAGCGTGGCTGTGAGATGGAAAGGGTGCAGTGATGGAACAAGAAAACACAAATTCTCTTTTAAAGTTGTTTGATCCAAAATTTTTGCGTCCTTTAATGTATCAGGTTATACCGCAGTTACCTAGATATTTATTGCAACAACGCTCGATGCCTCCAAGCACGCCGTTGGAAGGACGATACAAGCCAAGTTTTTTAGAACGGGCTGCTTTTGTCGCACAGACCCTTTTGATGCGAGCAATGGGGATAATACTCCGCAAAAATTGAGTCCTACAGAGCTTATTCGCGGTTCTCAAGCAGGGACAGAACAAGCTGGGAAAAAACGCCAGCAGAATTGATTATGTCTATGGATGATTTAAAACGCCAAATGCCTCCATTGCCGGATGTGTCAAAGAATACTGTTAAGATACAAGAGGTACCAGAGCAACAAAAACATGACTTTTCAGAGCAGAGAGGTGTTGCATCAATGATTCCTCAATCTCCACTTGTTGGGAACATTGATCAGTCTAGTGGGGATGAAGCTGGGCGACAGCAAAAAAATGTGATGGATTATATTGCTCAACTTAATGAGAAATCTATAGCGGAAAACTCTTTGAAAAACAATTCTGGAAATGATGAGGAAAAGCTTTTTGAGGCACCCATAGGAGAAGAAAAACATTTGAATGCACACTTACCAGAAGAGGAGCATTTAAAAGCAAGTGGTGATCTTGAACAAAAAACAGATTATATCAAGTCACTTGATAACTTTGTTCAGACAGGAGCAAATCCAAGTAGCTTATGGGAGCGTTTTAGAAAATCAGAATTTTCCGAGCATTTAATGGATTTTTTTTGCAGGGCTTGTGTTAGGAAAGACACCACAAGAAAGTTTTTCAAATGCATCTATCCTTATGCGGCAGGGCAACAAGGAACGCGCACAACATAAACAAACTTTGCAATTTTTACGCTCTAAAGGGTATAGCGATGAAGATGCGCAAGTACTCACACAATATCCAGATCTTGCCATGAAAATCATAGGCAGCACGTTAAGCTCTCAAGAAGGCTATAGAACACTACTTAAAAGGCTTAATCGGGGGATTATGAATCTGTACCAACCGAATTGCAGAAATGGACCAAAGCGGGAGGCAAACGTTTACAAGGTCTTGTACACCGGCGTGTAGCAGAGGCAGGACTATGGGCGAAAGGGGCTTATGTTTCTTCCAATTATCAAACAGTAGAAACGCAAGCACCAACGGGGGCTTTCAAAGCAGAAGCACTGGCACCGATTATTGGTTCTTTCTCTGGTCTTGGTGGATTTTTAGTGGGCAATGGACCCATTCAATGGGCTTTAGCCGCCATTATGGTTTTAGCCGCATGTACTGGTATTTTCTTTGTTGCTAAACGCTTTCAGGAGCACCGCCTATGATCTTATGGATGAAAAGAAACTTGATGGTAACAGGTGCGGCTTTAGCGGCTTTTTTTATTGCTTTAGCAAGAGCTTTTACTCTTGGGAAAAAAGCAGAGCAACAAAAGCAAACAGAAAAAGCTTTAAAAGCAGCCACAACACGGCTGGAGGTGGAAAGTGAAGTTAATCAAAAAAGTGATGCTGATGTGCATGCTGCTCTCTCTGACTGGTTGCACGACAAATAAATATGCTTCTTCTTGTGTTGGTTGGTTACCTATTTATTTAAGCCGGCAAGATCTGAACGCCATCAGTTCCAATTTAGCAAGAGAGATCTTAAAGCACAATAATCTAGGTGAATGCTTGTGTGGGTGGAAACATGGTTAGAAAAAAATCCAAAAAACACACAGAGCTTACAGAATCAGAAAAAGAAATGCTTCAAGAAATGATCATCACCTATCAAAGCGTGAAAATGATGTCTCGCTTGATGAAGTGGATAGCATTTTTTCTTTTTTTGCTTATTCTTGATTTTGCACGCCTCATGGATGCGATAGACAACATCTTCGCTCATTTGAAGCAGTGGTTCTCAAAGAATTAGAAAAACTGTCATACAAGCAAAAACTTCGAAAAATTCTTTTTACTATGAATTGGAGATCCAATCATAAGCGTAGTTCAGAATGCAAACCAAGTCGTAAGAGCTCTAGTGTTTTGGTATTCGGCTTTCGATAGATCAAAACTAAATCTGGCTTGATATGACAATCACGACAATTGCGCCATTGACCTGTTAGCGCATGATCTCTCCAATGCGCTTTTAGCGGTTCATTCTCCGCTAACGCTTTGACCACAAGCAGCAAATCCTTCTCTAGTGTATTAGCATACCTACCTTTGCTTTCACGTTTAAGGTCAGACCGGAATGAACGCGTATAGACAATATAGCAAGCTTAGGTTTTCTTTTCAGATTTACGCATTTCGGTTCTATCTTCGCGTATCATGGTCCTTAAGCTGTCTAATGATGTACGTTCGACGCATCCCATTTCGGCATCCTCGATAGCTTGTAATGTTTCCGGATTTGGTTGAAAGATCCAAGCGGTAATGTTCGATCTCTAGCAATGCGGGTCATAAACATGCGTACTGCATCCGATACAGTTAAACCCGTAGACTTAATAACTGCACTTGCAATTTCTTGAACTTGATCAGGTATGCGGGCTTGAATTTTTCCCATTTCTAAATCCCCTATTCAATTGTAGTACAATGTACTGCACGTTAAGTCTATGTCAAGAGTTTCAACAATAGCTTTTCACAAGAGAACTTAGCAAAATTCAAAAAATTATTAGAGAAAGTTAGAAGAATAAGATATGTTTTGTAGAAGAATATTGGAAAATCCTATTCCCTAACCTTTATTTATGAACCCCATACTTAAAAAAACATATAAATCAATGTGATATATGAATAAAAAAGAGCATAATATCACTAAAAGAGTGTTATAGAAATGATGTGTCATGACGATTTTACCACTCGATAGTGCTTCGATAAGAGAGGCAATAGCGCTTCTTGAACAAGGGAAGTTAGTAGCGTTACCAACAGAAACTGTTTATGGATTAGCAGGCGATGCAACCAATGGGAGGGCAATTTCTTCTATTTATTCTACAAAGGGTCGTCCGCAAATTAATCCTCTTATTGCGCATGTTAGCGGCATCGAAATGGCGGAACGTTATGTTAAAATTGACTTTCTTTCACGCCAATTAATAGAGGAATTTTGGCCAGGGCCTTTGACATTGGTTTTGCCTTTAAAGGAACAGCATAATATCCATCCTTTAACAACCTCTGGTTTGAATACCTTGGCTGTTCGTTTTCCAGACAGTCGTTTTGCGGAAGTGGTACAACATTTTGGCCGTCCACTTGCTGCTCCTAGTGCGAATCAATCGGGGCGTCTTAGCCCTACTTCAGCTGAGGCTGTTTTTGCATCTTTGGGGGAATCTGTTCCTTTGATATTGGACGGAGGACCTGCTAAAATAGGGCTGGAATCAACGATTATTAAAATTTGTGGTGAAAATATTTATCTTTTGCGTCCAGGGGGGCTTGCGGCTGATGAAATTGAAGAGGTTGTGGGGAAGCCTTTAAAACGGATAGATCAAAGGGCGGCGATTGAAGCTCCTGGGATGTTAAAATCGCATTATGCTCCCAATGCTACGGTTCGTTTGAATGTAGAAAAGGTGGAAAATGGTGAAGCGCTTTTAGCATTTGGTTCAAAGCGTGTTATGGGGGCTGAAAATGCCGTTTCTATTTTAAACCTTAGCGAAGATGGAAAGTTGGAAGAGGCAGCCTCTCATTTATTTCAATATATGAAGGAATTAGATTCATTTAAAGTGAGATGTATCGCAGTAGAACCTATTCCATCATACGGATTAGGAGAGGCTATTAATGATCGTCTTATACGTGCTGCGGCTCCAAAGGAGAAATGAACATGGAGCAGGAATTAATTGAAGGGTTTAGGGAAATTGTTGGTGCTAAGCATGCTATAACGGATCAAGCTTTGATTGCACCGTATTTGCTTGAAGAGCGTGGGCTTTTTCATGGAAAAACACCTTTACTTTTACGTCCATCTTCTTGCGCAGAGGTCTCATCGATTATGCAGTTAGCGAGCAAAACGCGCACACCGATTGTGCCACAGGGTGGAAATACAGGGCTTGTGGGGGGACAACAACCAGATGAAGGAGGAGGGAGCGTACTTTTATCCATGGAGCGATTAAATAAGATTAGAGCTATAAATCTTGAGGGAAATTTTGTTGTTGTAGAGGCTGGTGTTATTTTACAGGATTTACAGAAAAAAGTGGATGAATCAGGTCGTTTTTTCCCTCTTTCTTTGGCATCTGAAGGTTCTTGCCAAGTAGGAGGAAATCTTTCGTCGAATGCTGGAGGGACAGCTGTTTTAGCTTATGGCAATATGCGTGATCTTTGTCTTGGTTTAGAAGTTGTTTTACCGGATGGGCGTATTTTAGATGATTTGCGTTTTGTTAAAAAAGACAATAGCGGTTATGATTTAAAAGATCTTTTTATTGGTGCAGAAGGCACATTGGGAGTTATAACCGCAGCCGTTTTGAAGATGTTTCCAAAAATAAAAGGAAAAGCTGTTGCTTTGGTGGGATTATATAGTCCGGCGAAGGCCTTAGAGTTTTTATCTCTGGCTCAAGAATATGGAGGAGGGATGTTGACAGGTTTTGAGCTCATGGGAAATCTCAGTTTGCAAATGGCTTTAGATTATAAGATGTGTGAGAAGCCTCCTCTTCAGCGGAAACATGAATGGTATGTATTAATGAACATTTCATCGTTGCAAGGCAATGATAAGGCGTTATCGGTATTGAGTACTATTTTAGAAGAAGCTTTAAAGAATGCGGTGATAGAAGATGCTGTTGTTGCGCAATCTTTAAAACAGCAAGATTTTTTTTGGCAATTACGAGAAAGTATATCATCAGCACAAAAGTTAGCAGGAGGGTCCATTAAGCATGATATTGCAATCCCACTTGCTTCTATTCCTGATTTTATTGCTGAGGCAGCGCTCATTGTTGAAGATATTGCTCCAGGAGCACAGGTGATTTGTTTTGGACACATGGGCGATGGAAATTTACATTATAATATTACACAACCTGTAGGAGCTGATACGACAGTGTTTTTGCAGTTATGGTCAACAATGAATCATCGCATTCATAGTTTAGTGGTGGACTATAGAGGTGCATTTTCTGCTGAGCATGGAATTGGTCAGCTTAAGCGCGAAGAACTTCGTTCTTTTAAATCGCCTGTCGCATTGGATATTATGCAAGGGATTAAAAAAACACTCGATCCTTTAGGGATAATGAATCCTGGAAAAGTATTATAATTCAAGAATGGTGATCATGCATTTTTGTTTAGATTTTAATAACCAAAAAAGAAACCAGTTGTTTTTTATTCAAACTTTTAATAATCCAATGAGAAAAAGCTGCTAAAGGGTGTATGTTATTTAAGATAAATTGGGATAATGTATATGGCTAATCAATGCTTTAATCAGGCAAAAGCGGTGCTTGAATTTCGGTTAGATCCGTGCCATTTGCCACAAACGACGACATATTTTTCATCCAAAACGGGTAATCAGGTTATTTGTTCGTTAAATGAGCGTGGTGTTTCTTTTAAAACGGATATGCCTTCAAGCTTATCGCATTTAATACCCCCTTATCATTTTCAAGGAATTGCAGCACGTACTGTAAAAACGCGTTCAGGAGAAAGAGCTGTTGCATTAGAATTACTTCATGCCGATGAGGAAGCTTGTATACCGCTTTTGGTTTCCAGAGATTTGAATAATGTTCTTCTGGATTGGCGGTTATGGGCGGATACTTATGGCCTTCCCATGCTTATGATCAATGAAGATAATCGCATTCTGGTTGTAAAAGATCGTTCTGATTTACATCGATTTTTTGGTACAACAGCACATTCTAAACAAAAGCATTTTTTACTTCGTTATAGCAATCCGTTAGGCTTGCGTTTGGTGATTGCGAATCGAATTGCACTCCAGTAAATTAACATGCATTCATTTTTGTACGACCGTCAGCATTTATCTTGTTGTGCTGTAAAACATCGTTGTTTGGGGAGGTAACATAAGGCATGTAAACTTCACACATGAAGTGTTTTTAGAAGATATGGCGAATATTCTTAAGTTTGCTTGTAGGTCTTTGTGTAAGTGCAGCATATGAGTGGGAAGCAAGAGGAACCCGCTTAATGAGAATTCAGACCTTTACAGACGGGATTTGGTGTGACTTTTGGTTCTTGAAAACAAAGAGAAAGTCAATGATTGTAAATGAGAGTTTTTTGACACCATACATTGGCAGCAGGAATCGATGATGTAAAACGCTTTTTTCAGAGAGGTAAAAACGGTTTTCATAACAATAGAAACTGTTTTTTTGTGGTATAATTTTGGGTTTTTGCCACATTATTAAAAACACCAGAAGATTACTGGAAGTGTTTTTGAATTTTTTTTATAAATCATTTCTCCATGTTGAATGAAAGCTTTGAATATTGCAGAATATTCTTATTTCATCTCTCTTTTATAATCAAAATCATTTAGATAGAAAGGGTTATCGTAAAATTGAGAATTGGAAAATACAATGATGGTATAGGTTTTTATTTTTATTCCAGAAAGCTGGCAGAATGGATTTATACTATTTGCAGGTAGTGTCGTAAAATGGGATGATAAGCATGAGAGATATTGTTTAAGAATTTGTATGTGAATAACATAACTATCTTTTTTGGGCATTTCATTTTTCGTAAAAGCGGAATTTCACTAAAAACGCGATAAATAAAAGAAATAATAGTATATACGTTTTTCCTCAGGATTTTATAAGAAAGAAAGTGTTTATAAAAATGATGAGAAAATGCGTTTAAAGTAAAGACAACAGTAAAATGATTATTTTATATTACATCTTCAGATTCAGAAAATTTTCCTATTTTATCATGAGTAGATATCCTATTTACAATATTTGATTGTTCAAAGGAAAGCACACTTATTTTTTCAAAATTATGGTCAACGTAAAACAGTGAGAAAATTTTTGTATCATGCTCTTATATAAAATAATAAAATCGTAAAAAAAGAATATTCAAAGGATTTAATTTTCTCGCGCAACGGCTCTCCATCCGATATCTCGACGAACAAAACCTTCTGGCCAATCAATACAATCAACAGCTTCATAAGCACGTTTTTGTGCATGCGTAATCGTTTTTCCTGTTGCAGTTATATTGAGTACACGTCCACCATTTGCAATGAGTTCTCCATCACGCAACACTGTACCAGCTTGAAAAACTTTCACATCGGGAAGAGTGTTTACTTGATCAACGTTACGGATAACAGTACCTTTTTGGGGAGAGTCTGGATAACCACTAGCAGCCATAACAACGGTGAGAGCTGTTTTTTCAGACCACCGAAGAGGCTTATTTTCAAGTTTTCCTTGAGATGCAGCAAGAAAAATTGGCAAAATATCATCTTTGAGGCGCATCATTAAAACTTGACATTCAGGATCACCGAATCGTACGTTAAATTCAATTAATTCGGGTCCTTTTTGCGTTATCATTAATCCGACGAAGAGAATACCTTTAAAGGGGGCGCCCATTTCTTTCATGCTTTTTAAAGCTGGTTCAACAATTTCTTTGAGAGTACGATTCACTATTTCTTGGGTCATGATGGGCGCTGGTGAATAAGCACCCATACCACCGGTGTTTGCTCCAGTATCCCCATCACCTACACGTTTATGATCTTGAGCAGATCCAAAAGGAAGAGCAACTTTACCATCACAAAGGCAGAAGAAGCTTGCTTCTTCACCTTCAAGAAAAGATTCTACAACAATTTTGTTTCCTGCATCTCCAAATGTACTTTTGAAGCAGGCATCAACTGCGTTAAACGCTTCTTCCATAGTTGTTGCAACCACGACACCTTTGCCAGCTGCTAAGCCATCAGCTTTAATAACAATGGGAACATCTTGTTGCTGAATGTAAGCTTTAGCTTTAGAGGCATCATTAAAGCATTGGTAACTTCCTGTAGGAATGTTATTCTTCCGACATAAATCTTTTGTAAAGGCTTTTGAACCTTCTAGTTGAGCAGCTTTTTGAGTAGGACCAAATACACAGATGTTAGCGCTATTAAGAGAGTCTGTTATACCCGCCACCAAGGGTGCTTCTGGTCCTACAATTACAAGATCAATAGAATGTGCCTTACAAAAATCAATAACAAGGGGATGGTCATCAATGTTTAAATTAATATTTTCACCAAATTCTGTTGTTGCAGGATTTCCAGGAGCACAATATAACTTTGTTAGCAGTGGTGATGCTGCTATTTTCCATGCTAAAGCATGTTCTCGTCCACCTGAGCCAATAAGAAGAATATTCATTGCTTGCTCCTCTCATAAAAGATAATTAATCTCATCCCCTTCTCATAAGAATGAAATGTCTCTATCGCAAGACCAAAGGTAAATCATTTGATGAAAAAAAATAAAAATATCGCGCATGTTCAGTCCTATGATAGCCAAGGACGGGTTATGGATGCATCTTCCAAACAATGGGTCTACAGCTTCCTTCCCCGTTCTTTATGGTTTTATGCGCAATTGGCGCGTTGGGATCGACCTATCGGTTGGCAATTGTTGATGTGGCCTTGTTTTTGGTCAACAACAATGGCTTTTTTCTCTTATAACATGCATTACGATACTCTTTTATCAATGTTTCTTCATTGGGTTTGGTATCTTTTTCTTTTTTTTCTGGGATCTATTGCTATGCGAGGGGCAGGATGTACTTGGAATGATCTTATTGACCATAAAATTGATGCTCAGGTAGAAAGGACACGTTCTCGCCCATTGCCAACAGGTCATGTGAGTCGGTTTCAAGCGAGAGTTTTTATCCTTGTGCAATGTTTTGTTGGTTTAGTCGTTTTATCACAATTTAATAGGTTTAGTTTTTTTCTAGGTATTTCGTCATTGATAGCTGTTGCATTTTATCCTTTTATGAAACGCGTAACATATTGGCCGCAGTTTTTTTTAGGCGTTGCATTTAATTGGGGGGCATTAATGGGGTGGGCTGTTGTCTTTGGAAGTTTAAGCTGGGCACCAATCTTGCTTTATGTGGGATCAATTTTGTGGACCATAGGATACGACACAATCTACGCACATCAAGATAAAGAAGATGACATTACTGTTGGTGTCCGTTCTACGGCTCTTCTTTTTGGTAAAGCAACCAAGCGTGCTTTAGTATTTTTGTATGGTGGTTTTGTGATGTTCGTTAGTCTAGCATTTTATTTAGCTGGAGTTCCTGTTCTTAGTTTTTTGGGGATTTTTGTGGCAAGTATCCATATGTTTATTCAAATTAAAGTCATTGATATAGATGACAGTTCACAATGCCTCAGGCTTTTCAAATCTAATTCGCTTATTGGTTTTGTGATTTTTGCTGGTTTAGTATGTGGGGGTATATGGATGATATTTTATCCTGCGGTCTAAAAATAAGTTAGCTAAAATCATAGTTTCTACTGAATACAGTATGTTTTTTTTAATAAGCTTGTTGCTAATCTATTTTTAAGCAATACAGTAGAAAATATCACCAATTAACCTTTACAGTGAAAATAAAATTCTTCTATTTAAATAAAATAAATCATCTTCTTTTAGAATTTTTCGAATAAAAAATATTTGTTTAATTGTTGCGAAGAAAAAATCTTCATAACGATGAAGTTTGAAGGATTAGGGATAAAGTTTTTGTCTTTTCCAATCGCTGTGTTCAACACAATCCCGTGTAAAAAGCAAACGATCATGTAAACGAAATGGGCGATCGCACCAGAACTCTATAGAAAGGGGTTTAACACGAAACCCAGACCAATAAGGTGGTCGTGGAATATTGCCTAGAGCATAACGCGCAGTATATTGAGCAATTGCTTTTTCGAGCACAAAACGATTGTCTAAAGGTTGAGATTGTTTAGAGGCCCATGCACCAATTCGACTACCACGTGGTCGCGATTGGAAATAGGCATCGGCTTCCTGTTGACTTACTTTTTCAACGATTCCTCTAATTCTGACTTGACGACGGAGTGATTTCCAATGAAAACCTAAGGATGCTTTCATTGATTTTAAAATTTCTTGTCCTTTACAGCTTTCATAATTGGTATAGAAGACGAATCCTTGGGGACTGTAGTCTTTGAGGAGAACCATACGAACATTAGGGAGTCCTGTTTCGTCAACTGTTGCTAATGCCATAGCATTCGGATCATTTATTTCACTTATCGTTGCCTCTTCAAGCCACTTTGCGAAAAGTTCAAAAGGTTTTTGCATTTTCATAAAATGATCATCTGTTGGTATTTTTGTGCTCATAGTTTCTCCAAATATCAGTGAGCATGGGTGAGGCATTTTCTCATTTACTTTATCATCAAGGCGTTACAGTACTATTTTTTCTTATTTTCAAAAAGCCAATGCTATCGTGTATTTCTATGGTAGTTTAATTATTTTTTACTTTAGCATAGACTACAAGGAGCTATATTAAATAAATGTCTCATTTTATCTGGTATTTTAGTTTATTGATAGACATATAAAGAGAAAAGAAGAAATTATTCTCTAGAATAGACTAATGAAGCTATAAGGGATATTGAACAACGTATCAGTTGATATTTTGAAAACGAAGAAATTGAAAAGAGGGCAATATGCGTGATCCCTACACGATTCTGGGTGTGGCACGTACCGCAAAATCGCAAGAGATTAAATCGGCATTTAGAAGATTAGCGAAGAAATATCATCCAGACCATAATAAAGATGATACAAAGGCTAAAGAGAAATTTGCTGAAATTAATCAAGCCTATGAAATTATAGGTGATAAAGATAAAAAGGCACAATTTGACCGCGGTGAAATTGATATGGAAGGAAAACCGCTTTATCAAGCCTATGGTGCTGGTGAAAATTTTAGCAATAAACAAAATCCCTTTTCAAGAAGAGCAAAGGGATTTGATTTTTCCTCTTCAGGTGGTGCAAGTTTTGATGCGAGTGATATTTTTCGGGATCTGTTTGGAGGAGGAGGTAGCTTTTCGAATTCCACACACTATAACCGTCCCCAACAAGGAGCACATGTTCGTGCTAATCTTGCCATAACATTAGAGCAGATGGTTGGCGCAGAAAAGGTGGAAGCTGTTTTTCCAAATGGAAAAAAGTTAAAAATTAAACTGCCAGATTATATTGAAGACGGACAGACTATTCGTTTAAAAGGTCAGGGAGAAGAGGTACCTCACGGGCAAGCAGGAGATGCGTTAATAACCATTCAGATTCAAAAACATCCTCGTTTTCGGGTTGAAGGAAGAGCACTCCATCTTGATTTACCAGTTTCTCTTAAACATGCTGTTTTGGGAGCAAAAGAAGAAGTTGAGACGTTGGAGGGGCGTGTGGTTTTAACGATTCCTGCGTGGTCAAGTTCTGATCGCGTTTTACGGTTGAAAGGGAAAGGGCTTCGTTTAAAAAATGGTACAAGAGATGATCTTTATGTGCATGTTCGCATTATGTTGCCGGGAGATGAAAATGCCGCCGCACTAGAACAGTTTTTGCAAATGCAACAAGATTAATTTTAAAAATTTTATATATAAAAGCGTAGTTTTTGTTTGATTTTAAACCAATTGCTTGAAGAAAAAGTTGACCTGTGTCATAGGCAGGTGAATAATACTAATTTTAAGTAACAATGGGGCAGTGCTGATGGCTAAGGGTAATGGTTTATTGTACGGTAAGCGTGGTTTAATTTTGGGGTTGGCCAATAATCGCTCCATCGCTTGGGGAATCGCTAAAGCGGCAAGTAGCGCAGGGGCAGAGCTTGCTTTTACCTATCAGGGTGAAGCAATGAAAAAGCGTGTCGAGCCTTTGGCTGAAGAATTAAAGGGATTTGTTTGTGGACATTGTGATGTTTCTGACAGTGTCTCTATTGATACGGTCTTTAGAGAAATAGAGAAGAAATGGGGAAAACTTGATTTTTTAGTTCATGCTATTGGTTTTTCTGATAAAGATGAATTAAGTGGTCGTTATATTGATATCAGCGAATCAAATTTTATGATGACCATGAATATTTCCGTTTATTCCCTAACAGCTCTAACGAAGCGTGCAGAAAAATTGATGCCAGATGGTGGTTCAATCTTGACACTAACCTATTATGGTGCAGAAAAGGTTGTTCCCAATTATAATGTAATGGGGGTTGCCAAAGCCGCTCTTGAAGCGAGCGTGAAATATTTAGCGGTAGATTTAGGTCCCCAAAATATTCGTGTTAATGCTATATCTGCTGGACCAATTAAAACGTTAGCGGCTTCTGGTATTGGTGATTTTCGTTATATTTTAAAATGGAATGAATATAATGCTCCATTACGTCGTACGGTAACAATTGAAGAGGTTGGTGATTCTGCGCTTTATTTTCTTTCAGATTTGTCTCGTTCTGTTACCGGTGAAGTCCATCATGTCGATTCGGGTTATAATATCATAGGTATGAAGGCAGTTGATGCACCAGACATTTCTGTCGTTAAAGAATAAAGTTTGGTTTATAAGATTTTATTAGACAGCAGTAATTTGACCAAATTTAAGGTGTCCAAGAGTATTTGGGAGAAAAGAGCTGTTTTGTGTATAGCACACAACATACGTTATCGTTGTATATATTTGACAGAGAAATGGATCTTTTTTCATGTCGCATAATACATTTGGTCATTTGTTTCGTGTAACAACATGGGGTGAAAGTCATGGTGCTGCTCTTGGTTGTGTCATTGATGGTTGTCCACCTGGAATTATTTTTACTCTTGCAGAAGTTCAAGCTTATCTTGATAAACGCAAGCCAGGACAATCAAAATACACAACGCAGCGCCGAGAACCAGATGAAGTAGAGGTCCTTTCAGGAGTTGTTGTTCAAGACGATGGAACGACATTGGTGACAACAGGTACACCAATTTCTCTGTTGATTCGAAACACAGATCAACGCTCTCAAGATTATGGAGCAATTGCTCATCAGTATCGTCCAGGACATGCGGATTATACTTATGATATTAAATATGGCATTCGTGATTTTCGAGGCGGGGGACGTGCTTCTGCACGGGAGACGGCAGCACGTGTTGCAGCAGGTGCATTTGCTCGTAAAATCGTTCCTGGTTTGATTGTACGAGGAGCAGTGATAGCAATTGGTCCTCATAATATTAATCGTGATCGTTGGGATTGGTCAGAGGTTGATAATAATCCTTTTTTTACAGCTGATGCAGAGATGGTTCACATTTTTAGTGACTATATCAGTAAACTCCGTAAAGAGGGGACATCTGTTGGTGCGGTTGTTGAGATCGTTGCAGAAAATGTTCCGGCAGGTTTAGGAGCCCCTATTTACGCAAAGCTTGATCAAGATATTGCCTCGTTACTTATGTCGATTAATGCGGTAAAAGGTGTGGAAATTGGTGATGGTTTTGCGGCAGCCCGCTTGAGGGGAGAAGAAAATGCCGATGAAATGCGAATGGGAAATGATGGAAAACCGCTTTTTTTATCCAATCATGCTGGTGGTATTTTAGGGGGAATATCGAGTGGACAGCCAATTGTTGCGCGTTTTGCTGTAAAGCCTACTTCATCAATTTTAACACCTCGTCGTTCCATTGATGTTGATGGTCATGATATAGACGTTATAACAAAGGGACGTCATGATCCATGTGTTGGGATTCGTGCCGTTCCTGTTGGTGAAGCGATGGTTGCTTGTGCTATTGCTGACCATTATCTAAGACATCGCGGTCAAGTTGGGTGATTGAAAAGGTGAACAATGGAGTATGATGAAAAAAAAATTGTTTCTGCACTTAAAGCTTTTGAACGCGGTGAAATTGTTGTGGTGACAGATGATGATGACCGTGAAAATGAGGGTGATTTAACTGTTTCTGCAGCGCATTGTACAGAAGAAAAGATGGCGTTTATTCTTCGTCACACAACAGGTATTGTGTGCACACCTATGCCAAAAAAAGAAGCAAAACGGTTTAATCTTTCTCCAATGGTACCAGATAATAACTCTGCACATGGGACACAATTTACGGTTACTGTTGATTTTAAACACGGCATAACAACAGGAATTTCAGCGCATGACCGTACATTAGCTGTACGTAATCTTGCGAATTCAAATGCAAGTGCGGATGATTTTGTTCGTCCAGGGCATGTTTTTCCTTTAATTGCGCATGAAGGGGGAGTGCTCATGCGTTCAGGTCACACGGAGGCCGCTGTTGATTTATGTAAATTAGCTAATTTGCCGCCGGTTGGTGTTATCGGTGAGTTAGTTAATGATGATGGAAGCGTTAAACATGGCGATCAGATTATGAAATTTGCGCAAGAACATCGGTTGCATATTATAACGGTTGCAGATTTAATTGCTTACCGCCAACGTAAGGAAATATTGATCAAGCATGTTGGAGAAATGCCTATTGAAACATTCGTAGGTCCCGCTATTGTTCAAAGTTATCAACTCCCTTGGGAAGTCGTTCAGCATATTGCAATTGTTTTTGGTGATGTCCGTGAGGGTGAGAATATTCCTGTGCATTTACATCATGAAAACATTATAAGTGACGTTTTTTGTCAAACTTCAGATATTATGGTGATGATGCGGCGTATGATGGAAAAAGAAAAACGTGGCGTATTTATTTATTTGCGTGAAGGATCTGTTATACAATCAACTGTTGGTATTCAAAACATGACAAGAAACAGTTCAGAAAACCATGTGCAGGCGATTGCACGCGAAGAAGAATGGCGCAAAATTGGTTTAGGATCACAAATTTTAAAATATTTAGGAATAGGCTCTGTTATTGTTTATGCTTCTAAAGAGCATCATTATGTAGGTTTGGAAGGTTTTGGAGTTCGTATATCCAGAACAGATATTTTTTGAGGTTCATATGAAAAAAGAGATACAAGAGGGGGATATTACGACCTTAAGCTTTGAGCAAGCGCTTAAGCAACTTGAAGTTATTGTCGAAAATTTGGAACGTGGCGATGTGCCTTTGGAACAATCCATTGATATTTATGAACGCGGTGAAGCGCTTAAAAAGCATTGTGAAAAACTCTTAAGAGTTGCTGAAGCTAAAGTTGAAAAAATCCAGCTTTCAGAAGAAGGTTTTCCAGAAGGAGTGGAACCACTTGATGCTAAATAATTTAAATCTTTTTGGATATTTATTGTGGGACTTAAGAGAAGCAATAACCTTAGTTTATAAACAGAAAGTTTTATTGATTTCTTTTTTATAAAATAAGTTAAAAATGAGGAAATTATAGCTCATCTCAAATAGAAAAGAGCATTTTCAGTAAAAAAGATGCAAAACTGTAAATAAAAGAGTAGAGAAGATATATTTTTATCATTGTATTTTCTTGAGTTAAGATAATAGGAAGGATTTTTTTTGTCTCAGGTCTTAACACCATTGCTTGACCGTGTTTGTTTTCCGCAAGATTTGCGGGCATTACCTGAGTCTGATTTGGTACAGTTGGCTGATGAGTTGCGGACCGCAACAATTGATGCGGTTTCTGTAACAGGTGGTCATCTTGGGGCGGGACTTGGTGTTGTTGAGCTCACTGTTGCATTACATTATATTTTTAATACACCAGAGGATAGGATTATTTGGGATGTTGGTCATCAAACCTATCCACACAAGATTTTAACGGGGCGTAGAGAAAAAATTCGCACATTACGTCAGGAGGGCGGATTATCTGGTTTTACAAAACGTTCAGAAAGTGTGTATGATCCATTTGGAGCGGGGCATTCGTCTACTTCTATTTCAGCGGGGCTTGGCATGGCGGTGGCAAGTGCTTTGAAAGCAGAGACAAGACGCAATATCATAGCTGTCATTGGTGATGGTGCAATGTCTGCGGGCATGGCGTATGAAGCAATGAACAATGCTGGTGCTTTGGATGCACGCTTGATTGTTGTTCTTAATGATAACGATATGTCTATCGCACCACCTACAGGTGCTATGAGCGCACATCTTGCACGATTAGTATCTCGTCCTTCTTATCGTCATTTGCGTGAACGCGTAAAGATGTTGAGCGAAAAATTGCCAAAGTTTTTTTTGGATAAGGCACGTCGTTCAGAGGAATTTGCGCGTGGACTTTTGGTCGGGGGAACTTTATTTGATGAGCTTGGCTTTTATTATGTTGGACCCATAGATGGGCACAATTTGGGGCATTTATTGCCTGTTTTTAAAAATGTTCGTGAATATCCTAATGGTCCTGTTTTGGTGCATGTTGTCACACACAAGGGAAAGGGATATCCACCTGCAGAAGCCTCGTCTGATAAATATCATGGTGTTAATCGTTTTGATGTTACGACAGGAAAACAGGTTAAAGCATCAAGTAATATTCTACCCTATACCAAGGTATTTTCTAAGGCTTTAATAGAAGAAGCTCGCCATGATGATAAGATTGTTGGCATAACAGCAGCGATGCCAACAGGGACGGGTCTTGATTCTTTTGCGAAAAAATTTCCTGAAAAAATGTTTGATGTTGGTATCGCTGAGCAACATGCCGTAACTTTTGCGGCAGGACTTGCTTGTGAAGGGTATAAGCCTTTTGTTGCAATTTATTCTACTTTTTTACAGCGTGCTTATGATCAAATTATTCATGATGTATCAATTCAAAAATTACCGGTACGTTTTGCTATTGACCGAGCAGGTTTTGTGGGGGCAGATGGTGCAACACATGCTGGAAGTTTTGATATTGTTTTTTTAGCCACTCTTCCTGAGTTTGTGGTTATGGCACCTTCTGATGAGCTTGAACTGATGCATATGGTTCGTACAGCTGCAGCTTATGATCAGGGACCAATTTCTTTTCGTTATCCACGTGGTGAGGGTATTGGTATAGATTTACCGCAACGTGGTGAGTTATTAGAAATTGGAAAAGGCCGTATTCTGCGTGAAGGAAATAGGATCGCTTTGGTTTGTTTTGGAACGCGGATGTTAGAAGTATTGCAAGCTGCTGATGCGTTAGAGGCTGAAGAATTATCTACAACGGTTGCAGATGCACGGTTTGCGAAACCTTTAGATAAGGATTTGATGTGCCGTTTGGCACGAGAGCATGAAGTATTGGTGACAATTGAAGAAGGGGCAATCGGTGGTTTTGGAGCGCACATATTACAATTTTTAGCGCAAGAAGGGCTCTTGGAGCATGGTTTGAAAGTTCGTACACTAAAACTTCCTGATGAGTATTTGAATCATGGTGCACCAGAAAAAGTTCTTTCACGTATTGGGCTTGATGCTATGGGTATTGTCAACACGGTTTTTGCTGCTTTAGGCCGCGAGATTCGAACAGGATAAAAAATTCGAGTATGATATGGCTGCCAGAAAAAGGCTCGATATTCTCTTAGTTGAAAAAAACTTTTTTACAACACGTTCACGTGCACGTGATGCTGTCATGCGTCAAACTGTTAAAGTTAACGGAGAAATCGTTTTTAAAGCTGGGCAAATCGTTTTTGATGATGCAGAGATTACCGTTTGTGATCCAGCGCAGAATTATGTTTCTCGGGCAGCGTTAAAATTGATTGCTGCACTTGATGCATTTCCAATTGTAACGGACAAAGTGACAGCCATTGATGTTGGTGCATCAACAGGTGGTTTTACGCAAGTTCTCTTAGAGCGTGGAGCAGATCATGTCATTGCCGTTGATGTTGGGCATCATCAATTTGATAAACGTTTATTGGGCAACAGTGCTATAACGTTATTAGAAGGCTTGAATGTCAGAGATTTTAAACAGGAACATTTAGGTGGGCGAGAAATTGATCTTATCGTTTCAGATGTTAGCTTTATTTCGCTCAAACTTGCATTGCCTCCCGTGTTGTCTTTAGCCAAGAAGGGTGCCCAAGCTGTTTTACTGGTAAAGCCTCAGTTTGAGGTTGGTCGTAAACACTTTAGTAAGGGAGGAATATTAAGTCCATCAAGTGCTAAAGAAACTGCTGAGGCGCTTTTTGTTTGGTTAAATACACAAACAGGGTGGAGTGCAAAAGGTTTAATTTCTTCCCCTATTACAGGTGGTGATGGCAACGTGGAATATTTACTATTCGGAGAAAAACAAGAGTGAGTGACAATGTCATAATCGACCATATCGGAGCAAATGGTTATGGTACTTCTAGAACGTCTTACGGTTTCGTTTATGTTCCTTTTACTTTACCAGGAGAGTGTGCTGAAATTACTGTTCATGGAAAATATGCAACATATATAGCATTAAAAGAAAAATCATCAGAACGCATTGATACTCTTTGTCAGCATTTTGGAGAATGTGGAGGGTGTACTCTTCAGCATTGGCGTATGGATGCTTATCGCGTATGGAAACAACAATTGGTTGTTGATGCTCTTAAAAAGTATGGACTTAATAATGTTGTTGCGCCTTTAATAGAATGTAAACCTTATAGCCGACGGCGGATTACTCTAACAGCTTCCATGACCCCACAGGGGCAAAAAGTTGGTTTTAACCGCTATCTCTCTCATAAGATTGTAGATCTTGAGGAATGTCCAGTAAGCCATCCAGAGCTTATTTCTCAGTTGCATAATATCAGAGAGCTCTGTGCTTTTCTAAAGAGCTTTGCCAAGCGGTTTCATGTTACGATAACACGTGTTGAAAATGGTTTAGATGTTGCTTTAAGCGGTTGTGTTGTGCACCATGAATCACTTCGTCAGAAAATGATCAGTGCTGCTCTTTCATATGGGATTATACGTTTATCTGTTGACGGTGAAGTTTTGGTTGAACGAGAAAAACCAGAGATTTACTTTGGAGATGTCCGTGTTGAATTTCCTTCTGGTGGTTTTCTTCAAGCAACTTGCGAAGCTGAAAATATAATGGGCAATATTATTTTGACTCATTTAAAAAAAGTAAAGAATGCTGTTGATTTGTTTTCAGGGGTAGGAACATTTACCTTGCGTATGGCAAAAAAGATGAATGTTCATGCAGTAGAAAATAATGAAGATGCATTAAAAAATCTAAATACAGCAGTACGTTTTGCGACTGGTTTAAAAACGGTCACTTGTGAAAAACGTGATCTTTTCCGACATCCCCTTTCTGTAAAGGAACTTGAGTGTTTTGAGTGTGTAGTTTTTGACCCTCCACGCGCTGGTGCAGAGCAACAAGTACGTGAATTAGCGAAGACAACAGTATCTCGTGTTGTAGCAATTTCCTGTAATCCTACTACATTTGCTCGTGATTTATCTCTCCTTGTTGCAGGCGGGTATACAGTAGAAAAAATCATACCGATTGATCAATTTTTATGGTCACCACATGTCGAAATTATTGCTGTTTTGAGCAAAAAGAAAAAAAAGAAAGGTTGGAAGCTTTAGCCTAAAATTTTTTTAATGCTATGAAGATTTTTTTAAAAGTTTACCTGAGTATTATTATAAAATCTTTCCAAAATTTATCTATAATAATAACCTTTTTCTCGTTGAATTAAGAACACTGAATGTAGAAAGTGTTTTTTTCTTTTAAACTTTTTTATTATGAAATATAAAAGACAAGTTTCCCCACACAAAAAAACCACACAAAAGACTAATATCTTACGAAAAAGATGTGTCTGAATAAGCCTGTGCCGTCGTTATATTTGCCATCCCCTAATGTTTCTTAAAACTCTTGGTACTTGAGACGGCCCATAAGAGGAATCTTTAGTCTTTTCTTGTACAGTTTTTATCCATATATCTCCCCCCGCCTGTAACGTATAAACGAATGATTTTGATTGATCCAACAGACACAGATTTAAAATGAGAGAATCTTGCGGTATTCAAGGTTCTAATACAATATGAATAACGCTAGATTATCTTTATAAATCAATTCATTGTAATCTCCCCCTCACAAAATGGTCGTAATAGACGAGAAGGAGGCAATACTGGGAAGGAATGAGCAAGCTTATTCCTCTATAAGCGCAGTTCCACCGATTGTCATATTATTGATTCGAAGATGAGGTTGACCAACACCAACAGGGACATTTTGCCCTGCTTTTCCGCACATACCAATACCATTATCTAGTTTACTATCATTACCAATCATTGTGATACGTTTCATAGCATCCGGTCCATTTCCAATAAGAGTTGCACCTTTGATTGGTGCACAAATTTTGCCATTTTCTACTCGGTATGCTTCAGTACATTCAAAGACGAATTTTCCGGAAGTAATATCAACTTGTCCTCCACCAAATGAAACAGCATAGATACCACTTTTAAGTGAAGAAAGGATTTCTTCAGGTGTTTTATCTCCTCCTAGCATGATTGTATTGGTCATTCGTGGCATTGGTGCATAAGCATAAGATTCACGTCGTCCATTTCCAGTTGATTTACCTCCCATAAGCCGTGCATTAAGCCTGTCTTGCATAAAACCAACGAGTTTTCCATCTTCAATGAGAACGTTATATCCTGAAGGGGTCCCCTCATCATCGACAGTGAGAGAGCCACGGCATTGTGGAATTGTTCCATCATCAACAACTGTAACACCTTTTGCTGCAACTTGTTGTCCTAAAAGTCCAGCAAAAGCCGATGTTTTTTTACGGTTAAAGTCACCTTCTAAACCATGACCTACGGCTTCATGGAGCATAACACCAGGCCATCCGTTAGCTAAGACAACATCAAAAGATCCAGCAGGTGCTGCTTCTGCTTCTAAATTTGTTAAAGCCATACGTAAGGCTTCATCCGCGGCTTTTTTCCAATTGTCTTCATGAATAAATTGGTTAAATGCTTGTCTCCCTCCACATCCATAAAAACCATTTTCACGACGATTGCCTTCAGCAGCGATCACAGATATAGAAAGTCGCACAAGGGGACGAATATCACGAACCAAATAACCATCTGCACGTAAAATTTCAACATGTTGTAGCGAGCCGGAAAGAGAAACAGTCACCTGATGCAATTTATCATTTTTAGCACGTAAATAGGCATCAATTTTTTGCAAAAGAGCACTTTTTTCTTCAAATGATGGAGCATCAAGGGGATTATGCGGTTGATAAAGCCTTTTGTTTGTTTGTTGAGGTGCTATGCTATAAGTCCCTGCATGATTATTATAGGTAACAGCTTTAGCAGCTTCACTGGCACGTTTGAGTGCAGCAGCTGATAACTCACTAGAGTGAGCATATCCAGTAGCCTCTCCAGCAACAACGCGTAGTCCAAATCCCATATCTTGATGAAATGAGCCGTTTTTAAGCTGTCCATTATCAAATAAAAGAGCTTCGCTTTCTGTGTACTCAAGGTAAAGCTCACCATCATCAGCATGATGAAGTGTTTCCTGTATAAGTGATTGCACTTTAGAGGAAGCAATATCAAAATGATCAATCAGCGATTTCATAAGAATAATCCTATTTTTATGGGGGCTCAGAAGATTTTTATCAATCTAATTTTAAGAATCTTTCAAAATATACGATGAGATTTTGATTGTTTAAAATGTATTGATTTCATTCATGTCGGTAAGGTTGCATAGGCGTCGCCAAGACCATGAAGGTCAACAAAACCTCCAATCCCTTGTTCCGGAGTTGTAAAGATAAAATAGGTTGCCATTTTTCCTTTTAAAAAGAGCTGCAATATGTCTTCTTTAAGAAAGGCTTCAGCAACACAATTATCACCAAGACAACGACGATATTCCATTCTGCCCATATTTTTATCGTCAATTTTAATTCCAACGCCAGGACGTAATTCAACGCGAATCGGAACAAAAACACGCATCAAGGCACCTTGCTTTTGAGGAAGTTTATAAAATGTAACGCGCAAGGTAATATCTTGACGCCCTTGTGTGTGAACGTTTTGTACAACTTCACACTGCATGTTAGGTGTACCTGGTGGTAGAGAACACACTTTTGTCCATGCACCATAGGTTTGCGGAGCAGGGACATCTTGTGCATAGGGTGTTTGTGCAAATGCATGACTGATAAAACTACTATAAAGCGTGTAAAGAACAGCACCAATAAAAAAAGTTTTTTTGAGTAATTTATAAAGTATCACAGAAAATCCTATCCGACTCAACACCCACAACCATGCATAGATTTACATAAAAAATGAATTCCCCATAAAAAACCATAACACAAAATCAGTATTTACCCAAATATATTAATTCATATGATATATTTTTATGATACATTTGTAATGTGGAGAGAACGTTGATTGAAAAAATGTATTTTTATTGCCAATATTTCCATTTACTTTTAGGGGATACGTGCGAAAGAGATATTTCATATTTTCTCAAAAATACGATTGGTCTTAATGGGTCATTTCCATACGCTAGATAATATTTGTCAGATAATATTGGATTTGTGAATGACAGAAATGGAAAAGGGCTTTGAGAGGAATGTCAGTTTCAGAAGAGTTATCGGTTGTGAATGGTAAATCAACGCCACCAAAATCCGGTATTGGTGATTACATCACATTATTAAAGCCACGTGTTATGTCTCTTGTGGTCTTTACGGCTCTGGTTGGTTTGCTTGTATCGCCTGTTCCTATCAATCCGTGGTATGGTTTTTTAGCAATTTTATGTATTGCTGCTGGTGGCGGTGGTGCGGGAGCACTAAACATGTGGTATGATGCTGACATTGATGCTGTGATGGAACGGACTAAAAAGCGTCCTATTCCCATGGGTAAAATCAGCTCCCAAAAGGCATTTATTTTTGGCATGGTTCTTTCTATGCTCTCGGTATTGGTTATGGGGAGCTTCATTAATTGGTTTGCGGCATTTTTTCTTGCGTTTACGATTTTCTTTTATGTCGTTATCTATACAATTTGGTTAAAGCGTATCACACCACAAAATATTGTTATTGGTGGTGCTTCTGGGGCTTTTCCACCAATGATTGGATGGGCCGTGACAACAGGGACAGTGAGTATTGATAGCTTTTTATTATTTTTAATCATTTTTATGTGGACCCCCCCTCACTTTTGGGCTCTTTCTTTATTTTCATCTCTTGATTATGAGGCTGCAGGTATCCCTATGATGCCTAATGTACGAGGTGAACATTCAACAAAAAAACAGATTTTATTTTATACTGTTTTGATGGCATTGTGTGCTGCTGCTCCTTGCTTTACTGGTCTTGGCGGAATTTTTTATGGTATTTTTTCAACAATTTTAAGCATTATCTTTATTTATTTTGCCTATCGTTTATGGAAAGCTGATACACATAATGAAACTATTTTGATGGCCAAAAAAACGTTTTTCTTTTCGTTACTTTATTTGGCAGCTATCTTTGGAATTCTTTTGATTGAATCTCTTGTTTGGTATTTTATCGCTCTTTAGTTGCGTAAAATGAAAGAGCAAATTTTAAAAGAGCTTTTCTTCAAGAAAATGCTGTAAGAAAACACGATAGAGTGTGTTCTTATGCAAAAGATGATATTGCACGTTTTTTTACATTGCTTATTCATGTATAATAATAGGTTGTTTGAATATATAGCTAAAACTATAGAGATTAAGGATGATTTATGTCTGGACTTCCCCCTTTAACGATACGTCTTTGTGGTCCACGTGGATTTTGTGCAGGGGTTGATCGCGCTATCCAGATTGTTCTGCTTGCATTAAAAAAATATGGTGTTCCAGTATATGTTCGTCATGAAATTGTACACAACCGCTACGTAGTTGAGGGATTACAGCAACGGGGTGCTGTTTTTGTCGAAGAACTTAATGAGATTCCAGAAGAACATCGCAATCAACCAGTTGTTTTTTCTGCTCATGGTGTACCAAAATCTGTTTCAGAAGAAGCACGATACTATAATTTGTTTTATCTCGACGCAACATGTCCGTTGGTCTCGAAAGTTCATAAACAAGCGATACGACATCAACGTCATGGTCGTCATGTTATATTGATTGGTCATGCTGGTCATCCTGAGGTGATAGGGACAATGGGACAGCTTGAAGAAGGGGTTGTGACGCTTATTGAAACGATAGAAGATGCTTTGCATTATCAACCCAATGATCCAGATAAATTAGGATTTGTTACACAAACAACGCTTTCTGTTGAAGATACTGCAGGAATTATCGATATATTACAACAACGTTTTCCTACATTAGCAGCACCAGCGGCTGAATCAATTTGCTATGCTACAACGAATCGACAAGATGCGGTTAAAGCAGCGGCAAAGGGGAGTGATTTGTTTTTGATTGTTGGAGCACCAAACTCTTCTAATTCACGACGTTTAGTAGAGGTTGCCGAAAAGTCTGGTGCGCGGCAAGCTATTTTAGTTCAGCGCGCTGATGAAATTAATTTTGAAAACCTAAAATCTCTTTCTATAGTCAGTCTTTCAGCAGGGGCTTCGGCTCCTGAAATTATTATTGATGAAATTATTTCAGCATTTCGTGAGCGTTATGATGTCACAATAGAATTGGCTGAAACAGTGGTAGAAACGGAAAAATTTTTAGTGAGTCGCAAATTACGCGACGTCATTTTAACGTCTCAAGATATGGCTTTCGTTAATGGTCAAGCAAATAATGCAAAAAATGAAAATCAGAATACAGACATGTCTACAACGAAAGCAGAATAATGGCCGTTTATACAGATATTCACCCAAATGATTTAAAAGTGTTTTTAACACGTTATGCAATAGGATCACTTTTGTCTTATCAAGGTATAGAAGAGGGGATTGAAAATTCTAATTTTATGTTAGAGACAACACAAGGGCGATTTATTTTAACACTTTATGAAAAGCGTATTTCAAAAGATGATTTACCTTTTTTTTGTCGCTTGATGCAGCATTTAGGACAGCGTGGAATTCCTTGTCCTCAACCTGTTATTCAAAATGATGGAATGATGATCTGTGAACTAGCAGGACGTCCTGCTGCTATTATTACTTTTCTGGAAGGAGAGTGGATCCGCCAGCCCAATATAGATCATTGTGGCGAAGTGGGGACGGGGTTAGCACAATTACATTTAGCAGGACAGGATTTTACACTCAGTCGTAAAAATACTCTTTCTGTTATGGATTGGAAGGTATTGTGGCAACGTTGTCAAACCAAAGAAGATGCATTGTTAAAAGAATTTGGACAAAAAATTGAGTTGGAATTGGCTTTTTTACAGGAAAATTGGCCATTTAATTTACCAATAGGCATTATTCATGCAGATTTATTTAATGATAACGTTTTTTTTGTGAATCATCGTCTTTCTGGGATGATAGATTTCTATTTTGCTTGTAATGACTTTTTTGCTTATGATTTAGCGATCTGTTTAAATGCTTGGTGCTTTGAGCCTGATCATTCCTATAATCTTACCAAAGCACGTAAGTTATTGGAAAATTATCAAAAAATAAGACCATTGATCCCTTTAGAATTTGACAAGATGGTCTTATTAGCTCGTGGTGCATCTCTACGTTTCTTACTCACACGTCTATATGATTGGTTTAATACACCGCCTAATAGCTTTGTTATTAAGAAAGATCCATGGGAGTATTGGCACAAGCTTTGTTTTTTCAGTAATGTAAATTCGCTAAGTGAATTAGGTTTTTAAATTTTATGGCAACTCAACAAAAAGTCGTTGAAATTTATACAGATGGTGCTTGCTCAGGGAATCCTGGAGTTGGAGGATGGGGAGCAATTTTACGCTGGAATGGTCATGAACGGGAGCTTTATGGCGGTAAGGTCCATACGACAAACAATCAAATGGAACTCATGGCGGCAATTTGTGCATTAAAGGCGCTTAAAGAGCCCTGTTTGGTCGATCTTTATACAGACTCAGTTTATGTACGTAACGGTATATCTAAGTGGATTGAAGATTGGAAAAAGAATAATTGGCGCACTGCATCAAAAAATCCTGTTAAAAATATGGAGCTATGGCAAGCTCTTGAGGATGCTAGTTCTTGTCATACAGTTAGATGGCACTGGGTAAAAGGGCATGCGGGACATCCAGAAAATGAACGCGCAGATGCCCTTGCTCGCAAAGCAATTACTCAATATCGTGAAAATGGACGTTTTCCAGCATAATTGCTTTTTGAGAGCTTTTTCTTTTATCACGGAGACGCAAGAGGGGTTGGCTGCTGCGTATGGAATATGAATGTTCCACTTAAGGCGTGATCTTTAAAAGCAACTGTATAAAAAATTTTTTGGTTTATTTCTTCTGGTGTGAAATAGAGTGGAGCATTGAAGAGTGTATATTCTGCGTTATCACTGACTTTTCTTGCTGCTCCAATTTGCATTTCTCCTCCATCTAAAAAGAGAGAGGAAGGAGTGGTTTTGTTGTTATTTTGTATTTTTATAAGAAGGGTACTATTATTTTTTTCAGCACTTATTTTTAGTGCATTCTGCGTCATGCGGGGCAAAGAATTTTGCGCCTTTTTTAAGAAGGAAGCAGGAAGCTGTTTATTTTTAAGAGCAGATGGCGAAAAATCAAAGTTAACAGTAAATGGAAGACAGATTTTATTACATAATCCAAGAGTGAAAGCACCACTTAAATTTTTGCTTGAACCAGAAAGATTGAAGGGCAATATTACTTTATCTTTATAACCTAATGACCAATCATTTTCTGTTTCAAAAAGCTGTGGAGTAGGATAAAAGATTTCATAAGAAATCTGTTGGTTGAAATTAAAAAATGGTGCCATGCCAGAATTACCTGGATTACGCCAGTAAGTTTTCCATCCTGGTTTAAGCTCAATTTCAATAATGCCTTCTCTTATTCCAGAAAGAGAAGGTTCAGTGATCGCTAATCGGATACGACCACCATCTGATTCATACCAAGATGTTGCGAAAAGCTGGAGTTTTTGTTCTGTTTGAGCATTTACAGGAATGTTAAGTAATTCTAAAACTATGAATGTTAAGCTTAAAGTAACTAAAAGCTTTTTATAAAAGAAAGTTGCGATATTTTGTAAATTTGTAAATATATAACTTTTTTTCATTGGAGTTTTATTTTCCTAGTGTGCTAAATGAACAAATTTTTATCATGTCAATTATGGAGAATAACAGATTAATGAAGCGGTGTAATGGCTTTTTAGGTGGACAATTACTCATAGCAATGCCTGGGATGAATGACAAACGCTTTATTCGTTCTGTTATTTATATTTGTGCGCATTCTGATGCCGGTGCGATGGGCATCATTCTCAATCAATTGCATCACATTGATTTTCCAGAGCTTTTGCTTCACTTAGGAATCATAGACAGTGGCCAAAAAAAAAGTCTTTCTGAACCAATAAAACAGTTTCCAGTTCGCTATGGTGGTCCTGTTGATCCTTCGCGTGGTTTTGTCCTTCATTCAGATGATTATGCTTGTGAAGAAACTGTTTTTATTGCAGATAAGATCTGTTTTACTGCGACAATTGATATATTAAAAGCGATCAGTTGCGAACAAGGTCCGCAACATGCACTGGTCGCATTAGGCTATGCTGGATGGAAAGCGGGGCAACTTGAGGCAGAAATTTCTACAAATGGTTGGCTAATCAGTTCTACATCACCTAGTTTTCTTTTTGAAAGCGATTTAAGCTGCAAGTATGATAAAAGTTTAACACGCATGGGTATCGATCCAACTTATCTTGCTTCTGAAATGGGACACGCGTAGAGTTTTTTCTAAGCTTTTTAACTTTACACGTTATTTTATCCCTTATGTTTTTATTTTATAAGGGAAATGGCTCTGAACGAGCGTAATTAATTCTTCTATGGCAATCGGTTTCGTCACAAGTGTACTTTGAACATATTTACAGCCTTCTTGACGGAGGAAGATTGCTTCTTTTTCGTTTTCAACACCTTCTGCGATAATTTGCAAATTAAGATCTGTTGCCATATTAATGATAGACTTTAGAACAATTTTCTTCTTAAGAGAGTCGATTGAGATAAGTGAACGATCAAGTTTAACCATATCAAATGGATAACGTACGAGATAGGTCAGAGACGAATAACCTGTTCCAAAATTATCGAGTGCGAGATTCATTCCAAGTGTTTTAATTTGTTCAAGAAAGTGCGCTGATTGTTCAGGATTATTTCTTAAGACAAATTCAGATATTTCAATCATCAGACGCCCTTTGTGGAGCGGATGGCGAAGCAAAGCGGCACGCAATTGACTGATAAAACGAGGATGAATCATTTCTGCGCTTGGTAAATTAATTGAAATAAAGAAAGATTGTTGGGAAAACTTTTCTTGTACATTTATAAGATCAATAATGGCATTATCGATGATAAATTGTGACAAATCCATAACAATTAGTTCATTTTCTACGATTTTTATGAAATCAGAGACATTTAAATTTCCATAAGTGGGATGATGCCATTCTACAATTGTTTCAAAACCAATAATATGTCCGTCTGATAAATTAAGAATAGGATGGTAGAGGATTTTCATCTCATTACGTTTTATGGCATAACGAGCATCTTTCTCCAGAGTATTATGTTCGAGACCCAAAGTGCGAAAATTAGGACGAAAAGGTTCAATATGGTTCCCACCCATTTGTTTTGCGCGAATCATCGCTAACTCACTATCATTAAAAATATCTTTAGCCGTTGATCGGCTTTCACTCCATGTAACCAATCCGATAGAGGTTGAAAGGATTATTTTATTTTCTGAAAGTGAAATAGGTGCTGAAATTGTTTTGTGCAAATGATCTGCAAATGCTGCAATTTTTTGTGGTTCGGTTTCACTGAGTAAAATAATTGCAAAGCGGTCTGCTGAAAGACGCGATAAGGTGTCTTGAAAGTTAATGAGACGATTTAAACGACGTGCGATTATAAGCAGTACAGTATCCCCAACTGCTATGCCTAATTTGCGATTAATTTGGCGAAAATTGTCAAAATCAATCATAAAGACAGTTGGTCTAATTTTGATATTTGCTTTCGCTAAAGAGGTATAATTTTGTAGTCTATCAAAGAAAATTTGTTGGTTAGGAAGTCCAGTTAAGCTGTCGTGGATTGCATCATGCAATAAGCGTTCTTCGGATTTTTTATGGTTAGTAATATTGACAATGGTTCCAATGACACGTGTGATTTTTCCATCTTTTTGCATAGCCGGACGTGCACGAAGAGAAAACCAATGATAATAACCACCACCGGAAGAAAGCCGAAAAATTTGATCAATGCGCCCTTTTTTATTTTTAAGAATGATATCCAATACGGCTTGAAAGCGTTCACGATCATCATGGTGCAAGGCTGAAATCCAGTTGCGCATAGGTCCATTGAGGTTATGAATTTCAGTACCAAAAAGGGTTGCCATGTTTGGATGTACAACAATACGATCACGCTCAATATTCCAATCCCAAATAATATTTCCAGCTCCCTTTGCTGCGAGTACTTGTTGTTCAAGGTCGGAAAATATTCCTTCATGGAAAGCGTCATTAGAAAAAGTTTGTTGCAGGACAGTAAAGCTTATGAGAAGAACAATGAGCACTAATCCTCCCGCTAATGCTGGCTGGATAATATCATTGTTTAAATGTCCAGCTATGCAGGCATAGGCTCCAGCACACCAAAAGCTAATGAGCAACCATGTTGGAATAAGCATAATGGCGCGGTCATAGCTTCTGATTGAGAAATAGATGATTAATATTATACCAAGCACAGCGGTAAGGCCAAAAGACAAACGCGCAATTCCAGCTGCTCTGATGGGATCATAAATAGCAAAGGCTCCTAGACTGCTAAAGGCAATGGTCCAAGCGATAGCACCGTAACTAAAATGATAATGCCAGCGGTTAAGGCTGAGATAAGTAAAAAGAAAAATGAAGAGTGTAGCAGTAAGTGCTACTTCTGTACCAGCACGCCAGATTGGTTGGGTTGTGAGTGTAACTGAAAAGAATTTATTTAAAAAGTTGAAGTCAATACCAATATAAAAAAGCACAGCCCAAGCAACAGCTGCTGTTGCAGGAAACAGCCCTGTTCCACGGACGACGAAGAGAACAGTTAACAAAAGCGCTAAGAGACCGGATATACCAAGAAGAATACCATGATAAAGCGTATAAGAATTAATTGCATCTTTATAAGCTTCAGGTTGCCATAAATAGATTTGCGGTAGATTTGCAGAGTTAAGTTCGGCCACAAATGTAATAACAGCACCAGGGTTAAGGGTAATACGAAAGATATCAGAGTTTGCACTAAGTTGACGATCGAGGGAAAAACCTTCGCTTGGCGTTATGGATTGAATCCTTGATGATCCAAGGTCTGGCCAAAAAAATCCAGAACGTGCCATGCGGTAATGGGGGGCAACGATGAGACGATCAACTTGTTCATCTGTTGGATTTGCAAGAGAAAAAACTGCCCAATTTCCGGAAAATTTTTCATTTTTTGCCTGCACTTCAATACGCCATACAATACCATCTGGTCCTGGTGCTGTACTTGTTTGAAAAATAGAGTTGTTTGTATGGTGAATTTCAATTGCTTTTGAGAGATCAAGAGCAGCATCTTGAGAAGAAATTTTAACTGGTTCAATTGCTTGTGCTGATGTAAGATGGACAAAAGAACTAACGACTACAATGAAAATGATGTCAATTATTTTACGCAAACTCTTCACAATGTCCCACTCTCAATATTTTAGGATGTTTAATTTTCATTTCGACTTTTGAGAAAAAACGTCCACCTTTTATAATTTATTTACATAATAAATTGTTATCACTTTTTCTTAAGTTATGTGATTTTATATACAAATAGACCACACACCCATTTGCTTCAATGGAACCTGAAGCGAATGAAGTTTTATATTTTAAAAGGGCAAAGTTAAACCATGAATTTCCAGATTTCACGGATATACCTTCACTTATTAGAATCTTTATCACATGAAGTATGAATTGGGTAGTTTTGTACGCCTATTTGCCCAATATTTCCAAAACTTATTTAATGAGGAGAGCTTTTGTGGTAAATTTTATGATAAAATATGTGATGTTATTGTGATGCTGCTTTGAAAAGAAGTTTTTACTTTAGCTTGTATGAAAGAGTTGACGTTAAATCATCAAAATTTATGAGGGGTCCTACAGGTCCGACAGCAGTTAGTGTTGGAGTGGAGTTTGTAAAAAGACGATGTGCTAAATCAGTTAATCTTTTAGGAGTGATGAGATTGAGGCGTTCAATTGTTTCCGATATTGGAATTGGTCGACCATAAAGGAGTATTTGGCGAGCAATGAGATGTGCTTGACTAGAGGGATTTTCCTGTGACATTGTCAGATTTGCACGATATTGCGTTTGTGCTCGTTGCAGTTCGTTGGCGTGAATATTTTTGCTGACCTTGGAAAGTTCATCAAGAATCACAGGAATAAGTTCTTTGAGCCCTTCTTGTCCGGTAGCTGCGTGAACACCAAAAAGCCCAGTATCTGAAAATCCCCAATGAAAAGCATAAATAGAATAGCATAATCCACGTTTCTCTCTTACCTCTTGAAAAAGACGTGAAGACATACCACCACCAAGAATGATAGAAAGAATTTGAGCTGCATAAAAATCACGCGCGTGATAAGCACGCCCTTCAAACCCTAGAACAACTTGTGTATCCATTAAATCGCGATATTCACGAAAGTCGCCACCGACATAATTTGCAAGATTAGTAAGAGGTGCGGTTGAATGGGAGCGAAAAGTACCAAGACGACTTTCAACTTCTCGCAAGAAACTTTCGTGCTTTACAGCTCCTGCAGCAACGACAATCATACGATCTGCACTATATTGTTTATTGATGAAATCATGGAGATCAGTAGATGTAAATGATTGAATAGTTTTAGCTGTTCCTAAAATAGAGCGTCCAAGGGATTGATGACGAAAGGCTGTTTCTGTAAAGTGATCAAAAACAATATCATCAGGAGTGTCATGGGCAGCACCAATTTCCTGAAAGATTACTTGTTTTTCTCGTTCTAGTTCATCGTCGTCAAATTTTGAATGCATTAAAATATCGGCTAAAATATCTATAGCAAGTGGGATATCGCTTTTAAGAACACGTGCAAAGTAAGCTGTTGTTTCAATACTGGTTGTAGCATTGATTTCACCGCCAACATCTTCAATATCGGTTGCAATTTGAAAAGCAGTACGGTTTTCGGTTCCTTTAAAAGCCATATGCTCAAGAAGATGAGCAATACCATGCTGTGTGGAGGTTTCATTGCGTGAGCCCACTTTAACCCATATTCCGAGGGCAACACTATCAATTTGTTGCATTGTATGTGTGGCGATAGTCAAACCATTACTAAGGCGACATATATCTACATCCATGTATTTACAACTCCATTAAATAAGCTAAATACCTCATTGTAAGGGTATCAGAATATTCTTGATTTAAATTAATGCAGCTAACTTTAATAAGATGCACGCGATTTTAAAGAAATATAATCTTTTACTATTTTTTCATCATTAGCAAGATTTATAAAATGTTCTTCGTGTTTCATTACATCATTGAGATGAGATGGCCATGGAGCATGAAGGCCACAAGCGCTTTTAATAGTATCAGGAAATTTAGCTGGATGAGCCGTGGCAAGAACGATCATTGGAATATGCGGTTTTTTGTTTTCACGCGCTACTTGAAGAGCGACCGCTGTATGTGGATCAACAAGATAGCCACTTTCCTTATAGACACTATCAATTGTTTGAGCTGTTGCAGCCATGTTGCTTTTTCCAGCGGAAAATAGGGAACGAATATTTTTGAGTTGCTTTTCATCAAGAGTAAAGAGACCCGTTTTTTTCAAGTTTTCCATTGCATTGCGAATCCACATTGGATCACGATTGCCACTTTCAAAGAGCAAACGTTCAAAATTAGAAGAGACCTGAATATCCATAGAAGGTGATGTTGTATGGACTATTGGTTGTGTTTTGTAAGTACCACTGGTCAATGTACGTACAAGGATGTCGTTATCATTCGTTGCGATGACCAGTTGAGCAATGGGTAATCCCATACGGGCTGCGACATAACCTGCAAAAATATCACCAAAATTTCCAGTAGGAACAGTAAATGAAACAGCTCTATCAGGTGCTCCTAAAGAAAGTGCAGATGAAAAATAGTAAACAATTTGCGCCATGATACGCGCCCAATTTATAGAATTAACACCTGAAAGTGCTCTTTTTTTACGAAAATTGTGGTCATTAAACATTGCTTTGACAAGAGCTTGGCAATCATCAAAATTTCCTTCAATGGCAATGGCATGAACATTGGAACAATGATTGGTTGTCATTTGCCGTTGTTGAACAGGCGATACACGTCCTTTAGGAAATAAAATAAAAATATCTGAGTGTTCTTTTCCAGCAAAAGCCTGTATTGCAGCTCCTCCTGTATCACCTGATGTTGCAGCAATAATCGTTGCACATCTATTTTTTTCAGTCAAAACATAATCCATCAGTCGAGAAAGAAACTGCATTGCTACATCTTTAAAAGCTAAAGTAGGACCATGAAAGAGTTCAAGGATAAATTCATCTTCTCCAGTTTGTCGTAACGGACAGATTGCTGGATGGTGAAAGGTTGCATAAGATTCAGCGATCATATTTTCAAAAGCTGTATATTCGATTTCGTTATTCACAAAGGGCCACAGAATAGTTTTAGCAATTGTTGTATAGGACTGACCACGAAGTGCTCGTAACGCATCAAATGATAGCTGAGGAAATTTATCTGGCAAATAAAGTCCCCCATCACTTGCCAACCCTGTCATGATTGTTTCCGTAAAGCTTAAAGCAGGAGCTTCACCTCTCGTGCTGATATATTCCATAAGTCTTATCCTTTTTTTTATTTCTGGCAAATTGGTGAAGTTATTTATTTCACGTTTTTCATAATATTTAAATTATTAAATGGATAGAGCTTCTTTTCTTCTTTTTAACTCAATAATGAAAGGAAATAGCCTTAAGCATTTTTATTTTTGAGATATAAACGCCAAATGTTCACAGAAAATCTGTTACAGTCAAAATTTTTTTCTCTATTATTCATTCACTTAAATTTTACAACGTATCTTCACTTGTACACCTTCTTAAATAATAAAATTAAATAGATAGAATGGTATTTATTGAAGAACTTTTGTATAAAACTCAATCATTCATAGTTATTTTATGCTCTTAATACTTTGTAACAATTAAATCTGCTAAACTGAATGTTAAAATGATACATCTCAGAACTCACATTGGAAGATTTATAAGGTAATTTTATGGCATTTCGTGCGCAAATCTATACTTTGAATAATCTTTTTTAGCTTAATTTATCACTTTGTATAATAATAGATATTATATTTGTGCTATACAGTATGGTAACCTAAAGTTTATCCATAGAAAACATACAACAGCCTGCTAAATGATGGGAAGCAGGCTGTAAAGTATTTTCATTTTAAATAGAAAAAAATAACTAAGTATCTTTGAATTATTTGCCTTTAATTTTTCCTATTGCCCATCCGATTATCCCGCTAAATATGGCCATAACAGATCCAGTCAAGAATCCAAAACCCAAAGCTCCTACTGTAGAAAAAACTCCTAGCGTAATTGGTTCAAACACTTTCTCAAATTTTCCTTCAAAGGCAGATTCACTTTTTGCTTTATGAGTGAAACTTGGGACATAAAGAGCAGCTATATCGATAGCTTTTTTCTTTCCTTGTTCTATTAAAGAGACAGTTTCCCATTGAGTATCATTTTTCAAATGATTGGCATGAACATTTATAACTTGTGAAAGCAGAAAAGCAACTGCTATAAAAATATTTAATACGTAAGTTTTCAATACTTTAATCATAGTTTACCACCAATACTTTTATTTTAATCTGAATTGAATAGATGCATCAGCAGAATTAGTGCACATTGAGAGAAACAGAAGCATTTAAAGCTTTTTTCACTCTTAGTGTGATAATTCATTAGTTTTTGTCATCAACAATGGATAAACACGGAATATGTTCATAGTTTATATTTCATATGAGAAGGTCTTATTCTGATGAAATTTCAATTTTAACGAGATTTAAAATACAATATTATTTTACTTATTATCCATCCTAAAAACATGCCTATCGTACTTGATGCATATCCAAGTGCCATCCCCATACCAAAAGCCCCGAGTGTAAGAGGTTCAACAACCTTTTCAAATTTTCCTTCAATAGTAGCTTCATTACCCACTCCACGATTTAGACTAGGTCTATAGAGAGAAACGGTATGGACTGCATCCTTTCTTTTCTGTTCTATTGCAGAAACAAAAATATTCTCACGATGAGTACTATTTTGTAAAGAGTTTGCATGCACATTTACAACCTGAGAAAGAGAAAAGGCAGACATAATGAAAATACTTAATATATGATTTTTAAATAATTTAATCATAATTTACCTCAAATATTTATACTATTCGATATATATGCGTAAATTTATACTTAATTTATAATTTGGATATTTGGATGTAATCTACAACATTTATATTTTGTAGCATAATGAGCTTCATTATGTAATTATTTACAATGAATTATAGCCACATAATAAAGCTATTATTATAGAGTTCTAGACGAGGTTGAATTATTTGAACATCAATACTATGTCCTTTATCCAACTTATTATCGATCCTATAAAGCTCATTGCATATCCAGTAAACAATAGCCCCATTCCTATAGTCATAGGCTCAACGACCTTTTCAAATTTTCCTTCACCTATTGTTCCATGTTCTGTTTGATAATTTACAGACGGAGCATAGAAAGCAGTCGTAGAAACTACATCGGATTTCGCATATTTTACTTGTTCCATTGGGAAAACAGAAAGTTCCTCTTTTGGAGTATCGTTTTTCAAATAGTTTGCATTAACATTTACAGTTTGTGAAATAAAAAAAGTGCTCGCTATAAAAATGCTTAAGATATAATTTTTAAATATTTTTACCATAACTTTACCTCAAATATTTTTAAGTTATATATGTAAGAAATATACATAATGTTTATGTATATCACACTATATACAAGCCATATAGTTCAATATGTATTTTTAGTCAATAATAAAAATACATATAAAAATATAACTATAATTTTTATAAACGTTATTGTAAAAAAGTAACAGTAATAATTACAAATTATATTTTTTAAAAACTTTATACAATATTTTATTATATGTTATATATAAAATAACATATGGTTGTCGTATAATTTTTATAAATGATATTAATATATTTTTTTAAATACATTTATAGATAATAAAATTGATCAAAATTTTTACATATTAAATATATAAAAATTTATTTATTATTGATAATATAATAGAAAACATGAAAATTATGATGTGGTTATAAAAATATTATTAACAATTAAAATATGAATGGACACGCTAAAATTTTATTATTTATAGTATTTATTATAGATAGTCATTATTATAGAATGTATGTTCTATATATATATATTATTCAATGGTTATTTAATTGCATCGTTATAGCAGAATAATACTGCTTAATTTACTATTAAATATATACATTTATCTTATAGATAATAATATGTTATAGATACTAAAAAATGTACAATTTTCTCATAGTGTAAAGTAGAGCTCGAATTGGATAGAGATAAATGATATTATCTTTTTATCGCCAATGTGAACAGCATATTACTATGATGCAAGGCAGTGTATAGAAGAATATAATTTAGACATATTTATGAGTGCCGAAAGATCAGCATTAGATAATATTTTCAACACTTTCTTCTTTACCAAACTGAAAAGCCGCTTTTATTTTTAGAAAGTGGATTACTTTTGAAAAGATCTGATTTCATTGCTTATTTAAAAAGGCTATTAAGTGCTTTCGGAAAATTTTAAGCAACTATTGGTATCTCTGTCGCTTGTTTAACATGATTATATGTTTCATATTTATGTGCTTTTTTAAAGAAACCGTTCTCAAAGTACTCAAGCCTATTTTGCAATGATAGATATAATGATAAAGCCCCCATAATATAAAATTCTTAGGGCATCAGAATTTTTGACGTTTATAAAGAAGAAAGATGGCATTGCCATACACTTTTCTCGCTCCTAATGTTGCTACAATTTTTGCCTTTTGAGATGATTCATTAAAAGGCATTTTTATTTCTTTATTTATTTAATTCAGCATATCCAGGTTTGAAATGAGAGAATCTTACAATATTCGGTTTTTTTGCTTAATTTGAATAATGATAAATTATGATTATAAATCAATATATTGTCTGTAAATTACTTGGTATGAAATGTTTTTTATAAAATGCACATCTTCATAAGAGTGTATTCTTTTTGTTTTTTGTAATCTTAGGGAGGTTGTACCAATTGATGCTGTTAAAATACTATTTAAGCAGCAAAGTAAATAAGCCTTCAACAAGTTTATGAGATTTGGATTGAGTAAATATAAGCCTTTGTAACTCAACAAGGACGCATTTGTCATTTTCAATAAAGTCTTGTGTTCCATAGATACCGCGAATTTTAATATTTTTTCCATGATCAATATGCACATCTCTTACAATTTTACCATAGTGTGTGTTTTTTTGATCAGATGAAAGAGGTTAGCAATTTTCACATCTTATCGAGCAAGGCATCGTAATATTTCTTTTTTGACAAATATAATAATTTATCAGGATGAGCTACTGTGGTTGGGAGTGGGATATTGGATTTGAGATAGATAAGCAGGGTTTAATTTTTATGAGTTTGCACCTCTGTTTTTTGCTTTTTTTTTAAGTACGTGCAATGGTTAACAGACTTATGATCTCAATGAGGTGCTATATTTTTCCTTCACATTGAGATGCAATTCACCCGTGTCGTGAATTGCGCATTTATTGAAGTTATTATAAAAGGAGCAGCGAGAAGAGCAGGACATTTGAATAAAAATGCTTCTTACAAGAGTTTACAAATTGATATATTCAAGAGATTTTTTATAATAGATCTCGCCATACTGCCATTGCTTCTAAGACTTCTCCTAAATGAACATGTTTTGCAATAACTGTTTCTGCACCAGCTTCTGCAAGTGCATTAGAGTGGCCAAGATAGCTATGTGATCCTCCCGTAAAGCCGATGACACGCATGCCTACTGCTATGGCTGCGTGTACACCATGAAGTGAATCTTCTATAACGATAGTGTTTTGGGGCTCTGCCTGTAATTGTTGTGCGGCAAAAAGGAAAACATCAGGGGCCGGTTTCGTTCTTTTTGTTCCAACTTCAGGTGCTGAAAATATTTTACCTTCAAAAAGGTCATAGAGATCAACCGTGGTGAGCATCTCTTTTATATCTACGCTTTTTGCATTAGAGCAGATACAGTAGGGATAGCGTGTTTGGATAATTTCTACAGCTTCTCTTACATCATCAATAGCCCGTAATTTAGTTTTTATTTGTGTACGAAAAATATTAGTCATTTGATCTATGAGATGAGCAGAAATAGGTTTTTCTGTTTCCTGTTCAACGTGTTTAAGAATATCGCGAAAGATAAGCCCTGCAAAACGCTCACTCAATTCTTCGGGTGATATTTCATATCCTGTTTGTTTGAGCAATTGAGATCCAATTTTTGCTGCAAGATATTCAGAGTCGACGAGAACTCCGTCACAATCAAAAATAATAAGATCTATCTGAGGCATAAGATATTCCTTTACATGTTACGAGATGGACAACTTTCATGAAAATGATATTGAGAAGATCTTATTTCATAAAAATACGCTTTGAAAATGATTCTTAATTCTTTTACGAAATAAAAGATATGGGAACAGTACATTGAAAAAAAGAAAATTAAGGTTTCATTCATATGAAAGTTTTTTTTACTAAAAAAACAAAAACAATTATCAATTTTGTAGAACTTTAACGATACGTTTACGCTATTTTGTAAATATAGATTGGTAATGCGGGCCTATAAACTATTTTGGTTGATTATAGGGCAAATTCAGTTAATTTTGTTGGGTTTTTCATGACAGTTATTCAGCTTCAAAAAGATTTCCTTCGTACTCCCTCACAAATGCCATGGCGCAATAAAATTTTTAAAGGAGATTGTGTTTCCGTTTTAGAAAAACTTCCAAAACATTCTGTTGATATGATTTTTGCGGATCCACCCTATAATTTGCAATTGGATGGAGCTTTATACCGTCCAGATCATTCGCTTGTTGATGCGGTTGATGATGCATGGGATCAGTTTGAGAGTTTTGCTGCTTATGATGCTTTTACTCGTGCATGGTTGCTTGCTTGTCGTCGTGTATTAAAACCCAACGGAACACTTTGGGTTATCGGATCTTACCATAATATTTTTCGGGTTGGGACGGCATTACAAGATTTAGGTTTTTGGATGCTTAATGATATTATTTGGCGCAAGAATAATCCGATGCCTAATTTTCGAGGGCGCCGTTTTCAAAATGCTCATGAGACGCTTATTTGGGCCGTGCGAGATCAAAAAGATAAAAAGTACACATTTAATTATGATGCCTTAAAAGCGGCAAATGAAGATCTACAAATGCGTTCAGATTGGCTTTTCCCTCTCTGCACTGGAGCTGAACGTTTAAAGGATGATTCGGGGCGTAAATTACATCCAACACAAAAACCGCAAGCGTTATTAGCGCGTATTATTATGGCTTCTAGTAAACCTGGTGATGTTATTCTCGATCCATTTTTTGGTTCGGGAACAACAGGTGCTGTTGCCAAGCTTTTAGGGCGTGATTTTGTTGGGATTGAACGCGAGCAAGATTACATCGATGCAGCATGTGAGAGAATTGCGGCGGTTCAACCTTTAGCGCAACCAGAACTAGCGATTTTGGATAGAAAAAAAGCAGAACCGCGCGTAGCATTCAACAGTTTGCTTGAAGCAGGTTTACTCTATCCTGGAGAAGTTCTGTATGATCGTAAGAAGCAAGTATCTGCTATTGTAAGAGCTGATGGTACGATTATGCATGGTGGTGAAGCGGGCTCAATTCACGCAATGGGAAGAAAGGCTCAAGATTCGCAGAGTTGTAATGGTTGGACCTTTTGGTATTATGAGGAAAATGGACGGTTGAAGTCCATAGATCATTTAAGAATGATCATACGTTCACAAATGTTAAAAACGGGTGTTTTATGAATTAAGCTGATCGCTTCATTCTATTGACCACCAATGTACCTGATCTTGATTGAGATGGACGTGAGGGTGTTTTAGCCTTTCTTAGATGTTTTTTATTGACACACTAATCTCGCTTGTAAGCGACAAGCGAGTATTTTTATGCTTCTTTTAGAAGAAATTAAAATGAGAAATTTTCACTCTATGTTCTCGTTTTAGTTCCAAAACAGTAAAGTTTCAATATAAGCTTATAAAAATGAAATATCAGAATTAAAAGGTTCATTCAGAAGTTAAAAATTAAGTGCTTTTTTGAATACGTACATCTGTAAAGTGCATATAATATATTGATTATAAAGATAATTTAGCGCAACTCATATTGAAATGCCCTCGGAATATCGTCAAGTTTTCTTATTTCAAATTTGTTCCATATTGAATCGATGAAAATTACTTTCTTGCATGTCATAAACGGGGTTGGCGTGTGAATAAAAATTGTTAACGAAAGAACTAAAAGTACCTCTTATAATCCGTTTCACGTACCAAGGGATGTTGAGGGGGCTGGTAAATATAACGATGGTGCTAACTTGCTCCGTCATAAGCGAAAAAAGGATAGATCCTGAAATTTAAATCTAAAGCTTCTAAGCGTTTCTATCCCTCCTTAATTTTTGTCTGTAGAAAAAATTGGTTATTTCATTTTTTAAAATTTTTCTTTTACAGATTAGTAAATGATCGCTAGAGATACAAAAGTCTCCATTAGAAAACATTTTTATGAGTAGGGAAGGTTATTTAAATCTAAAAGAATTGGGAAGTGCTACGGAAATGGCTTTTTTCATAACAGTAGGTATTGCTTCTTCGGCAAGATGTTGAATGTTACACCACCAACCATTTTCACAATTCATTTCATGAACATCTTCGGTATAGTAAACATCAAGTTTTAGAGAAAAGTGAGTAAAAACATGCGTAATTTGTCCTTTGAATTGCCAATTGGCAGTAAAGGGTGCGTTTTGTAGCCCATTTTCGTTGTTTATGCCAATATTGTTAGGAATTTGGGTCATTCCACCAAGGAGCTTTTGCGTCTGTCGTTTTTCCAAATAAATTTGTTTCTTTTTATTAAGGACCACAAAAGCAATACCTGTTTTTGAAGGGCGTTCTTTTTTAGGGGCTTTAACTGGAAAAGACTCCGGTTGTTGCATCTTTTCTGCTTTGCATAAACATTGAAGAGGGCAGGTATAACAAGATGGTTTGCGTGGAGTACAAATTGTTGCTCCCAAATCCATCATTGCTTGAGCAAAGTCACCAGGACGATTTAAAGCAGTAATTTTTTGTGTTTTTTCTTTAATTTCAACTTTTGCTTTTTGCAGTATTGAAGTGATAGCAAAAAGTCGCGCTACCACACGTTCGACATTACCATCAACCACTGCTACAGGGTGGTTAAAAGCAATCGCAGCAATGGCTGCGGCAGTATAATCTCCAATACCGGCTAGAGTTCGCAATTCTTTTACAGATTGTGGAAATTGTCCCGCGTAGTTTTCAACAAGCTGTCGCGCACATTTTTTAAGATTACGTGCGCGTGAATAATAACCAAGTCCAGCCCATGCTTTCATGATATCATCTTGGGAGGCTTTTGCTAAAGAGGAAAGATCAGGCCATAGTTTTAGAAACTTTTTAAAATAAGGCTTAACTGTTTCAACGGTTGTTTGTTGAAGCATGATTTCAGAAAGCCAAACTTGATAAGGATCAGGACGGATACCTTGTTTTTGCTTTTCGGGGGTAATCCGCCATGGAAGATGTCTGTGATTTTGATCGTACCAAGCAAGGAGGTGCGAAGAAATTTCATACATGATTGCTTTCAAGCATAGGGAGATATAAAATGCAAAAGAAAAAATTATTTATTTTATAATTCATGTTTTTTGCTCTTTTATTGTCAAGGCTCTGATGAGAAAAGGCTTTTTATTTTGTTGATATTTCATAAATTGAGGAGGCAACAATTTTTAGATGAAACAAATGATTTTAATTTAGTAAGCGGTTGAACAATGATCTAAAAATGAGAAAACAACTTAAAAAACGTATCTTTTATTCTCTTTCTGAGGCGGTATACAAAATACTTGATCCAGTTTTACGCAAACGGACAGGGCTTAATGTAGCGCTTATAGAACATTGGCCACAGATTGCGGGCTATGATATCAGTGAACATACAATGCCGCTTAAAATTATTTGGAAACGTCGTGCAGATCAAGATGAAGTTTTTCAGCCAGCAACACTTGTTGTCGCATGTGAAGGATTTGCTGCGTTAAAATTGATGCATGAAACAGAGGAATTACTTCATAGAATTAACGGATTTTTTGGCTATATTGCTATTGATCGCATCAAGATTGAGCAAAGGAGTATGTCGGTTTTTATGAATCACTTGCCTCTAAAACCGCCTTTGAGTGAACAAGACAAAAAATGCGTGGAAAAAATGCTTGAAGGAGTTGAAGATAAAAGTTTGCACCAAGCACTTTATCAACTTGGCTGTTGCATTTTTTTGGAAAAAAATAATAAATAGAAAGATATTTTATATATTTTTCTTTAATATATGAGAAAGCATTGGATTCCTATTCGTTAATAACAACAGAAAAGTATTATTTATGGTAAAATATCGTTCTTTTTTATCTTTCGGGATAATTTTTCTCTTCATAACGATTGTACAAAACAGTGTAACAGTTGCTTTAGCGCGTGATCCCAAATCAGTGGCAACTGTTGATATGGCAGAGCTTCTCCAGTCGGGTAAAGTAAAGGATCGCTTTGAGGGAGAGGCGGATGCACCAGTCGTCATTGTTGAGTATGCTTCGTTGACATGTACCCATTGTGCGCATTTTTATAATGATATACTTCCCCAAATTCGTAAAAAATATATCAAAACAGGAAAAGTAAAACTTATTTTCCGAGAATATGCTTTTGATCCTCGGGCAACAGCAGGTTTTATGTTGGCACGGTGTGCACCGGAAGATCGCTATTTTCCTTTGATAGAAGTTTTATTTCAAAAACAAAATGAATGGGCTTTCGGAAAAAATGCTCTAACACCATTGAAGAAAATTGGCTTAATGGCTGGTTTTACAGATGAAAGTTTTACTGCGTGTTTGAAAAATCAGTCCATTTTAGATGAAGTAAATGCATCTTTTGAACGCGGTAAAGAGCTTGGTGTCACAGCAACACCTACTTTCTTTATTAATGGTAGTAAATATGAAGGTGCCATGAAAGTAGAAGAATTTTTTTCGGTGATTGATAGTTTTCTAAAAAACTGAATCTTAATCTTCCAGAAGATGGATAGTGATACTTTTGGTCATTATCTCTTTTGGAAGGATTAATATTATGCATTTATGAAGCGATATCGTTGAGCCAATTTTGAATCAAATCATTGCTTTTAAGTGAGCCTGGGTTGAATGATGTTTTGAAGCTGATATGGGAGGATTTGTACAGTGAAAAAATGGGTTTATAGTTTTGGAGATGGAAAGGCAGAAGGAAGTGCAAGTGAGCGTAACCTTCTCGGAGGTAAAGGGGCTAATTTGGCAGAAATGAGTAATCTTGGTTTGCCCGTACCACCCGGATTTACGCTGACAACAGAAGTTTGTAATTTTTATTATGCCCATGACAAATCATATCCAGAAGAGCTACAGGAATCTGTTAAGCAAGCACTAAGATACGTTGCTGAACAAACAGGACGTGAATTTGGGAATGAACAAAGACCACTTTTGCTGTCTGTTCGTTCAGGGGCTAGGGCTTCTATGCCAGGGATGATGGATACAGTGCTGAACCTTGGCATGAATGATAAAACTGTAAAAGCAATTGCTTTACAAGCCAATAATGAACGTTTTGCTTATGATAGTTATCGGCGTTTTATCCAAATGTATTCTAACGTTGTTTTGGGGCTAGACCATTCGTATTTTGAAGAGATTCTTGATGAAGTAAAAGCATGCAATGGTTACACTATTGATACAGAAATGACAGCAGATGATTGGAAGAATGTTATTATTTCTTATAAAGCCTATGTTGAAGAAAAATTAGGAACCCCTTTTCCACAAGATCCTGAACAACAGTTATGGGGGGCGATTGGAGCCGTTTTTTCAAGTTGGATGACAGCACGTGCAGTTACTTATCGCCGTTTACATAGCATTCCTGAAAGTTGGGGAACGGCAGTTAATGTGCAAGCTATGGTTTTTGGTAACATGGGAGAAGATTCGGCAACGGGCGTTGCTTTTACACGCAATCCATCGACAGGGAAAAAAGAACTTTATGGTGAGTTTTTAGTTAATGCGCAAGGGGAAGATGTTGTGGCGGGCATTCGAACGCCTCAAAATATTACAGAAAATGCGCGTATTGTTGCTGGTTCAAATAGACCGTCGTTAGAAAAAATTATGCCTGAGGCTTTTTTGAAATTATGTCAGATTGCGCAGAATCTTGAGCAGCATTATCGGGATATGCAAGATCTCGAATTTACCATTGAAAAAGGTAAATTATGGATGCTTCAGACTCGTTCAGGAAAACGCACGGCTCGTGCGGCTCTCAAGATGGCAATTGAAATGGTTGAGGAGGGGTTAATAAACCGTGAAGAGGCTGTGATGCGTATTGATGCAAAGTCGCTTGACCAACTTTTGCATCCAACACTTGATCCCAAAGCAGAACGTTTTGTTATAGGACGTGGTTTACCTGCTTCTCCTGGAGCCGCAACTGGTGAAATTGTTTTTACTTCAGAAGAGGCAGAAACTGTGTCGGCGGAAGGTCGCAAAGTTATTTTGGTCCGGGTAGAAACAAGCCCAGAAGATATTCATGGTATGCATGCTGCAGAAGGAATTTTAACAACGCGTGGCGGTATGACAAGTCACGCTGCTGTTGTTGCGCGGGGGATGGGAAAACCATGTATTTCTGGTGCTGGCAGTGTGCGGATTGATTATAACACAAATACATTGTTTGCCTCAGGAGAAAGCCTAAAAAAAGGTGATGTTATCACAATTGATGGTGGAAGTGGAGAAATTTTCAAAGGGAAAGTTGCAATGTTGCAGCCTCAGCTTTGCGGAGACTTTGCAAAATTAATGGAATGGGCTGATGGGATGCGACGTATAAGAGTTCGAGCTAATGCTGATACACCATCTGATGCCCGTATGGGGCGATCTTTTGGGGCTGAAGGTATAGGTCTTTGCCGTACGGAGCATATGTTTTTTTCTGATGAACGTATCGTTGCTATGCGTGAAATGATTTTAAGTCATGATGAAAGTGGTCGTCGTAAAGCACTAGATAAGCTGTTGCCAATGCAGCGTTCAGATTTTAGTGAATTATTTGAAATTATGTGTGGTTTACCTGTTACTATCCGCTTGCTAGATCCACCATTACATGAATTTTTGCCTAAAACAAAAGCAGAAATTCTTGATGTTGCAACAGCTATGGGTGTTTCTGCTGAAGTGCTTGCTGAACGCACTCAGCAGTTGCACGAATTTAATCCTATGCTTGGATTACGAGGATGCCGTTTAGCTATTACTTATCCTGAAATTGCAGAAATGCAAGCGCGGGCGATTTTTGAAGCAGCAGCAGAAGCTGCCCAAAAATCTGGATCTCCTGTTATGCTTGAAATTATGGTGCCACTGGTTGCACTAAAATCTGAACTCGATTTTGTGAAAGCGCGTATTGATCAGGTTGCTGAGGAAGTGATGAAAGAAAAGGGAAGCACTATTCAATATATGGTTGGGACGATGATTGAACTTCCAAGAGCGGCGCTTCGAGCAGATGAAATTGCTGAAACTGCTGAATTTTTTTCATTTGGAACAAACGATTTGACACAAACTACTTTTGGGATTTCCCGTGATGATGCAGCTCCTTTTTTGGCAACCTATTTTCAAAAAGGTCTTTTAGAGCAAGATCCTTTTGTGTCTATTGACCGTGATGGAGTAGGGGAACTTATTACCATTGCTGCACAGCGTGGACGCTCAAAGCGTGCAAAAATAAAATTGGGAATTTGCGGTGAACATGGAGGCGATCCTGCCTCTATTGCTTTATGCGAAGAAAATAACCTAGATTATGTTTCGTGTTCTCCTTTTCGAGTGCCAATTGCTCGTTTAGCAGCAGCTCAGGCCGCAATAGCAAAAAGGATGTAATGGGTTAATATTTTTTGTTGTATCGTTATTACTGAAATAAATTTTTATATATTCTTTTATTTTCTTTAATAAAGGGAATAAAAATGCTTCTAAAATGCACGATAAGTTGTGTTACGCGAGAAAGTGTTTTTTTAGAGGTTTATGAGAGAAAATATAAAGCACAGGATAGACAAAGATGTATTATTAATGCACTTTTTATTGGCGAACCTCTTGATAGAGAGAAACGTGTTATTGTGCAGTCAATTTACGCGTTTGCTTTTTTATAGGGGAATGAGCTCCTCACGCAAAATAGAATGCTGCAAACAAATGCATTTTTTTTGCACATAATGCTGTTTGAGATAGACATTTCTCAATGGATGCCCCATTTTACATTGATATTCGTGGAATGGGGATTATGTAAAACTCCCCGTAAGTTTATAAAAATCTTCCCAAAATTTATAAACTCCATTATGCACTCCCATCTTTACATTTATAAAGGAATATCAAAGTTACACAATCTATTGATTTATAAAGATAATTTTTTATTTCTCATATTGAATGAAAGCTGTAAATATCATAAGATCTTCTTATTTCGACTTCTTTTATAATGAATCAATCAAAACCATGTTTTTTGTATGTTACAGGCGGGATGAGCGTCTGTAGGTAAAAAAATAAAGCAAGGATATGCCTCTTATGAAACGTCTCAAGTGTCAAGAGCTGTCACAAATTGAAGGTAGGTACAGTGTGTAATGGTGCCGGCTTGCTTCTTGACAAAAAGCGTAAAGATGATGCGCGGCGCGCGTGCAGTGGGACTACTATTATTATTCACGGGCGTTGTTGCGAAGTGGTCTTGGGTGCTTTAGAGATGTTTTTTAAGAAAGCCCGTGAATGGCAATCCAAGTATATTCCGTTTGGGACATTTTGTTTTAGGTGAGGGCGAGTGAGACCAAAAAGACATGTGATAAATAAGAGCATGAGGCAATAGGTAATCTCCGTTATTTTAAAGATATTGCTTTAGATGTCTTTGAAAGGCGTAAAGCTAAATTAAAAGGAAATGACAAAGATGAAAACTGGTTTTTACCTTAAATTTTCATATTTTTCCCAAATTAGGCTGTTTTCCTATTTTAAGAGATTATACAAACAGAGATGCGCAATATTCTTGCCTCCATTTGGCATATAAAAGCTATAACAGCTGAGAGAAGTACTAAACTGTCTTAACATTTTTTTCAAACATACTGCTGCGGTAAGTTTGGATGTTGATTTATAGGCAATACTAAACGCACACGCTCTCTTAAGAAGACAATGTCATAAAACACATAACTTTCCAGCAATAGATTGGAGAGAAGTGCCGGTTTTTTACCAGACACTTTGCAAAACAACAACCATAACACAATTAGCTTTACGTCTACTTATCCTTACAGGTGTTTGCACAAATTCTTTGCATCATATTTATAAAGATCAAATTGACGATAATATATGGACAATTCGTGGTTCGATAATATGAAAGGTTTACGTGATACTACAAAAATTTCGTGTCCTTTTATCATCAGAGGCAATAAAAATGCTAGAACAAGCGCGTTTGCTATTTTGCAATATTCTTTTTTCTGCAATCGGTTGTGGTTTTTTTGAAGCAAATTATACGGCTCAATATGTAATGTGTAAGAAAACCATTCTGATTGATTGAAAATAAGAGGGCTTGAGATGAAGGAATGTTTGAGGGGAGCATTAAACAAACGAAAGATGAATTATCATTATAAATTAAGAGATTATTATGATTAGCTTCAATTTAATAAACCAATTTCACGCATTTTCATTAAAATTGTGTGATTAATTTTACCTGTTACAGGAAGATCAAATATTTTTTGAAACTGTTTTAAGGCTTCTATCGTCTTTTGATCTTCTATTCCTGTGACAATAACCTCCTCATTCCCAAAAATATGTAAAGCTTTTTGCACTTGTATAATATCTTCAACAGAAGGCTCTAAAATAGCTTCTTTTAAGTGTGTCATATTTTTTGTATTGTTTGTTTCTATTTCGCTTTGCTTAATTAATAGCGCGATTTCATCTGCTGCGGGATTAGATAGAACATTCTTTTGCATTCTCTGAGCAGTTTGCTGTTTCCATAAAGTGATGGCTCGGCGTGTTTTAGGTCCTTCCAGTCCATCTAATGGTCCATCATAAAGTCCTAATTTTGCTAGTTCTTTTTGCTTTTCCAGCATGCTTGCTGATTGAGAGGGTAAAGGTGAATTTGTGTGCTTATGACTTTGAGAATGTACAGAAGTTACACGGGAGAGTTCTTGTGATTTTTCTTCTTTTTCCGATAAAGTAGAGCTCTTACCTATACTTTGAACAGAGGAAAATTTCATTTGAGTTAAAATATTTTGATGCGTTGTCATTTGCGAAAATAAAGCATTAAATGAAATAAATAAAAAACTAATGCTAAAAAGAAGAGATCCAACAAAAAATAAAGTATTTTTTCGTGTATAGAAATACAGAGTTTTTGCACTCCAAAAAATAAAATGAAAAGTTATAAGAAGAAGTGTTATAACAATACTACTATAGTATTTACGGTATTTTACAGTTTTTTTTCGGTAGGTTTTTCGTTTTGTTGCCATTACTTTTATTTTCAGTTGCGTTTATTTTTTACAAAGAAACAAATATAAATTAGGAAACGAATATGAATCAGTTCTTACTTCCAGCCAGAGAGAAGTGCATTGACATTATTGATTTTTCCTTTCAAACTCCTAAAATGAGCGGCTTCATTATATCAATTTATAAGTTGATAAATCAACAAGAGTTCTTATCAACGTTTATTCATTTTATTTTATACAAATCTTTAATGTGTATAAAGAGAGCACCAAATGATTAGCATTCAAGATCATTTTGGTGTTTGCAAACTGCATTATCACATATAATTATCTAAACAATAATGCCACGTTATTCTTCATTTTGGGGCATATGTTTGCCTATTATTTAAAATAAAATTGAAAATATTTGCCTATAACGCTAAAAAGATGACAATCATTATCTATTCTTTATAATTTACATATAGATGGTTACTTATCCATAAACGGTTTGGTAATAATAATTATCTCTTAATATTATTATATTTTGGTATAAATTCCTTCTATTAAATAATTTTCATAAGTATTAATTAAATTGATGTTTACAATGTTATAGAAAAAACTGGCTTGAGATGTAATCATAAGAGATGTAGTTATTTTTTGATGTTTTTATTGACAGGTTGACTATTTTCATAACATTCCAGTAAAAATTTTATAGATAATATAAATATTTTATCGACACTAGAGTCAGAATAACAGAGTTTACTCTTTTTAGCTTTTTCAACTAAGCTAAGATGGTGGACTATTATTTAAAATAATTATGTACACAACACGATTATCTCTCTCATTTTTTATCATAGTATGTTCATTAACATGACCAGCTTGTAAGTGTATAATTTTGATGTTAATTTTTTACTGAATAGACAATGTATCCCATTTTATACAGCGGAATTGTGCCATATTTATAAAAAAGCCAATGATATAGATCCAATACATGAATACTCAATTTTATAAAAAGCACATTTTATAAATTGTTTATAAAGCAACAGTATATAAAATGCTTCTTTTATTGTATTTACCACTGCGGTACATTGATTGTCCATGATACGTTTTTTAATCAAATTATCATTTTTTTTATTTTTTATTTTTGTCATTATTTCATTTTTTGTAGCAGATCCAAGCAGTAACCATTCTTCTAGCCCCCAAAATAATGAGACAACAACGAGCGATGTGATTATTGCTTTTAAGGAAGCCTTAAATGACTTAGGCGCATTTTGTGACCGTAATATAAAAACCTGCAAAGTAGGAAAATCCTTTTTAAGTTCACTTGGCGAGCGCGCATATTACGGTGCAAGAGCTGCTTATGAATATTTAGGGAACATATTAGGAAACAAAAATGATATCAGAGACTTCCCCTAATGTTTCTTACAAAATCGAAATACAAGAGTTCTTACAAAACCATGCAATGTTATCTTGAAATAAGGTTTTTTAACGTTCTTCGTGTTATTTATGTTAGGAAGAATAAATATTTATTTTTTATAAGTGTATTCAAGAATGATTATTCAAACGAAACAGGACTAAAATAATGGCGGAAACAATCGGTAATATTATAGAGAACTTTTCGCTTTTGGATAATTGGGAAGATCGTTATCGTTATGTCATCGAGCTTGGCTATGAATTGCCACCTTTTCCAGAAAGCGCTCGAAACGATGCTCACAAAGTTCCTGGTTGTGTTAGCCAAGTGTGGCTTTTATCTTCACGTAATAACTCAAAAGATCCAATATTGACGTTTCAAGGTGATTCCGATGCTCATATTGTGCGTGGACTCATTTACATACTTCTTGCTTTTTATTCAGGCAAAAAAGCTTCTGAAATTCGCAATTCTGATGCTCAAGAGCTCTTTGAAAAACTTGGTTTAAATGAAAATCTTACACCACAACGATCAAATGGTTTGAAATCAATGATTAAACGGATTCGTAACGAAAGCTATATGTAATCCCCTTGGTAGAAATTGCTATATATACAAAAGCTTCACACAAAACATGTATACTAAAATCAACTTTATGCACGAAACCATTTTTTCGCAAAATAAGATTATTTAGTTTTTTTCCGTTTGCTTTTGCGTCCAAGCCCCATTTCTTTGGCCAAAGCCGATCGTGTTTTTGCATAATTAGGCGCCACCATAGGATAAGAACTATCTAACTGCCATTTTTCACGATATTCCTCTGGCAACATTCCATAATGTGTCATGAGATGACGCTTTAGAGATTTAAACTTCTTTCCATCTTCAAGGCAAATGAGATAATCAGGAAATACTGAACGCTTCGGATTAACGGCAGGCCTTTGTTTTTCAACTTCGACTTCTGTTAACTCTAGATTCCCTGCTTTACGAAAAGCAGCATGGACATCAGCAATTAAACTTGGCACTTCAGTCGGTCGAATAGAATTATTACTCACGTAGGCAGCAACAATATCAGCAACCAATGTAATAACTAAATTGCTTTCAGTCTCTAAGACTGCACGATGTTCCATTCTTGTTTCCTTTAATTTAAAATTGAGTAATTCAAAATCGAGATATAGTGCATATACTCATGATATAAAGATCTCATGCACATGAGTTTCATATTGTACAAAAATCTTTTTTGTCAATTCAATTATTCTATAAAATTGCCAAAACACAAAAAAATCAAATAAATACCTATTTTTTGTCATAATATACAATAAGAAAAACGAAATTATTACATGCTAAAATATATTTTTACCCTATAACATATCATACATAATATATAATACATCACAAATATAAAAAAATATATGATAAAATTTATTTATTTTTTTTGAGAACGTAAAAATAAAATTACTAATTATAAAAATATAATATATAAATTATTATATTTTATTTTGAATACTTATAGTTTAGTAAGTTTATGTTTAATAAGTTTTAAATTTGTTTTTATTGTTTATATTTATAAAATTTAATAATAAAAAACATGATATATTATAATTATGACATAATGGTATTATTTAATAATATAAAACTATTCATTAAAAGGAGAGAGGACATTTTTATTTTTTATACAGTAATAATAATATTTTAGATATATTTATTCCTTTCTGTAAAATTATGCGATTATACTGTTTCAAAAAAAATCAATTCTTTTTCTAATAGTTTAATTGTTTTACCAGTCACTTTCATTATAAAAGTGGTGTTATATCCCTAGAAAACAATAGCTGTGATATGTAATGAACAGAAAGGTATTAGTTTTAAAAATTATCATGGTGCTATTTTTGCAAGTGAATAGAACTTATAGGTTTTTACACTTGCATCAATCATTGTGATTCTAACATATAAACGAAGCTATTAACATATTTTAATATAGGATTGTGTATGACTCGCACTTTTGCAATTCCTCCCAAAGCATCTAGAATCACTCATAAGGAAATATATCATGGTATTTTTCGTGATGATCCCTATCATTGGCTACGTGCGTCTAACTGGCAAGATGTTTTGAAAGATCCTAACTGTCTTGATCCCAATATTCGACATTATCTTGAAAAAGAAAATGCTTATCAATCAGCTCAAATGGCTGATACAAAACCATTACGAGATTTGCTTTTTACCGAAATGAAAAACAGGATCCAAGAGAATGATAGTTCTGTTCCTATAAAACATGGTCCTTTTGCTTACGGATTCTCTTATGTTACCGGAGGTCAACAACCACATTATTTTCGGACACCAAGGAATGGCGGAGAAAAAAACGTGTACCTTAATGGTGATGTCTTGGCAGAAGGCAAAGAATATTTTAAATTTGGTTCAGTTCAAGAATCTCCTGACCATACACATGTGGTATGGACCTATGATGACAAAGGATCAGAGTTCTATACAGCTAAAATTCGTAATTTTGAGACATTGTCTGACTGTATGGACACAATTACTGATACATCTGGTCAAATTGTATGGGATGCTAGATCTGAAGGTTTTTTCTATACTAAGATGGATAAAAACCACCGACCTTCAGAGCTCTATTATCACCAATTAAACACAGATCAATCACAAGATAAGCTTATTTTTCGTGAAGACAATCCAGGTTTTTTCTTAGATGTAAGCGGTTCTAAGCTTAATGATGTTATTTATATTAATATTCATGATCATGAAACATCCGAGATCTGGTTAATTCCTGCTGAGGCGCCTTTTACTATTCCCCAATGTGTACGGAAACGACAAAAAGGTATTGAATATTCACTTACAGAAGGTGGTGATGTCTTTTATATTCTGACCAATTTAGATAATGCAAAAGATTTCAAAATTATGGTAGCGCCATATACATCTCCACAATCAGAAAATTGGTCTGAGTTTGTTCCACATCAGCTTGGGTGCCTAATATTATCCCATGATACTTATCAAGATTTTCTTGTCTGGATCGAACGTTTTGAGGGGCTTCCACGTATAAAAGTAATGGAACGTACCACTAAACAAGTTAATTCCATCGCTTTTACTGAAGAGGCTTATTCTTTAGGTCTGCAAGGAGTTGCAGAATATAACAGTCCAACTATTCGTTTTTCCTATTCGTCTATGACAACACCTGATCAAGTGTTTGATTATGAGATGAAAAATTGTAAACGAATGCTTTTAAAAACGCAAATAATTCCCTCTGGGCATAATAAAGATGCATATGTAACACGACGGATTACAGCAATAGCAGACGATGGTGAGAAGATTCCTATTTCACTTTTTTACCACAAAAACACTCCCCTTGATGGTGGTGCACCTTGTCTGCTTTACGGTTATGGTGCTTATGGGATTTCTATTCCTGCCAGTTTCAATAGTAATGTACTTTCTCTAGTAAACAGAGGTTTTATTTACGCTATTGCTCATATTCGCGGAGGAAAAGAAAAGGGAGTAGGGTGGTATGAGAAAGGAAAACATCTCTTTAAGCACAATACATTTACAGATTTTATTGCTTGTGGGCGTTACCTTGTAAACAATAAATTCACTTCTCACGATCGGCTGATTGCTCATGGTGGTTCAGCAGGGGGGATGTTGATGGGAGCCATTGCCAATATAGCTCCCCGGGATTTTGCTGGGATCGTAGCGAATGTGCCTTTTGTTGATGTTTTAGCGACAATGTTAGATGCTTCATTGCCACTCACACCTCCAGAATGGGCCGAATGGGGGAACCCTCTTGAATCGGAAGAAGATTATAAGCTTATTGCTTCCTATTCCCCTTACGATAATGTCAAAGCTCAAAACTATCCCCCTATACTTGTGATGGCAGGATTAACAGATCCTCGTGTAACTTACTGGGAGCCTGCAAAATGGGTGGCAAAATTACGAGACCTAAAAACAGACGATAATGCAATTTTATTACGTATTAATATGGATTCAGGGCACGCTGGTGCAGCTGGACGGTTTTCAAAGCTAGAAGAAGTTGCCTATATCTATGCATATATTCTAAAGATAGCAGGAAAAGACTTTTGCTAATCCATAATATCTCTGTATGAAAGTCTCCGATAATTTATTGGATTATAGAGACTTTCATACACTAAAAAATTATTGAGACAGTTTAAAATTCACATTCTTCATAAAGTTCCAAAACATAGTCCCAATTAATTAAATGGTCTACAAAGGATTCGAGGTACTTCGGTCGAGCATTGCGGTAATCAATGTAATAGGAATGTTCCCATACATCGACACCCAAAATAGGGCGAGCATTGTGCACTAAGGGATTTTCACCATTAGGCGTTTTCATAATTTCAAGCTTGCCATCTTTAACAGCAACCCACGCCCATCCAGAACCAAATTGGGCACTAGCAGCAGCAATAAAATCAGCGCGGAATTTGTCGTAACCACCTAGATTAGCGTCAATAGCTTTTGCTAACTTTTCAGGAAGTTTTTGGCCACCACCATTTTTTTTCATCCAAAGCCAAAAGTGGTTATGATTGTAATACTGCGCTGCATTATTAAACAAACCAATATTTTTTCCAAAACTTTTTTTAACAATATCTTCAAGGCTTTCATTTTCTAAGCCTAACTCTTTCACAAAATTATTGGTGTTGGTAAGATAAGCAAGGTGATGCTTATCATGATGATATTCAAGCGTTTCGCGTGACATATAAGGCGAAAGGGCATCGTAATCATAAGGCAACGGGGGCAATTCAAAAGCCATTTAAAAATCTCCTCGATTCTAATTGTTAAGCTTATTTCATAAGCCTAATTTGCCATTTACCGAATTTAAAAGCAAATGTTGAATACCTAGTTTGTATGAAATTAGTTTTAATGTCTCTCTTTTTGTAAAAGAAGCTTTTAGGAAATGTATATTCATCAATCAAAAAGGGTATTGGTCTACATAAAGATTGCTTCTGAAGATTTTTTACATCTATGAGCGGGTAATAAATATCATTATCTTTTGAATAAAAAGTAAATGGAAATAGCGATTATTCCTTGTTTTGGTATCTCTATTTTTTCAAATGCCATATAAAATGTTTTTAATTTTTGCAAAACTCTTTTAGAGTACTAGTGTATCATAATGTTTTCAAAAGAATATTAAGTGTTATTTTTCAATGTGCTTGATTTCATTTTATGGTGCTACCCATGAATAATATAATGTAAAAATTAGTGGACATTACCATCTTTATGCTTAATGCAAGAGCACAGCAGCACTATCATACACTTACCGGTTGCCAATGTGGTGACAGCTTTTTTCTTAAATTGAGCAAGATGGGATTTTAATATATCAAGAAAAGTAAATCATATGCAAATTTATTAGATACATGAGTAAACTGCAAGATTTTCATTTTATGTTCCTAGAAAATCAATACAAAGAGCAAAATAATTGATGGATAAATGGTTCCTTCTTATGTTAAAATCACAACTGTATATCAGTTTCTGCTACGAATTTGTATCGATGGCAATGCCATACAAGACTCAGAAATTTTATGATAAAAAAGTAAGGTCTTTGATTTTCAAATATTGCGTTCAATCACAGGAATCGCTATAAGGTGCAAGAGTTGCTATAAAGCGTGTTTTTTTGGGGTATAGCCAAGCGGTAAGGCACCGGTTTTTGGTACCGGCATTCCCTGGTTCGAATCCAGGTACCCCAGCCAATTCTAGTGAAATTAGTTAATCAAAGTTCAGCTTGAGAGTGGATTAGCCTCCTTAACCATCTATTGCTATTCATAGAAAGTCTGGTAAGTTAAAAAACACCTATTTGTAGCGGGGCAGCTCTAAATATGGTAAAGTTTTCTTTTACTATAGCTATCGCTTAAAGAGCTCTTTTAAAAGATTCTTTTCTATAAGACGAGGGGTAAATGATTTATGCGCACTTGCTTTAGAAAAACTATTTGGCTGGATTTTGCGCTCTATAGCAACACCAGCGTGCAATTTTTCGTATTCCACCATCTTCATTACGTCGTACAGCATAACAATAACGCTGATCAGGAAATATATTTCGTTGCATATCGCGTACAATATGAGCAGTATGGCCATAGGGTGCTACACAATCAATAAACCATACGTATTTTCCATTCTGCCAATTGGCATCAGGTAAAAATTCTCCCTTATCAAGCATAGATTGATGATTTTTCTCATCTAAAAAAAGCCCAAGTGATAAAGGCACAAAATTCTCCACGTTCATTTTTATAGAGCTTGTATTGCCTAGTCTGTAAAGCTGGTCCTAAATTTCGTTCGATATCCCAGATTCGCCAGCGGCGGTATAAGGAAGATGTAAGCATTAAAACAACCATAGCTCCTAACGCTGTAAGAGGGTCTATGAATGATGATGAAGGATTTTTATGCACACACATTAATCTTTATCTTTCCTTTAGAGATTGTTCTAAAATTTTGGTGATAGGCTCAAAGAAATAAGAAATGAGACGCCGTTTTGAGGTAATGACATCCGTTGTCACAGTCATGCCAGGGATAGATTTAAGTTGTTTGTTATTCAAAGTGATGTGATCTTGGTCAATTTTGATTAAAACAGCGTAGACACCATTAATTTCTTTATTATAGCGCGCTGTAGCGCCTACATTAACGACTGTACCGTGGATAACACCGAAACGTTCAGGTGGAAAGGCAGAAAACTTGATGTAAGCACGTTGACCCTTTTCTAAAAAACCAATATCTCGATTATCAAAAAACGCTTCAACAATAAGACCACCTGCATCAGGGACAATACGCATAAGCGTTTTACCAGCTTCTACAAAGCCGCCCAAAGTATGGATACTTAAATCATCGATACGTCCATCAACAGGCGCATAGAGTGATAAGTGGTCAAGATGGTATTGAGTGCTATCAAGCTTTGCTTTTAATCCTTGAAGATTCAGTTCTGTTTCACGCGAAAGTTGCCGATAGCGGGCGATTTCATCGGAAATGAGACTTTGCCGTTGTTGGCGGAGGGTGTTTATTTCGGCGGCATTTTCTTCCAAACGTCTTTGATTGGTTAAAATTTCATGCTCGACATTTTTAAAATCATGTAAACGCTCTAAATAAACGGCTTGGCTAATGACTTTTGTTTCCATCAGGCTTTTTGCAGCTCTTAATTTATCTTGGAGAGATTGAAGGGTAGCGCTAATAAGTATTTCTCCTTCTATTCTTGCAGTATGATTGCCAGAAGGAGGAACTGGCAGATAGGCAAGTCCTTTGGTCACAAAATCTTTATCCAAAGGATTGCTTTCAGCAAGAAGTGTTGTAGGTATGTTATAAAGAAAAGAATAACCGGTATTCCACGGTAGGTTTGTGCAAATCAAAAAGGCCACACAGTATGGAGTTGTCCAGCCTTTTTATGCAAGCAAATGGGAAAATAACGCTCACTTTACAGCATTTTCTTAGAACTGATAAACGTATTCCACCAGAAAAGCTCGCTCCTGTTATACCCGTTTTTTGTAGCTTTTGTTGGTAACTAACATCACCATGAAGTACGATATTGTGGGAGAGTTGTGCATTGATGCCCAAACCGCTTTCAATGGCAGTTCCGGCAGGATCAAGGTCAAATTCCTTACCAATCTGTATTTTCCCATCATCACTAAAGGTTTTAAGAAAGTTCACTTTTCCATAAAAAGAAAAGGAATAATCGCTTTCGGCAGAAACAGTTTTAGTTAAACGTCCGCCAACCCGAACCAACCATTGGGAAGGATTTTTCATATCAATTTCTAGATTATCAGCATCTTTCATGGTGTCAAACGACAATTGTTGATAAACAATTTGTGCTTGTGGCTCAAACTCTATCCCTGCCATTCCTGTAGCAAATTCTTTTCCAATGGTAACCGAAGCGCTCAAGGTTTTGGCACCCTTCAAGTTTGCGGCATTCTTGATATCAGCCGTAGTGATATTTCCATCGATCATGCCATAGGAAGTTAGGACATCGACATATAAGCCATTGTTGTGTTGTATACTGCCATAAGCTGTAACCGCCCATTTATTGAGTGTGCTTTTGTCTGCACCCTCCATATCCTTAGGTGTGAAAGAGAGTTTCCCATAGGTTCCCATAAGTCCAAAATGCATGGTGATATTTTGGCTTTCCATTGCAGCTAATGCACCACCTGCTTGTACGGCAGCATAGGGAATATCAGCGCCATAGCCATATTTGAAGGGACCACGCTCAGAGGTTAAGGTAGCATTGCTACCATAGGGTGAAAAGAAGAAAGAATAATTTTGTGTTGTACGGATATCAGCTAACAATTTGCTTTGCTTAGTAATGTCGGTAAAACCAGCGTAGAAGAGAGCGTTAGGCATCACGATATAGCTTGCCACTTGCGGTACGACAGCTTCCACATGTGGACCAGGGACAGAGCCACCGGAACCGCTACCGCCACCGGAGTCAAGAAATGCTTTATGCAAGCGAAAATCCCAGAAGTTTTCATTTTTTTCATCAAAGAGGTTTTGCTCAATATTGGCTGTGCCATGGCTTGATTCTGGTCCATAAGCAGTTAGTGTGTATTTATAAGGCAAACCATCTCTTGTGATATAACCATTGGCTAATTTGAAGGAGTCTTCCATCGCTTTTCCAGAGACTTGGATAAGGGAAATACCGCCTGTATTCGAGGGGGCCACAGCATTTTCTACACTGTTTTTATCCCCTACATCACTCTTGATATAAACTGTTGTTGTACCTGATGCATCGCCATGAATGAGAACGCGATCGGTTTTTTGATCATCTACAGCAACCCCATCTCTCCATGCCATGTTAAAGTGGATTTCTGCGTTTCCAGAAGCGTTATAGATCTCTGGAGTATCTTTTTTACCAGAACCGATATGTAATGTGTGATAATGGTTTTCTACTGGCTTTTCAAAAACAATTTTGCTGTCATTGAGGTTGAGTGCAGAAACATCAGAACGTGATCTTTGAGTGATATCAAGTAACTTGCCCGCATCATCTTTTTCTTTTGTGCTGGTGTTCACAAACCATGTTGTATTGTTTTTGAGATCAAAGCTTGTTTGTCCATTTTCGTCATTTCTTACACCACCTTGTAAGACAGAACGGTCTGCGGAGAGTGAAAAGATTTGATTAGGTTTTGGTGTATCATGGATTATCCCTACGAATAACCTATCGGCTCTGATTTCTGAATCTTTGAGGTTGAGTTTACCATTTGATGAATTGTTGGCAACAATACCCGTTCCATCTTCGATGAGAAGGTTTGTATTGGTCAGGTTTATTTCTAAAGTTTGATCGTTTTTTGAGTTATCAAAGCGTATCCCATTGCGCTGTGCTTTTGCAGAAATATCTGTGACATCAATATGTCCGCCATCTTTTACGACAAATGCTGCTCCTTTTGCACTTACGCTCCCTACCGTCATTGTGATTTTGGCTTCTTTACCATCTACATGGCGTCCGTAATTTTTAGATGTTACTGTGACATTATCATTTAAAGTAATTGTGCTACCTTGCAGAGTTTGTACTTCTCCACCAAAGGAACCTCCGCCCGTTACTGTTATTTGGGAATTATCATTAGCCAAGAGAGCTTTTTCTGCATTCTTAACGGTTACATTATTTAAAGAAACCGTGCTTCCTTTGTCAGCACTTATTCCTTTCTCCATAAGAAAGCCATCTTTACCGCTTGATATTTTCACATCTTTCAGCGTGTTTTCTTTGCTTGTGGTTTCAAGGAATAATGCACCTACTGCTTCCCTTCCTGTGACCTCAATAGATCCTCCTGTCATCTTGATTGTCGCATTATCACTTTGGGCTTTAACACCGATCGTAGCATTTTTAATTGTTGTGTTTTCATTCAATTCAATGGTACTGGAACCTCTTGCAAATGCGCTGAATTTTGTTCCTTTTCCATTTGCTGTGAGAGCAACGTCTTTAACATTAATATATCCACCAGCTCTTGTATATAATACACTATTGCTACCGGTAACAGTTCCCCCTGTCATAAAAATTTTTGATTGCTCACCAATTGCATGGAAGCCATCACCCTCAGATGATGTGATTTTAGCCTCATTGTCCAAAGTAATGGTACTACCGCTTTGAGCATTGATTGCATCTTCTTTTGCCTCAAAAGATCCACTAGAAACCATTACTTGAGATTTGTTATCTGCATAGATGCTGCGTTTTGCTTTTGTGACGGTTACATTATTTAAAGTAACAGTGCTTCCATTATCAGCATTTATTCCTTTTTCCATAAGAAAGCCATCTTTTCCACTTGATATTTTCACATCTTTCAGCGTGTTTTTTTTGCTTGCGGTGTCAAGGAATAATGCACCTACTGCTTGGCCGCCTGTGACCTCAATAGATCCTCCTGTCATTTGAATGATACCATTGTCTTTTGCTTCAAGTCCAATGACAGTCTCTTTAATGGTTGCATTATTATGCAAATCAATCATGCTGTTAGGACCAGTGGATTTTGCGCCTGTTCCTTTGTTATATGCGGTGAGAGTGATATCGGCGACATCAATATATCCGCCATTTTCTGTCAACAGAGCACTTTTTTCCCCTTTACAGTTCCTCCAGTTATTGTGATTTTAGATTGTTCACCATCTGCATGGAGTCCGTCATTTTTAGATGTTACTGTGACATTATCGTTTAAAGTAATGGTACTGCGTTGTTTAGCTTGTACCTCACCGCCAAAGGAACTGACAGATATTATCACATGTGCATCAGAAGATGCTGCTACGGATAAATCTGCTTCATTAACGGTTACATTTTTTAAAGTAATTATGCCTTTTCTAGCGGAGATTCCTTTGCTCATCGAAGTGTTGTCTTTACCGCTTGATAATTTCACGTTTTCCAATATCGTTGTGCTACTGTCATCAGTGTCTGATATAACGCCATAATCGGCTGCAATAACACCTCCTATCATCTTAAATGTACTACCATGCCATATTCCAACACCACTATGCAGCTGAGTATCGTTTGCACTTTTAATGGTTGTATCCCATAACTCAATTGAAGATTTGGTTCTAAGGACTACAGCATCCAAATCGTTGTTTATTGGATGACCTCCGGTCAGTGTTAAATTTTTACCGATGACTTTTCCACCATTTGTTGTTTGAATATATTCATAAGTCTTGTTTGATACGTTTTTTACTTCTCCTTTATCAACTTCAAGAGATTCAGCATGTACGTTGAGATTTTTGCTAAAAAGCATAATTGCTGCGACAGCTGTACAGGAGAGTAAAGATTTTTTAGACATAGCTGTTCCTCCCTTATAAGCTCCGCATGTTCTCCCCGCTTAGAAGTAAGAAAAATAAACAATTAAAATTTTAATTACAATACTTACCTATTAGTTAAGTCGTTATTATTTGTAAAATATTATAAATTTACTTTTTAATAAAATAAATAATTTTTATTGTTTAATACATAGTATATTAATATTTAAATATATATTAATACTTAAAATCTTTTAAAGAAAAACATCAAATGAGAGAGAAAACAATATTTTTGTTATGAAATAATTTAGGATTGAGATATTTTCGTTTAAAAGCTTTGTCTTGAAGAGTAAAAGCACTTTCAGTAATAAGTAATAATAGTGGAAACAAATGACAGGTTGGTAGGGATTTTTCTGTTGGAAGTAAGTACAAGTTTCTACTCATTATCTTCAGCAAGAGGAAGTGAGGCGATTTCTGTATCAAGTGCATCCATAAAATCGATAATAAAAGCAGCATTTGTCCCCAAATCTCTTGGCAAATAACGAGAAGTAGAACGCATATCAACAAAAGTTGTATCCCCTTCATCAGTTAAACGAATAACAATATCTAAAATAAAGCCAAGGTAAAAAGTTTTTGTTCTCGTTTCGATATAAATTTCATTTTCTTCGCCTTTGAATTCTCGTTGCGCTACAACAGGCCAATCATACGCAGCTAAAACATTAAGAACGGATTCGCGAATACGGTCAGGTGAGCCATCATAACGGCGCCCCGATATTTCTGGCCATTGTGACATCTGTATTGCTGCTTGTTCAGTCAAAACACTTTTGAGTGGTAAAGCATCGCTGGGACGTATTGTGCGAAAAAAAGCCGGTGGTCTTTGTGTATCGGTAGAAACGTCGTAAAGAGCCGGTAAGGTAAACCAAAGTCCAAAAAAGAGCATCAATGGTGTGGCTGTTATCAACGAATAAATGATCCCTTTTAAAGCTTTCATTCCCCCTAGAGCACCATAGACCCACAAACTATGAAGTGCTTTAATAGCCAGAAAAAGAGAAATAATTACACAGCCAGTAGAAATACCTATCAAAATTATGAAGTCGCTTACGTTAATGACGGAAAAACGTTGTAAAATGACCGAAAATAATAAAATAAAGAATGCTAATCCACCAAATTGAGGGGACCATACTGCTGCTCTTGAAATTAACCGAACATATCTCTTCTTCATGAAGTTTTTTCCCCTCAATTGTAAATTATAAGCCAAGTTTTTTCAGAGTGTATATCTTACAAAAAGCTTATGCTCATAAGACAAAAGTAAAGCACTTATTTGGGAGGTCAAGGATGCGTAATGTCTCATCAATTTTCTGCGATTATTTTAGCGCTTTATTGAAGGTAAACAGTATTTCTTCTATAGTTTATCATGTCATTGATGCGAATTTTATGGGAATGTTTGTAAATAAAAAGAAATAAACTCAAATAACAAGTTTTACAATTGTTAGCAGCATATTTTTTTAGAGCTTTACTCTTGATTTTTCTCTTCTGATTGCGGGGAGTTTTTTCTGTCAGATAATGCGTATCAAATAGGATATGATGATGTGCAATAGAGATTTCATTATATCTCAATAAAAAATTGAGGGATTTATAATCAGATAAATTTGAATATTCAATTAATAGAGAAAAAAGATAACCATTTTGATAGGCTTCATGTATTTTGTATAGAAAGTAAGGTGTTGTACAAATGAGAGGTTAGTCGGTTTTTATTCATAAAATATACGGCAGGTCGCAGATGAAAGGAAAGCTTCACTTTCTTTTTTCGCAAGGGAAGAAGGGACAAAAGTACGTAAAATAACAAACCCTTCATTCAAATTTTTAGCAACCAAAACTGAATTGGTATTTTTTTTAGGTTTTGATTTTTTGAGTTCTATGATTTGTATTGGTTTTCCAATGATAAGATCGAGTGTCGCATCAGGGGCTGTTCGGTCATTAAGGCTATAGAAAATAATTCCGTTGTGTGTGTAGGCTGCTAATGACCAAAATTGTCGTGTTTTCAAAGCTTTTAAATGAACAGGTCCATTTTCAAGGTTAAATCTACAGACTTTAAGAAGAAAGAGGGGATCAGCAGATTGTTGAATAGGATTATCGGGAGTAAAAGCAACAAATTGATAAGGGGCTCCGGATTTTTTAAGTGCTGTCCATATATTATCCTGTGCCCAATAGGGGATCAGAAAGAGAACGCAAATATGAACGATAATAGCGCCAATGATTGCAAGAAGTGCGGTATAAATAAATCTAGTCACAATTTATTTGTCCTGATGGGATTTGTTCTATTGATGGCATTGTAAGCTTTTGTAATGCCGTTGCAGAGATGATTGAGGTATCGTATAAGGTAAGAATAAGCCCGAATTCTTTTTGACTAACTGTTGCAAGCCAATTGCCGGCTTGCGGTGTGGGTGAAATATTGATGCGCAATGAGCCATCATGCTCATAAGTAATAGCGTTCGTGTGGAGTTCAAAAGGTATTTCTTTGGATGAAGTATGGGGTTTAAGGGATTTATCAGCTGTATAAAGGGTAAAAAGACGGGTTTCAGGGATGGTGCCTTTGAGTAAATAATGACAGCGAGGGTGGAGTGGACGCCCTTGGTTATCTTGCCAAATCTGGAATTGAATACCTTCAGTGCGTCCGAGTGAAACAATGCCTTGTTTAGCGGTGCGGGCGCGGGTATAAGGATCCATATTGGCTGTTCCCATTTGTGGATAAGCACTCCATTTTCCAATTCTAAAGAGTCCAAAATGAGGAAAGGAATTGAGCACATAATCGACACTCAGTGTTCCACATAAAATGGAAAAAGCGAAGATAAAAAAGAAAATGGTGATATTAAAAAACATCAGTGAATATCTTGAATTCAAAATGTTGAATCTCCAGTTGTTTTCATTTTCAAAGAAATTACAGATGTTTTTTTCAGATCTTTGTTAATCAATCGCACAATATTCAATGTTTCAGGAGAAAGCGTAGAAGGTATTGGGGGAAAAAATTCAGAATCTGCATGGGAAGAAAGTACTGGGGGCCGATAAGGAGGAAGGAGAGAATCTTTAACACCATAGAGCTGTTTGAGCATGATATTTTGATGTGCAGCAAGCATGATGCGATGCCATATCATGGCAGGAACGCCACCCCCAAAAGCACGATTCATCGGTGAAAAGTTATCATTTCCCATCCATACGGCTCCCGTATAATTGCCTGTAAAGCCAACAAACCAAGCATCACGATAAGATTGTGATGTTCCAGTTTTCCCTGCGACGAGAGTCATGGGCAGAGCAGCACGCTTACCAGATCCTCGTGTCGTGACACCCACCATCATTTGGTTCATATAAGCTGTTGATTGTTCACTCAGAACTCGGTGTAACTTATTTCCGTTATGTTCGAAATCCCATACCACATGCCCATCAATTGTTCTGATTTGCGTGAACCCATGACGATTACCAGCTATCCCGCCATTCGCAAAGACATTAAAGCCAGTTGCTTGATCCATGGGGGTCATGTTGGAAGTACCAAGAACCATTGTTTTGTGTGATAAAATATGCGCGTTAATCCCCATATTCTTGATGAGATCTATGATGGGTTGGGTATCACGGTTAAGATATTGATAGGTGAGATACACAGGGACTGTATTAATAGAAAAAGCTAAAGCTGTTGCTAAATCAATTTTTCCCAAATAACGACCAGAATTATTTTTTGGTGTCCAACCTCCCCAATTGATAGGAGCATCTAAAACGATTGTCGAGGGAGACAGTCCGTGTTCCAGTGCGGTTGCGTAAACATAAGGTTTGAATGAAGAACCAGTTTGCCGTCCGCCTTGTGTTGCTCTGTTAAATTGGCTCTTTTTATAATCTTGTCCTCCAACAATTGCGCATACGGCACCGTTATTATCGAGTATAACGGTGGCAGCTTGGGTTACGCGATATTGTTGACCATATTGATGTAAATGATATGCGATTGATTCTTCTGCTGCTTTTTGAATATTCGGATCAAGGGTCGTTTGAATAATTAAACTATGGCTTGGAAGTTGATTGCGCATTTTTTTGACTTCCTCGAATGCCCAATCAAGAAAATAATCTGGCTGATTATTTTCTATTTGGGGAAGTGCCTTAGCAGGGTGGCGATGCGCATTGATAATCTGGCTCTTCGTCATAAAGCCACTATTAACAAGATTAGAAAGGACGACATTGGCACGTGTTTGAGCTGCAAAGAGATGACTATGAGGAGCATATTTTGTTGGAGCTTTAAAGAGTCCTGCTAACATAGCAGATTCACTTAAAGAGACATGACGTATGTTTTTTCCAAAATAAAATTTTGCCGCTGCGGCAATACCAAAATTGTTTCCTCCCATATAGGCTCGGTCAAGGTAAAGTTGTAAAATCTGCTTTTTGCTAAAATTTGCTTCTAGCCAAAGAGCAAGATAAGCTTCTTTGATTTTACGTGTTATGGTTCTTTCGTTTGTTAAAAATAAATTTTTAGCCAATTGTTGTGTGAGAGTTGAACCACCTTGCACCACACCTTTAGCTTGCATATTTTGTGAAATTGCCCTTGTAAGTCCTTGAAAATCAATGCCCCAATGATCAAAAAAACGACGGTCTTCTGTAGCGAGAACCGCTTTAATGACAGTGTCAGGCATTTCTTCAACGGGGACAGAGATTGCCGGCAGTGCACCACGGTGCCCAATGGAATTTCCATAGCGATCTAGAAAAAGAATGGAAAAGTTTTTAGGAGAAGACCAATCTGTTTTGGTCAGTTCAAAAACAGAAATGCCAAAAATGGTAAAAAGAGTAAATCCCATCAACCCTAATGTTAGTATTTCATCGAGAACTTCAACGATAAAAAGTTTCCATCCTTGAAGATGAAAATTTTGTGAGACGATTTTTGCCTTTTTCCAGAAAAAACTGTTAGCAGAACGAATGTGATAAAGCGCTGTGTCTAATCGTGCGTCTAATTCAATGAGAGCAGGACTATGAAATGGCTTACGGTGTTGCCCTTTCTTTTTTTTAAAAAAATCAAACATTTAAAGAGAGCCTATGGCAAAGCAATACAACCAAACAAATCTACAATAATTATATGGAGTAGAAGTATTTTTTTTCTATAGTTCTAACAGAGAAAGAATTTGTTTTAGAATTATGCATTTTTTGTAAGATAGTATATTAATATTTTATTATTTTATTGAATAAATTTTATTCTAATTATTAAAAATATTTTTTTGATTTTTTAAAAATTTGGAGTAATGTTAATATGTTATTCTGTAAAATAGAGGATAAATTGTTTTCATTTGTGATTTTTTAATCGACCAAAAAAAACCATTATTTCTTTTATCCTTTATCAAGGAAGAGAAGAGATGGGTTATTGAAATATTTATGATGAAAAAAAAATTCTTGTTCGTAATAATAGCAGCTTTTTTAGGAGCAGATTCTGTTCTAGCTTCTGGGTGTGCTGAAGTAGGTAAGAAGGCTGCCGCACAAGAGAGCGGGGTTCTCGTCCGTTCAAAACCGGTTGTTCAGGATGGAAAGAACATGTGTGCAATTGTGGTTGTTGTACCAGCCCGTAATGGTGAAAAGTTACGTCGTGTTGAATTTTTTGTTCCTGCTGATTAGTTTTTGGCAGATGGTGTTGTGATGCGTATCTTAATCGTTGAAGATGATCGGAATCTTCACCATCAATTAGCAGAAGCTGTAAGACGTGCAGGATATGTTTCCGATAGTGCTTTCGATGGTGAAGAGGCTTATTTTTTAGGGAGCACAGAGTCTTACGACGCGGTGATACTTGATATAGGTTTACCGCAGATTGATGGTATTAGTGTTGTTGAAAAGTGGCGTCAAGAAGGGCTCTCCATGCCTGTTTTAATGCTAACGGCGCGAGACCGTTGGTCTGATAAGGTGCAAGGTATTGATGCTGGAGCTGACGATTATGTTGTGAAGCCATTTCATTTGGAGGAAGTGATGGCGCGCTTGCGAGCATTAATTCGTCGCACTACGGGACATGCGACAAGTGCATTATGTTGCGGAAATGTTTTGTTGGATACAAAGACGTCTCGTGTTTTTGTGGATGGTCAATTGATTAAACTAACATCTTATGAATTCAGACTGCTTTCGTATCTCATGCATCATTGTGACAGGGTCATTTCAAGAACAGAGCTTACTGAACATCTTTATGATCAGGATTTTGATAAGGATTCGAATACGGTGGAAGTCTTTGTAGGTCGGTTACGGAAAAAGCTTGGAGTGAATTTGATTGAAACTATTCGAGGAATGGGATATCGCGTGAGAACGCGAGGTGATTAATGAATGTTTTTGAAGAGAATAATTGGTATAGGAGGTTCTTTTTTGTAATTACTCGATCTCTCAGTTTACGTGTTATGATCTTATCAACATTATGGGTTGTTATTTCTCTTTTATCGATTTCTGCAGTAAGTATTTTATTTTATAAGCGTTCGACTGAACAAAGCCTAGAGCGTATCCTTTCTGCTCAACTCTACAGTCTTATTGCAACAGTGACGGTGTCATCGGAAGGTACTTTGATAGGTGGGGCTGGGATTGATGATATTCGTTATTCTGATCCAACAACAGGATGGTATTGGGAAGTTGTTGCGATATCCCATAATTTAAAAGGAAGATTGACATCTCCCTCATTGGGAACAGGCGAGATATTTACACCAAGTGATGTTGATATACCTTTTGACAATAAATTCTTTCGCTCTTATCGGATAACGGGGAACAATGGTCAAAAGCTACAAGTGATTGAGAGTGATGTTGTTCTTGATAATAAAAATCATATTGCACGTTTTCGGCTTGTTGGGAATATCGATGAAGCTCATGCCCAGGTAAAGGAATTTAAGCGAACTTTGCAAATTTTTCTTTGGAGTTTCGGTATCGGGAGTGTTCTTATTAATATTGCTATTATTTTCTTTAGTTTTCAACCGTTGAAGCTTATTCGACGTGCATTGAATGATATTCGCGAAGGAAGAGTTCATTATGTGAATACGGATTTAGTAAGCGAAGTGATGCCGCTTGTACAAGAGATGAATGCTCTCATTAATAATAATCAGCGTATTATTGAGCGATTTCGCACACAGGTTGGTAATCTCGCGCATTCATTGAAGACGCCTCTATCCGTGATTATGAATGAGACAGATAAGATGCGCGGAGAAAAGGCTAGTTTGTTGAGAGAGCAAACGCAAATAATGCAAGCTCAAATCAATCATTATCTTCAACGTGCGCGGATTGCAGCACAATGCGATAGTGTTGTCTATCATACGTCTGTTCGCAGTGTGCTTGAACGCTTGGTGCGGGTTATGAAAAAGCTTAATCCTGAAAAACAAATTCAATTTATTATGGATATTGATGATATTGTTTTTTCTGGAGAGAAGGAAGATTTAGAAGAAATTATAGGAAATTTGATTGAAAATGCTACTCAGTGGTCTCGCGCAAAGGTTTTGATCTCTTGTTGTTTAGAAGAAAATGCTGAAGAAACAGAATATTTTAGTATCTTTGTAGAAGATGATGGTCCTGGTTTAACAGAAGACAAAATTGATGAAGCATTAAAAAGAGGGCGGCGGTTTAATGAAAGTAAACTAGGGTCAGGCTTAGGGTTAGCAATTGTTTCAGATATGGTCAGTGAATATGGTGGCAATCTCTTTTTATCACGTTCTGATTTGGGTGGATTGTATGCAAAAGTTTTATTACCTAAGATGGGAGAATAACATATTTTCTCCTTAAGCAAGAAATGTCTATAAAGTTTGTAAAGCAGTATTTTCAGACAATACATCAAAGAGTAGGGAAACATTGTTTTTAGTTTCTTTGTTTAATTGATGTATATAATAGATTTTATAATATTCTCCATGAAAAAATGAATTTTTATTAATTCACATCATTTTTCTCATGAAGAGGATAAAATGTAAGTGAGTTATTCTCTGTTCGTATTGGAAAAAAACGATATGCTCTTATTAATTTTTGCAGCATTTTTTCTGATTTTTCTGGCAAGTGTTCTTTTTCTTTCACTACGGTTTGACGATGAGATAAAAAAAGAATGGAAAGTTCAAACCGTGGATGGTTATAGAAGCCATAAGCGTATGATTGAGTTTAACAAGCTTTATATGCATTATAAAAAAAGGAATATTCTTAAGGCTTTAAGTATTTTGTTTGTTCTCCTTATGACATGGAATATTTATGGGCTGACAGGCAATCCAGAAGTGAAAAGTTATTTTTTTAGCGAATTAATGGATAAGGATCCTCAAACTCTTAGTAAGCAAGAAAAGCTTATTCGTTTACAAGTGCTTTTTTTCCGTGCACCTCATGATGGCAAGCTAGCAGATGCGTTAGCGGTAGGGTATCTCGAAGAAAGCCTTTTTCAAGAAGCAGTGAATACTTATTTAGATGCACTTCGTTTGAATGGAGAAACAGCTCCAAGGCTTGTAGGATACGGTTTAGCATTGGTTGGTTATGAAGGGGGAGTGATAACGCAAGAAGCGCAAAATGCTTTTCAAAAAGCAGCAGATTTAGCGCCAACAGATTTTTATCCACGTTTATTGTTGGCCGATGCATTGCATCAAGCAGGAAAAACTGCGCAGGCAGTACAATTTTTACAAAGCTTTCTTGATACAATGCCTGAAAATTTTTCAGGACAATCACGTGTTAAAAAAATGATGATTCAGTTACGTGATTTATCGAGTGAGCATACAAAGAAAAGAAATCTTGCACCTATGTAGAAGATGTGCAAAGCTCTTAAAAAATAAAATATTGATACTTAATTATAATGTATTTAAAATTTTTTCGCAGAGTGTCTATGAACAGTCAATCTTTAAAGAATTCTGCCTCATGGAAGGTTATTTTAGAGCAGCGAAAAAAAAAGCGCTTACTGATCATATTATTATGTTGTTTGGTTATAACAATTGCAGCAAGTCTCATAGTGTATGCAATGCGTCATGCGGTCAGTTTTTTTAGAATGCCCTCTGAAATTACAAGAGAAGATATTTTAACGGAGCGCCCTTTGCGTTTGGGTGGCTTTGTTGAAAAGGGAACTGTTCAATATGTTGGAGAGAGAGGTGTTGTTTTTTTTGTAACGGATAACAAAAAACATGAAAAAGTAGTTTTCAATGGTGCCTTACCGGATCTTTTTCGTGAAGGTCAGGGGGTGATCGTAGAAGGGCATTTCGATAAACAGGGCTTTTTTATAGGGATGCGTATTTTAGCAAAACATGATGAAACTTATATGCCTAAAGAAACAGCTGATCGTTTGAAAAAACATTACATTATGGAGAAATAATTCGATTGTGCTTGTCGAACTGGGTCATATTTTTTTAGCTGCAGCATTTTCAGTAAGCTTATTAGGGGCATTTTTACCTGCTTTAGGTTTTTGGTGGAGAGAGCGTTTGTTAATGCAAACAGTTGTTCCTCTAACATATATCACTTTTACATTACTGCTTTTATCTTTTTTAGTGATAATTTATGCTTATGTTGTATCTGATTTTTCTGTTTTGAACGTTGTTGAGAATTCTCATTCAGAAAAACCGATGCTCTATAAAATTACAGGTGTTTGGGGCAACCACGAAGGCTCTATGTTGTTATGGGTTTTAAGTCTTGCTTTTTTTAGCGCATTGATGGCTTTTTTTAGCCAACATTTGCCAGAAGATTTTAAGACGCTTGTTTTAATTTGCCAAAGTTGGATTACAACTGCTTTTCTTTTATTTATTCTTTTTGTATCCAATCCATTTTTACGCGTAAATCCACCAGCATTGCAGGGAAATGGTCTCAATCCTCTTTTACAAGATATCGCATTAGCAATTCATCCACCGCTACTTTATTTAGGTTATGTCGGTTTTTCACTTTGTTTTTCTTTTGCTGTTGCGGCATTGATTATGGGACATGTTGATAGAATTTGGGCGCGTGGGATTCGTCCGTGGCTTTTACTTGCTTGGTGTTTTTTGACATTGGGTATTATGGTTGGCTCTTATTGGGCTTATTATGAGCTAGGATGGGGGGGCTATTGGTTTTGGGATCCTGTTGAAAATGTTTCGTTTATGCCTTGGCTTTCAGGAACGGCTCTTTTACATTCTGCTCTTGTTCTCGAAAAACGAGAAATATTGAAAAGTTGGACTCTGTTTTTAGCGCTGCTTACTTTTTCCCTTTCTCTGATGGGAACTTTTCTTGTGCGTTCTGGGCTTTTAGTTTCTGTTCATAGTTTTGCTGTTGATCCAGCACGCGGGCAAGCAATTCTTGCTCTTTTATTTTTTTTTACGGGAGCTGCTTTTCTTCTTTTTGCTTTGCGTACCCCTATTTTAAAAACAGAAAGATTTTTTCAACCAATTTCACGTGAAGGGTTTATTGTTTTAAATAACTTGTTACTGACAACAATAACAGCAACAGTATTGATTGGTACGCTTTATCCTTATTTTATTGAGATATTAACAGGGCAAAAAATTTCTGTAGGGGCTGCTTTTTTTAATCTTACCTGTGGACCGCTAATGGTTTTGCTGTTGTTGTTTGTTCCATTTGGGACAATGATGGCATGGAAACGCGGTGATTTTCTTGCAGTTTTTGAACGCTTGTGGTTTGTTTTTGTATTGGTTGGTATCGTCTGTTTTATAATATTCTATGCGACATCTGTGCGTGATATTTTTGTAGTTTTAGGGATTGGGCTTTCAGCGTTTGTTTTTTTAGGCAGTTTAGCGGATCTATGGGGAAAGAGTGGATATGGCAAGAGAGCTTTTTCAGTACGCGTTAAGAGATTTCTTGGATTGCCATGGTCTACTTTTGGTGCAGCAATAGCACATATGGGATTAGGCGTTACATTATTTGGTATTGTTTGCGTAGCAAGTTTTGGGCAAGAACGTATTTTAATCATGAACGTAGGGGATAGGGTGACGATAGCGGATAAAACGCTTCATTTTGATGCAGTGTATGATGGTGTTGGTTCGAATTATTCGACAATGGAGTTTTATTTTAAAATATATAAAAATAAAAACATTGTAGGTCATGTAACAGCCTCAAAGCGATTTTATTCAAGCCAAAATACATCAACAACAGAAGTTGGTCTTAAAAATCATGGCTTATCACAGCTATATATTGTACCGGGACATATTGATAATCGGGGTCTCGTTGTGCACGTATGGTGGAAGCCTTATGTAATATGTATTTGGTTAGGGGCATTCATGATGGCTATGGGGGGATGTCTTTCTCTTTTGGGGTATTGGTTTCGCATTGGCATGTACAATAGGGTAGTGCTTGCTTTAAATTTTTGGAAAAGACATTGAGATGAAAAAAATTCTTTGGATTGTATTTTTTTTAATTGCAACGTTTCCTTTTCGATTAGCAATAGCAGTAGAGCCGGATGAGATTTTAAAGAATAAGATTCTTGAAGCGCGAGCACGCCATATTTCATCGCATTTACGTTGTCCTGTTTGTCAAAATCAATCAATTGATGATTCAGATGCTGCTTTAGCACGTGATTTACGGCTTTTAATTCGGGAAAGGCTAAAAATGGGCTATAGTAATCAGCAAGTCACTGACTTTCTTGTTGAGCGATATGGTGAATTTATTCTCTTGAAACCACCATTGAATAAGATAACTTGGTTTTTATGGTTCTCGCCTTTGATCATTATTATCATTGGCGTAAGTATCATATTTTTCCACTTCAAACGAAATAATCATGCGTTATGTGAATGAAAAAGAACAGTCAAAAATGTCATTGCATTAAAAAAAATGTTACATAAAAGAAAAAAATCAGATCATCTGCAATGAGCAGACAATCTTATTGTAATTATATTAGGGAATACTGAAACCTTACAAAACTTTAATAATTTAGACAGAAAACGGTAAGGTCTGGTATTTTATAAGTGATCGGAATTGAAATAAAGGTATGATTGAATAGGAGCATAGAATAAATGGTTAAAAAGGCTTTCTTTAAAACATTTGTCGCAGTGAGTTTTTCTGCGATATTGGAAAGTGCACTGTTTTTTAGTGGATGTACATCAAGCTTGTGGATGACAAAGGCTCATGCAAGTTCTGTATTTACTTCATTAATGCAACAACAGGGATTTGCCGATATTGTTGCTCAAGTGAAACCAGCCGTTGTAGCAGTACAAGTAAAGAGCAATAAAAAGAAAGAAGATAGGTTCTTTAGCAACTTTTTTAGTGGTCCAGGACTTGATCAATTACCAGATCAGCATCCTTTAAAAAGATTTTTTAAAGAGTTTTATGATTTTGATAAACCTAAAAATAAATTTCCGCACCAATCGCAGAGACTCCGTCCTGTTGCTTTTGGATCGGGTTTTTTTATTTCATCTGATGGTTACATTGTGACCAATGATCATGTGATTTCTGACGGAACAAGTTATACTGTTGTTCTTGATGATGGTACAGAATTGAACGCAAAGCTCATTGGGAAAGACCCAAAAACCGACCTTGCCGTATTAAAAGTGAATGATAAAAGAAAATTTTCTTATGTTGATTTTGGTGATGATTCAAAGCTTCGTGTTGGGGATTGGGTTGTTGCCATTGGGAATCCATTTGGTCTTGGTGGAACTGTGACAGCAGGTATTGTTTCTGCACGTGGACGTGATATTGGCACTGGTGTGTACGATGATTTTATTCAGATTGATGCTGCTGTTAATAGAGGAAACTCTGGTGGTCCAACGTTTGATCTTAATGGAAAGGTTGTTGGGGTTAATACAGCAATTTTTTCTCCTTCTGGAGGAAATGTTGGGATTGCTTTTGCTATTCCAGCAGCGACTGTAAAACAGGTTGTACAACAACTTATTGAAAAAGGTTCAGTTCAACGTGGTTGGTTAGGTGTTCAGATCCAGCCGGTAACAAAGGAGATTTCCGATTCAATAGGATTGAAAGAAGCCAAAGGTGCTTTGGTTACTGATCCGTTAAAAGGACCGGCAGAAAAGGCTGGTATTAAAGCGGGTGATGTAATTATTTCAGTGAATAATGAAAAAGTTGCTGATGCGCGTGAGCTGGCGAAACGTATTGCAAATATTAAACCAGGAGAAATGGTAACCATAGGGATTTGGAGATCAGGTAAGGAGGAGAGTATAAAGGTTAAACTCGCTTCAATGTCTGAAGATGAAAGTAAGAAAGAGACTTCAAAATATTCAAATGGACAGAGTGATTTAGATGAAACATTGGAAGATTATGGTTTGATTGTTATGCCTTCTGATGATGGTGTAGGGGTTGTCGTAACGGATGTCGATACCGATTCAGATGCTGCAGATAAAGGGATACGCCCTGGTGATATCATTGTGACAGTAAATAATAAACCAGTTAAACGAGTCTCTGATATTATTAACACAATCAAAAATGCTCAGCAGTTAGGACGAAAGGCTATACTCTTACAAGTGCGAACAAATGATCAAAATCGTTTTGTTGCTCTTCCAATTTTCAAAAAATAAGGCTTTAGTTGTAGGACAAATGTTTATTAAATATTTGTCCTACAACATAATAAAATAATGGAGATACGTTTTATGAAGATACTCGTTATTGAAGATGATCATGAGACGGGGCATTATCTCGAAAAAGCATTTTTGGAAGTAGGGCATTCTGTTGATGTTGCTTATGATGGAGATACGGGATACGCTTTAGCAACCACGGAAAATTATGACGTTATGGTTGTTGACCGAATGCTTTTGCATCGTGATGGTCTTTCTATTATTGCTGAATTGCGCGCTAAAGGCAATGAAACACCGGTTCTTATTCTGTCTGCTTTAGGGCAAGTTAATGATCGTGTAACGGGGCTGCGTGCAGGGGGAGATGATTATTTGACAAAGCCTTATGCTTTTTCTGAACTTCTTGCGCGTGTTGAAGTTTTACAACGGCGGAAAAATCCTAAAGAAGCAGAAACTGTTTACTGTGTAGGTAATCTTGAGCTTGATCGGTTAGCACATACGGTAAAACGAGGTGATAGAAACATTCTATTGCAACCACGAGAGTTTCGTTTACTTGAATATTTGATGCGTTATGCGGGGCAGGTTGTTACACGCACTATGCTTTTGGAAAACGTTTGGAATTACCATTTTGATCCACAAACGAATGTCATTGATGTCCATATCTCTCGTTTGAGAGCCAAAATTGAAAAAGATTTTAATGTTCCCCTTCTCCATACAGTGCGTGGAGCTGGATATATGCTGAAAGTACCAGATAACAAAGCATGAATCGTTTGATTAATATAATGCGCACGACGGCGCTAAGGCTTTCAGCACTTTACATTTTATTGTTTGGATTGGTGGCAACAGGACTTTCTATTTATATGACGGCATTTTCTGCTTCATTGTTAACAGAGCAAACTGAACAGGCTTTACATGAAGAATTAAAGTATATTGAAAATGCTTATAATTATGGGGGATTATCCTTATTAATGCGCACTATTGATTATCGTTCAAGACAACCAGGAGCATTTCTTTATCTTGTTACAGATTCTATGGGGCGTATTTTAGCAGGAAATGTAGCACGTATTGAATTAGGTCTTTTGAATCAGAGTGGTTTTATTTCTACCTCTTTTTTGTATTCCCGTTTTGGAGAACATGGCAAAACAAGTGAACATCGTGCTTTGGCGGTTATTGTTGATTTACCTAATGCTATGAAGATTCTTATAGGACGTGATTTGGATGAGCCAGAACGTTTTGCTGTTGTTATTCGCAAAGCTGTGATCATTGCACTTGCTGCAATGGTTGGAGGCGCTTTACTCATATGGTTTTTTGTTGGCAGGAGAGCTTTACAAAGGATTGATCATGTAACGGCTGCATCACAGCGCTTGATGGATGGTGATTTCAGTGGGCGTTTACCTGTTTCTGGAGTAGGGGATGAGTTTGATCGATTGTCAACCAATCTTAATGTTATGTTAGACCGCATTGAAGAGTTAAATATTGGTTTACGTCAAGTATCAGATAATATTGCTCATGATCTGAAAACGCCGTTAACGCGTCTTAGAAATCGCGCTGAAGAGGCGCTTTCAGGAAATAAGACAAAGCTTGAATATCGTCAGGTCCTTGATAGGGTTATTGCAGAATCAGATCAACTTATTTGTACGTTCAATGCGATTTTAATGATTTCACGTATTGAGGCCAGCAGTGCAATTGAACATCTTGAAATGATGAATATGAAACTGATCCTTGAGGATGCTGTTGAGCTTTACGAACCTTTTGCTGAAGAGTCAGGTGTTTTACTTCAGTTGGGAGATATATTTGATAAAGAGCTAAAATTGAATCGTGAGCTTGTTGCGCAATCAATTTTTAATCTTATAGATAATGCAATTAAATATGCGCCTAAAGGTGGAAGGCAAGCGAAGGTTTGCTTATCAATGGAATATCGTGATGAACATTTATTAGTTGTTGTGAGCGATAATGGACCAGGAATAGCAGAGGATAAACGTGAAAAAGTGACAGAACGATTTGTTCGTCTTGAAGAAAGCCGCACACAACCTGGGTTTGGGATTGGTTTAAGTATAGCAAAAGCGGTTATGAAGCTTCACGGGGGTGAATTGTTACTTGAAAATGCAAATCCAGGGCTTAGGGCTGTTTTGTTATTTCCTTAAAGATATTTTTCTTCACTTTTCATACGTAACAACTATTTTAAAAGTATAAAGCAATAGAAAGGAAAGCAAAATGCTTTTCAAGGGAGCACAGACGAAACAAGCTTTTTTAAAAACACAGCTTCTCCCTTTATGTCCTCTCGATAAAAGTGGTTCCCAATGGTTAAAAGACATGGAAGAACAAGCAAGGAAAGAAGGTTTAGAATCGCTTGTTGCCATCATTTCAGAGAGTGGAACGCAGATTGATTTTATCAGTTCGGTTATGACCTTATCTCCTTTTTTGCGTGAGGTTTTAATTACCAACCCATCATATCTTAGTGCTTTATTAAATGTTGATATAGAAACAAGGCTGAGCGAAATTATAGATGATATTACAGCTATTGATAAGGATGAAGCTATAAATGAAACTTCATTGATGGCTGCTTTAAGGCGCAAAAAACGAGAAGCGCATGTTCTTATTGCTTTAGCTGATTTGGGTGGTGTTTTTACTTACGAAGTTTCATGTGCTTGGTTGACACGTTTGGGCGAAGCAGCATTAAGTGTAGCACTACGTTTTCTATTAAGAGAAGCGCATGATCATGGTAAGATCAATTTATTAAGCCGTGAGAATCCAGAAAAAGACTGTGGTTTAATTATTTTAGGGATGGGAAAGTTAGGAGCAGGGGAACTTAATTATTCTTCTGATATTGATCTTATTGTTTTCATTGATGAAACATCACCTCATATTGGTAATCTTTCTGAAAGTGTTGACGTATTTTCTAAAATGGTACGCCGATTAATCCGTATCATTCAAGAACGCACTGCGGAAGGATATGTTTTTCGTCTTGATTTTCGTCTTCGTCCAGATCCAGGTTCAACCCCTTTGGCCTTACCAGTAAGGACTGCATTGCGTTATTACGAAGGGCGTGGGCAAAATTGGGAACGAGCAGCCATGATTAAAGCACGTCCAGTTGCTGGTGATAAGAGGGCAGGTTTTAACTTTCTCAAAGAGCTTTTTCCCTATGTGTGGCGGAAATATTTAGATTATGCTGCTATTGCTGATATTCATTCGATCAAACGTCAAATTCATGCGCATAAAAATTACGGTCAAATTGCAGCTTATGGGCATAATATAAAGTTAGGTCGTGGTGGTATTCGTGAGATTGAGTTTTTTGTTCAGACACAGCAGCTCATTGCTGGTGGACGTTTTCCTCAATTACGTGGACGTCAGACAGTTGCAATGTTAGCAGAACTTCACACGCTTGGTTGGATCAGTGAGAAAACGAGAAATAGCCTTATAAAAAGTTATGCTTTTCTTCGAAATGTGGAACATCGTATTCAAATGCTTTTCGATGAACAAACACATCTTCTTCCAAATGATACTGCTCAATTCACGAGTGTTGCCTATTTAATGGGTTATCAAGACAGTAGCAGTTTTATCCGTGATTTATTAAAAACACTTCAGATTGTTGAAAAACATTATGCTGCACTGTTTGAGAATGAGCAAGAACTTGGTTTAGAAATTGGTAATTTAGTTTTTACCGGTGAAGAAGATGATCCGGAGACATTAATAACGTTAAGCCGTTTAGGCTTCGAAAGAGCAAGTGATATTTGTCGTATTATGCGCACGCTCCATTTTGGTCGTTATAAAGCAACGCAATCAGCCGAAGCACGCGAGAGATTAACGGAATTAACACCAGCTCTTTTGAAAGCTTTTGGTGGGACAAAACGAGCTGATGAGGCGATGTTGCGTTTTGATGGTTTTTTACAGGGCTTACCTTCAGGAATTCAGCTTTTTAGTCTTTTGCAGTCTAATCCTTCTCTTTTGGATATGCTTGTCCTTATTATGGGGGCTGCTCCACGTCTTGCAGAAATTATTACACGCAGGTCCCATGTTTTTGATGGAATGTTAGATCCGAATATTCTTTCAGAATTACCGACCAAAACGTACTTAGAAAAACGGCTTGAATATTTTCTTGAAAATGTTCTTTCTTATGAGGAAATTCTTGACCATTTAAGGATTTTTGCAGATGAACAACGTTTTTTGATTGGTATTCGAATTTTAAACGGTACAATTACAGGAGAAAGAGCGGGTTTTGCTTTTACTGCGCTTGCTGATCTTATGATTACAAAAACATTTGCTACCGTTCAAGAGGAATTTTCTCGTCTTCATGGTCGTATTAAAGGAGGGCGTGTTGGCATATTGGGTATGGGGAAGCTTGGAAGTCGCGAATTAACAGCAGATTCCGATGTTGACCTCGTTTTGCTTTATGAACACGATGATGATGCAGAAATATCTGATGGAGAAAAGCCTCTTTATATCTCTCAATATTATACGCGTTTAGCACAACGCCTCGTTTCTGCTTTATCCACTCTTACAAGCCAAGGTATTCTTTATGTCGTTGATTTAAGGTTACGGCCATTAGGCAATAAAGGACCTATTGCTGTTTCTTTTCCATTTTTTAAAAAGTATTATCGCCAAGAAGCATGGATATGGGAATATCTTGCTTTAACAAGGGCTCGAGGCATTGCAGGAGACCCTGATTTTTTACAAAAGCTAGAAAATGAAGTGTGTGCAATTATTGCTATTTCTCGTGATAAGAAGGAAGTTGCAAAAGAAGTATGTGAAATGCGTGCCTTGATTGCAAAAGAAAAGCCGCCAAAAAATCAATGGGATTTAAAAACGATGTCTGGTGGTATTATGGATTTGGAGTTTATTGCTCAATTTTCTCTTATTACGCATGTCATTGAGTTTCAAATTGGAGCAACGACAGCGGATATTTTAGATCACTTACCAAACAGTTTTCTTAATCAGTCATGTATTGCTGATTTACATTATGCCTATCGTCTTTATACAAATTTGAGTCAAATTATACGGCTTTGCTTAAATGATTCTCTTGATCCCAATGACATGCCACCTGGATTAAGTGACCTTTTGTTGAATAGTGTTGGGGAACCTGATTTGCTTCGTGTGGAAAAATTAATTGCAGAAACTGAGCAATTGGTCTGTTCAGTTTTTACAAAAATCATGAAATATTAAAATAATTCTATAAGAATAAATAAAAATTATTAATTCCATTTTTATATATTAATTTTTGTCTTTCATTTCATAGACGCTTGAGAGGGTTAGAGTGAAGTTCTCTACTGTTTTTTCAAGTGTGATGAAAAAATTCTCCATTCTAGGTATCATTCTTTATACAAAAAGCGATGAGTGATTAATTTAGTGAATCATATTTTTTATGAGCGTTATCTCATTTTTTCAAAAAATTGACATTATAATTATTTATATTATTCCAGATAATAATGATCAATATGAAGCTATAAAAGCTACCATAGATTAATAGCTTCTGGAAATTATAAATAATATTTAAGCTTTATTTAAAACTAATTTTAATTTTTTAACTGTGTCATTTTTGCTATAGATTTTTTCAAAAAATTGTGAAACGATTTATCATTATTTATGTATCACATTAGCTTTTAGGGGAGCAATTATGATTACAAAGTATTTAGCCTCAACATCTATATTTTCTTTAATTTCAATTTCTGTAGTACAGGCGTCGGATATCGTTATTTCTGAACAACCTGTTCCTGTTATTCCAGCGCCTGCTTTGTCTTGGACAGGATTTTATCTTGGAGGACAGATTGGTAATTTTTCAGGTAAAACAACTGCAAGTTATTTAAAACATGAGACAGGGATATGGAATCCAATTGGAAAGGAGAATTTACCTAAACTTTCTGGTTTTATCGGGGGAGTTTATGCGGGTTCCAATATTGATATCGATAATAGTTTTATTATAGGTATTGATACAGATATTATGTGGTCTGGTAAAAAGGATTCTAAAGATGTCAATCTACCGAAAAAAAGTCCAACTGAAGAAACACCAAAACTTGTAGAAAAAACAAGTCTAACAAGAGATTTGCATGAGGAGGATTCGACAACACCTATTAAAGCTGTACGTCATACTTTAAAACAAAAATGGGCTGGTGCTACACGGGTGAGAGTTGGTTTTGCGATTGAGCGTATGATGCCTTATATTTCTGGAGGGATTGCTTATACGCAGCTTCAGAATATTTTTGGGTTAGTTACTGATAGCAAAAATGGAGAAGTTGATTTTTCTGATTGGTTGCATGATGAAAAAAAGACCATGATTGGTTATACCCTTGGAGGTGGTATTGATTTTGCAATGACTGATAATATTATTGTACGTGCAGAATATCGTTATTCAGATTTTGGCAAAAAGAAGTTCATACAGGATAAATTTGAAATGGGCTACAAGACAAATGATTTTCGTGTGGGTGTAGCTTATAAATTTTAATTTTTTGCAGAATTAAACACTTCAAAAGTCTCATTTTCGAATGAGGCTTTTATTTTTCAGATATGTTCTAGTAAATATCCTTTACTCAAAAGAGCTACTATTTTATTCGAACAATACTTTGATTTGTAAATATAAATTACTTTTTGTCATGTTGAGTGAGAGACCCAAGTGTCATAAGATTTTCTCATTTTAAACCTATACCATATTGAACCAATCAAAACCATGTTTTTTGCACGTCAAAAAGAGGGGGCGTCGTGAGATAAAAACATTAAAGAAAGAATAAAAATGCTTCTTATGAACCATCTTAAGTGCTAAAGGCTGTCGCTACATTAGGGGGTGGCAAAGTGTGAGATTTTGATACTAGCTTGCTTTTCCATAAACGTGAAGATGGTGTTGCTAAATGGACTTAACATTACATCATTCATAGGTACCGTCGGGAAATGGGTTTGGGTGCTTTAAAAGATGCTTTTTTAAACCAACATGTGAATTGGCAAGCTAATGGCATTTTATTTTATTTGAAAGATCTTTCATACAATCAACTTTTCTGTTTTGCGGTATCGTAAAATATTTTATTTAATAACAAAAAGCTCGCAAAAAATTCTAAAGAACGTAAAATTACATCCGCAATATAACTCAATAATAAAATAATTATAAAGAGTATTATAAAGTGATTTATAGGAAAAAATAGAGAGAAAATTAGGAATTTATTGAGACATAAAAAACATTATTACCTATGTCTGTTATCGAAATATAATCTATTATTTTTCCTAATTTTTTAATGTACGATAATAAATTTTGAGTGAAATAGTAATGGATCATTTCAAATCTATTTACGATAAATCATTCAACATCATTTGTTTATGAATCACAAGTAGGTTGGGTTATTTAAATTATATACTTTAGTTATTATTTGGCTTTTTTAGCCATTGATTTTCAGGTATAGAAGCTGAATGAGCTTCTCTATTATTCTATAAAATATCATCATTGTAGTAATATAAGGATTTTACGCATTAGATGCTTTTGGAGGAGTGGATGATGAAATTCAAAGCAGGGTTTATGTGTAGAGCTTTGTGAAGTAAATCACATGCGCAATTAGCAGCTGGAACCCGTGAGACAAGAATCCGAATTATTTATAAATCAGATGTGGTAGAATTTTCGTCCTTTAGAGCGGGAAGGAAGAAAACCGATAAGTTTGTAAAAAGCTAGTCACATAAGTTGGGGCAGCAGATGGAACTGTCTGAGAAAAATTGATCTATTGACAGAGAAGGTGAAACTTTATCTTTTAAGGAGAAAAAGGGAAATAAGAATTATGATTTCCAAAGGGATATGAAATAAAAATATTTTTATTTTTGGTTGTTTGGGCAACTATGAAGGTGTTTAAAGATTAATTGTTTCAGTACATGCAATCTCGTTTTTGGGGTTGATAATGCTATAACGTTGTAATTGGCAATGCCATTGATTTTGTAAGCGTTCAATGGAAAATAAATTAAAGCCTGCGGGCGGTTTTTTATCACCAAAAGCTTGTGATGCGGAAGGAACACCAACAATAGGAATTTTTTTAATTGGTCCTTCAATGTAATTCAATGTGGGTAAATGAGTATGTCCGTGAAGAATAAGCTCACAACCGTGGTATTTGATAACGTCTAGAAAACGTTTTATATCCCGTAGTTTTTTATGCCAAGACGTTGCCTTTGGAAAGGGGGGGTGGTGAATCATGACGACACGAAAAAGGTTGCGCTGTGCTGCTTCCTTTAAAAAGAGCGGTAAAGTTTGCGCTTGCATTTTACCAAAATAGCCAGAAGCTTGAAAAGGCAATGTCGCAATGGCCGAAGAAGCTGCTATGATGGCAACATCTTTGCGAATGCGCATATAAGGAAAGGCACTTTTTTGAGAGATGTCACCTGTAATCCAAGGTTTAAAGAGAATGCATGCTTTTTGTAAAGCGCCGCGGACATAGGCATCGTGATTTCCAAATGTCAAAGAAATATCTTGAGGTTTTCCTAGGTTAAGTAGCCAACGATGAGCTTGTACAAATTCTTTATCGAGAGCAAGATTTACAAGATCACCAGAGATCACAAGGTGATCAGGTTTTGTTTTGTTCAAGGCATCTATTAAAGTTTCTAGGACATCTGTTGCCATCTGACTCTTACGTTTTTTTTGCCAGTTCAGATAACCGGTAAGACGTTTCCCAGAAAGTTCAAAAAGGGAAGGTTGCGGGAGAGGGGAAAGATGTACATCCGATATATGGGCAAGATAAAACATAAAAGCTCGTAAAGTATTAAAAACGATTTAAAGAATAAACATAAGATAAGTTAGTGCTTAAAGGCAAGAAAGATTGTAAAATGAAAATTAGCTTGCAAAAAAGAATGTCTCAAGCGGAATGTTCCAAATAGAATATCCCTAATAAAATATCATTGTGTTGTAGATTCACATATTTGTAAAAAAAACATTTCTCAATGCGTTTGAGCTAATTTCACGATGGTACTCGATATTATAATGGAAAGCTTCTGTGAACTATATAGGGCTTACTGTACACTACCATCTCTACACTTATACAAGGTGCAAATAAAAAACATCATACTATTTTCCCCAATTTTATGAAAATCCTTGCTTTGCTTTAAGAGGATTCATAAGAGGTATTTCACTCTTTTCTTCAATGGTTTCTATCCATACAGCATCCCTTCTAATAATACGCAAGAGAATGTTTTTTATTGTTTTAATATGAGGATATTGGAAATAAGGAGAATTCCACTGTATTTTGAGTTATAAATCAATACGTTATCTAATTACAAAAGACAAGTAAATACATAAAAGAATAAGCTGAATTTTAAAACTATTAGACGAAATCTCAGACTTTTTAACGGCCTTCATAATACCACATGCTGCTCAACAGTAAAAGGCAAGCAAGCAGTGCAAAAAAACCAGAAAATATCGAAAAATAAAAGGTATTGATTAAACGGGTTTCTGTTGCTTCTTTCAGAACAATTGAATGTGCTGGGGAAGAGGACGGACTTGTTTTTGATTGAATCAGCTTAAATGGAGGAAGATGAATGTTTTCTTTTCCTTCAGGGTGTAAACGTCCGATGTAGCCACCAGTGTGCTTAATAATGGGGGCTAGTTTTTCTTGTGTTGAAATCAAGTCAAACAACTCAAGATTATCGAGCATCCCTACAGAAGAAAGTATTGTTAAACCGCCATTTTTAATGTTAAAAATTCCTGTCTCATCAGTGGTCACAGTTGCAGTAAAAAGGCCTTCTTTCTCTTTGGTCAGAGTAATATTTTCTTTTTTTCCAGAGGGAAAGATTATTTCAGCGGGTTCTGGATGGTCTTTTAGAGTTTGGCGGCGAATTGTTAAATGATGATGGCTGCTGGTCGCACTTAATTTTTCTTCCTCAAGTTCTGGTTCTTTCATGAGCCAATGGGCAATACGACGATAAAGAGCAGCATAAGGACCACCGCCTTCGAAACCTCGTGCCCAAAGCCAACTTTCATCAGAAAGCAACATGCCTACACGTCCTTTATCAACATGCGAGAGAAGTAAAAGTGGTTGTTCATCCGCTCCTTTCATGAGGGCGATTCCGTTATTTATGTTTTGAATAGCAATTTGTCGCAACCATTGCCCCCATTGAGAAGCGGGAAGGTTAAGTGTTGCAAGACCCCTTGTGACAGGATGGCGCTCACCTTCTTTGGTTAATGTGGGGCGAAAAGGTTTTTCAATAATAGTTCCATTAGGCAATGCCGGTAGAATGCTTATTAAAGGTGTTTTCGCAAGTGAGTTTTTTTGGGTAAATTCAGGTCCTGTTACCATCAACAATGCACCCCCCTTTTGTACATATTGGGCGATATAATCATAATAGATTAAGGGGAGAACAGTAGAGTGCTGGTAGCCATCAAGGATGATGAGATCAAAGTTATTAATTTCTTCAACAAAGAGTTTTCTTGTGGGAAAGACCACTAAGGATAATTGGCTTGAGGGCGTATTATCTGCTTTGGTGGGGGGACGCAAAATAGTAAAGTGAACAAGATCAATATTGGAGTCACCTTTCAAAAGGTCTCGCCATGTCCGTTCTCCATTATAAGGAGCACCTGAAATAAGAAGAACGCGTAAATTTTCTCTGATTCCTTCAATAATTGTTATGGCGCGGTTGTTTTCCAAGCTTAGTTCACCTTTGTGTGGATCAGTTATAACTTGGATAATATTTTTTTCAGCATGAGGAAGGGTAATTTCAGTTTGAAAAATCACGCCAGGAGTTACAGAATAATGGCCAATGTCTTGTCCATTGACGCTTAGTGTAATATTTGCTTTCTCTGATATTGTTTTTTTGGCGGGGCCTTTATCTTCTACCAAAATGGAGAGCGTTTGTGGTTTGTTGACAAGGGCAAAGCGTGGAGGAGAAATAAACTTGATTTGGCGATCAAATTCATCTGAGTATCCTGTAATCAGGGCATTGAGAGGTGCTTCATGATGAAGGTCTGATAGGTCAGGGATGTCATGCACTTGTCCATCGGTGATAAAAATGGTTCCTGCATAACGAGAGAACGGTACATCAGATAGTGCTTGTGTTAAAGCTTCAAACAAATTCGTTGAGGGTGCATATCGATTATCAGCAAGTTTCCCAGCTTCAATAAAGCGTGGTTCAAATTGTGGATAATGCGCCAGTGTTTCGACTAATTGCCTGCGCGCTTCATCACTATCATTTGTACGTGTTCCAAATGATTGGCTTTTGCTGCGGTCAATGACAATGCCTACTGTGCTTTTCAGTGGTTCGCGCTGTTCTTTTATGATCATTGGATTGAGCAAAGCAAGGATAAGGGCGCTTAATGCCATCAGACGAAATAAAGAACCTTGCCGTTGCGTAACAAGACCAACAACGACAAAAAGAATCGATATTCCGCTTAAGAGCAGAATCCAAAAGAGTGGTAAAAAAGGCTGAAAAGTGAAAAATGATATCATTGCCTTCTTTCTCTTTTAAAGCGTTCCAAGAGTGCTGGAACATGAACTTGATCCGCTTTATAGTTTCCTGTAAGCACATAAAGGACAATATTTAAACCTGCACGAAATGCCCATAGACGTTGCATCGGATCATTGGGAACAAGGGGATATTTCCATGCCCCTTTTTCATCGAGTGCCCAAGCCCCGGCAAAGTTATTTGCGGTGATGAGAAGGGAGCTTACGTTATCGCCGTTGGCAAGAGAGTTTTTATTTTTTTTGTTTGTTGATGAGGATTCAACCCATAAAGGTGAACCACGGTAGAGACCAGGAAAATCTGGCATAATATAAAAAGAACGTGCAACAACATGATCTGTTGATGCTGGCTCAATGGATGGAATATTTAACTCTTTTAAGATATCTCGTAATCTTTGCGTTTCTGGAGTGGCATCTCCTTCAAGATTAAGATTGCTCTTTATCTGATCGCGCGTGTCAAATAAAATTGTTCCCCCATGTTTCATAAAGTTATTTATTTTTTCAAGGCTTTTGGGGGTTGGTATAGGACTCTTAACGTCAATTGGCCAGTAAATAAGAGGATAAAAAGAGAGTTCATCTTTATCGAGATCAAGTGCTGTAACAGAGCCAAGGGTAAGCATTGTGCGCTCTGCGATAAATTGACTTAACGCTTCTAGACCACTTTTACTCGTTGTATCAATTTCATGATTATTGGTTATAACATAGGCAAGATGTGTTGCGCCAGCAGCTTGTACACTATCATGATGATTTTCTATCGTTTGTGCATGAAGAATTGGAGCATATGCAAACAAGGCAATAAGAATTATGAGAGGGAGGAAAAACATATTATGCCGTTTATTGAAAGAAAAAATACCTCCCATCCATAAAATGAGAAAATTATCAAAGGCGAATAATAAGATGGCTAATCCTAAAAGTGGACCGATAAGATTTTTTTCTTTTGTATCGTAAGATAAAGGGCTTTTATTAAGAGAAGTTGGCAATGATGATTGTTTCATCAAGTGCGACGAATGAGTTAAGAGATTGAGTGCATAAAAATTGTTTTTGGTACCATAAAGTCCTGGGGGAGTATGGTAGGAAGGATGGGGTGGATTTTGAGAGTCAAAGATCAGAGGAACAACATCAGAGGGTGGTACTTGTAATTGTCCGTCAACGGCTATAGTTCGCCAAGGGTTTTGTATCACTGTTCTTTTTTCTCTGTGTGTTAGGTTTGTGTTTTCGTTAGAACCTAATGTGATTAATTTTTGCAGCATTTGTGCAAAAAAGCCAGAAAGAGGAAGGTTAGACCATGTTGGGTCAGGAGCAACATGAATGAGAATGAGGGTTCCTTTACCACGTTTTGCTGCGGTAACAAGAGGGGTTCCATCCGAAAGGCTAAGCCACGTTTTTTCAAAAAGATCTGGGGTTGGTTCTGCGAGGATTTGGCGCGAGACAGTAACATCTCCTGGAAAGGGAAGACCAAAGAAAAAGCTATTTTTTGCAAAAGAGGCAAGCTTTTGTGGTTTTGTCCAAGACATAATACTTCCAAGGGAACGTTGACCTGGGCGCAGTGGTATCGGAAGAAGGTTATCGTAATGTTCTGCGCTACTGAGTTTTTCTCCTGCAAAGCGGATGAGTGTTCCCCCTTTATTCACAAAATCAGAAAGTTTTTTTTCTGCTTTTGGGGGTATGTTAACAATGTCACCCATAATCAAAACAGATGGATTTTGTTTAAGCAAATGATTAATATCCGTTGAAAGTTCTCTTCCACCGGCTGTTATAAGCTGTGTATGACCTTGTAAGGCTTTGATAATGTAATAAAATGGAGCAAGTAAAGGCTGTGCCATTTCATTGGTATCGGGTGAGAGAAGAGCAACACGGCTTATCCTGTTATGGCTATCTACCAAGAAGGTTGCAGCAGCATGGTTTTGATTGTTTATTTTTATCCAAGCGATATCATTGCGTAGTTCAAGTGGTACATTAAAAGGAACAAGTGCTGTTGTTTCTCCTTCAGAGAAATTGTTCGTAAATTGACCGAGAAGTTGATTATTTGAATCGTAAAGGCTGAGTATAGCGGGAGTATTACTGTGTGTTGTTGAGCGGATAATACGCGCGCCCATGTTTCCATTGTTATTTTCTATGGATGTTATGCCGGTTAAATCGGAAATATCAGTCAAATACCACAAGAAGTTTCTAGGTTTTAATTCTTCAAGAAGAGCAAAAGCTTGCTCATCTTCATTTGTTTGTAATCCATCACTTAAATAAGCAATATCAAGAGGTTTTCCTTTGGTTATTTCGCTGAGTTTTTTGAAGGCATGCACACGGTTGACAGGCCAAGGACGCGGTTGCAAATGCATTAAATGCTGTTTTATAATCTTGGCTGGTTGGGGCTCTATATTGGAGATATTATTTTCAGCCGTTGCAACAAGATAAATATTTTTTTGCTGTTTTTCTGCCTGAGCAAGGAGTATTTCAGCGATAGAGATGCGCTGTTTCCATTCTTTTACAGAAACCCAACCATTATCAATAATGAGTGCGAGGGGTTGAGACCCAGAAAAGCTTATTGGTTTTTGATTCCAAGTGGGGCGTGCTAGAGCTATGATAACAAGTGCCGCTATGGTTAAACGCAACAAGAGCAACCACCAAGGTGTATGTTTTGCTGTTTCTTGTTGATGAGTTGGTTTGGGTAAGAAGCGAAAAGGGGGAAAAAGCTCTTTACGCGGAGATGGAGGAGTTATCCGCAACAGCCACCAAATGACCGGTAGGAACAAAAGCCCTAGTAACAGAAAGGGAGCAGCAAAACTCAAAGTGCCCTCCTTTTGTGCAATGGAGAGTCGCTCATTGTATTTGCAAGATGAAAAATGGTCTCTGTTAAAGGTTGATCTGTTGTACTAACGTGATAAGACCATCCTTGGCGTGCGCAAAAATTTACCAATTCTTGTCGCCTTGCGTGATATAGTTTACAATAGCTCTTACGAAGATCTTCTGCTTTAGTGGAAACATGTTTCTCTTTCGTTTCAGGATCCAAAAATTCTGTGTGACCTGTGTAGGGAAAGCTTTCTTCTGCGGGATCAGAAATTTCAATTAAATGAGCTGTCACCTGTTTTGTAGTTAAAACGGTTAAATGTTGGATGATTTTTTCAGGATAATCGAGAAAATCACTCATTATAATGACATGTGAAAAGCGTGTAATCGTTGAAAAATCCGGAAATGAATTTTCATCTGAATGATTTTCTAAAGCAAAGGCTATTCGTTCTACGACATTGGATGTCATTGTGGGGGACATTAAGTTGGGAATAGCAATATGTTCGCCACTGCGTGCAAGAAGGGATGCCAAGGTAAGGGTAAGAATAATAGCATGATTACCTTTAGAGATTTTAGAAAAGCGCGAACAGTAATGCATTGATGCGCTCTGATCAGGACAAAGCCAAACGGTTTGTGTCGTTTGCCATTCGTGTTCACGGAGATACGTATTTTCATCACGCGCTGAGCGACGCCAATCAATGCGGGTAATGGATTCTCCTTCCATATAGGGACGAAATTGCCAAAAGTTTTCCCCATTACCGCTTTTACGTTGTCTATGCCACCCGGTTATCAATGTATTAGCGATATGACGCGCTTGTAAAAGGAAATATGGCATTTTGCCAGTATCCTTATGCAGTTCATTTGCCAGCGACAATGGAGGCTTTTGTAAAACTTTTTTGCCAAGTGCCATTCAAAGAGCATCTTTCACAAGGTTATTGATAATATCTTTTACGGTTATATCTTCAGCACGGGCAGAAAAATTAAGAGCCATGCGGTGTTGTAATACGGGATAGGCCAATGCTTCAACATCATCAAGTGAAGGGGCTAAGCGTCCATAATAAAGAGCACGGGCGCGAACACAAAGTGAAAGGGCTTGTGATGCCCGTGGACCAGGTCCCCAAGAAACATAAGTATTAGCAAGGCTATTGTCTTTATGAGGGCGAGATGAGCGGACAATTTTTAAAATAGCTTCAATCACATTTTCTGAAAGAGGCATTTTGCGAACGATATTTTGAATTTTTTGCAATTTTTTGCCGGATAAAATTGGTTTTGCATTTGATTTTTTTTCTTTTGTTGTTTCTAAAATAATCCGACGCTCTGTTGTGAGGTCAGGATAGTCAATATCGATTTGCATCAAAAAGCGATCCAGTTGTGCTTCAGGAAGTGGATAGGTCCCTTCTTGTTCGAGAGGATTTTGCGTTGCAAGAACATGAAAAGGTTGTGGCAAATCATAACGGTTACCTGCAACAGTAACATGATATTCTTGCATAGCTTGTAAAAGGGCTGACTGTGTCCGTGGAGAAGCACGATTGATTTCATCGGCCATGAGAAGTTGCGTGAAAATAGGACCTTGAATGTATCGAAAAGAACGTTTACCGTCTTTATCGGAATCCATAATTTCAGAACCAATAATATCCGATGGCATTAAGTCAGGAGTGAATTGGATGCGTTTTTCATCAAGTCCTAAGACTGTTCCCAATGTTTCAACAAGACGTGTTTTTGCAAGTCCTGGAGCACCGACAAGAAGGGCGTGACCACCAGCAAAAATAGCGATTAAAGCATATTCGATTACCTGATTTTGCCCAAAAATAACTTTGTCAATTTCTTTTTGTAAAATATCCAATTCTTTGTGTGCCGTATCAATATCATCAATAATGACTTGAGCTTCATGATTGATATTGACCTTTTTTATAGAATTGGATGATGGATCATGTTGACTCATATTTCTTCCTTAAGGCGTTTGTCGCAAAAATGGTAATTTTCTCTGCATGATAATGGATATCTTATTGTTTGTAACAGAAAATGAGAAGAAATGAAGTATCATATGCCGTTTTTTTTATATTCGTATAGAAGAGAAAAGTTTCTTTGGAAGAATAGACGTGCTTTATAAGGGATGTCTTAAAAAATTTGTTTTATGAAGAGAGTTTTTTAAAGCAATGAATACAACTTTTTTGAAAGGTTAAAGGGTGAATATAAGACAGAACTTCAAACAGGTTGCGTGGTTACAACAAAGTGATATCCAAACACTTCTTCGTGTTTTGTCTGTGGAGGGGGAAGAGGCGCGTATTGTAGGGGGAGCAGTGCGCAATCAACTGCTAGGGCAGCCTATTAGTGATATTGATATTGCAACAACCTGTTTGCCGCAACAGGTTATTGCACGTGTAGAAGAAGCAGGATTTAAAGCTATTCCTACAGGGATTGCTTTTGGTACAATAACAGTAGTTGCTCATTCATGTTCTTATGAGGTTACAACGCTTCGCTGCGATATTGAAACAGATGGTCGTCATGCAAAAGTGGCATTTGGTCGTGATTGGAAAAAAGATGCTGAACGGCGAGATTTTACGATAAACGCGCTTTATTGTGATGCTGCTGGCAACCTTTATGATGATGTGGGAGGTTTGAGTGATATTGCTAGCCGAACAGTTCGTTTTATTGGGGTTGCAGAAGATCGTATTGGAGAAGATTATTTGCGTATTTTGCGGTTTTTTCGCTTTTTTGCGTGGTATGGAGCAGGGCGACCTGATGTGCAAGGATTGAAGGCATGTGTTCGTTTAAAACACGGTTTAAAAAAACTTTCTTCTGAACGTATTTGGGCAGAAATGAAAAAGCTTCTTGCGGCGTTTGATCCAACGCGTGCTCTTTTATGGATGCGACAAAGCAGAATTTTGGCACTTATTTTTCCTGAAACAGAACGATGGGGTATTGATGCAATTCACGCATTGGTGAAGACAGAACAGGATCTTGGTTGGAAAGTTGATCCATTGTTACGGCTAGAAAGCCTTCTTCCTCCTGATCCCATGCGTCTTCATGAAATGGCACAGCGCTTGCGTTTTTCTCTTAAAGAAACAACGCGATTAAAAGAATGGGCAGAGTTAGAAATAATAAACCAAAACTGTTCTGATCATTTTGTGCAAAAACTGATTTATTTTCATGGACGACAGCCAGTTTTAGATCAATTATCGTTGTCTGTCGCTGTATCACATCTTGATCATCTGGAAAAAAGTGATGCTTTGCAAAAAGCAGAGGGTTATGTCAAGCTTTATCAATTTGCCCAAAAATGGCAAATTCCAACTTTTCCTATTAATGGTAACGATTTAATAAAGAAAGGTTTTACAAAAGGTGTACTTTTAGGAAAAAAGCTTAAAGAGCTAGAAATGATATGGATTGAAAGCGGATTTTTAATGGATCGTCATGCACTATTAGAAAAAATTGATTTATAATATTTCTGTTTATAAACTCACTGTTGTTTATATTTTTTAAGTCAACATATTAATTTATAATAATCATTATTCATGTGAAATAAGAGTTCACAATATTGTAAGGTTATTTCAAACCTGTTCATATTACATCAATCAAAGTTATTGCCTTACACGTCACAAGTGAGGAAAAATGATTACAGAGAGGAAAATGTCTCTTATGAATCATCTCAAAGATAAGGATTCTCGAAAATGAGAACGAATAAAGAGAATAGTGGTAGCGGTTTGCACCTTGTATGACCATAAAGAGGGGGATGTTCACTGGATTTTTACTATGAGGAGTATTTAATCATTCATAGGTGGTGATATGAGGTGATATGAAATGGATGTGATGGGCACTAAGAAATGTTTATTTTACCAGCACTTAATTGTTGGAAAATGATAGGCATTATACGCTTTAACTGTTCTTTATATGTTGTATTATTGTTTTTCGTGATAATTTATGTTTTTATAGATTACAGTTTTTTTCATGATAACCAATTTGGCGTAATGCTTCTCCTGTTGTTATGGCTACGCTCATGGCGAGATTTAGAGAGCGTGCCTGTGGTTGCATGGGAATTTTCAATGTGTAATCGGCCGCTTCATGAACATAATCGGGAACGCCAGCTGTTTCACGACCAAAAAGTAAAACATCATTTCTTTGATAGCATATCTGCGTATAGCATGTTTTTGCTTTTGTACTTAAAAGCAATAGGCGGCGGTTAAAGTGTTTTATGGAGCTTATAAAATGTTGCCAATCAATGTGTCGTTCTAAGGAAGCATATTCGAGATAATCCAATCCTGCGCGTTTGAGATTACGATCCGACAGATTAAAGCCTGCAGGTTCAATAATGTGCACATGTAAACCAAAGCAAGCGCTAAGACGTAAAATCGTTCCAGTATTACCAGCAATATCAGGTTGGAAAAGAGCTATATGAAATGTCATGTTCTCTGTAATATGATTTTTCTTTCGACTTTGTAAAGAAGCACTACAATTTATTCGAAAAATATGCTTTGAGAAATACATGTTTTTTACGGTTCATTTTTATTCCCTTTAAATTTCAGGGAAAAAGTTATGTATACAGGTCTGTTTGGGATCAGAGAGAAGCTCCCTATTAGGGACTTCATTTTATTGAGCAATCCATGAAATGGATTGGCTCATGTTGAAAAGTGGGATATTTAATGAGATTAGATCATCTATTTTAATTAAAATCAACAAAATATGCTTTTTATGCAAAAACAGAAGCGAAAAAAATACTCATGCAACCAGTTGGAATTGAGGGAGGGAGAGATGCTGTAAATGTGTTAAAGAAATAACCGATAAGCTCAACTTGTTTACTGAGATATGGTCATAACAAGACTATGTTTCTTTCTTTAGAAGTGTTTATTTACATGCTATCTCTGATTTTCACGGGCGGGGGAGTAATTTTGATTGATTAATATGAATAGGTTTGAAATGAAAAAACCTTACGGTGTTTAGGGATTTCATTCACTCTGTAAAACGATGAATTATCATTATAAAACAGTTTTTTGTATAAACCATACAAATGGCAGGAGTTTTTTACGGGGATGTTTTTATGGTTGAGGTAACGGAGTGATCAAGCATTGTACAATGGGAGAGGGTATGGTAAAAGAATGTTTTAGCAAAGTGTCTCTTTAAGTTAAGGCCATGGGTGAGCAAACGAGGCGGGATTTTCTGTTTTTGGTAACAGCTGTTGCAGGAGCAGTTGGAATGGGAGCGGTTGTGTGGCCTTTTATCCGTCAGTTGCGTCCAGATGAAGCTGTTTTGGCATCTTCCTCTGTTGAGGTTGATCTTTCTGGTATTGAAGAGGGGATGTCAGTAACGGTAAAGTGGCGAGGACAGCCTGTTGTTATTCGAAATCGTACGGCAAAAGAAATTGCTGATGCGCGCGCTACTGAATTGAGACTTCTAAAAGATCGTCAAGCGCGCAATCCTAATCTTGAAGGTGAAAAAGAAGCGACGGATTTTGCACGTTCAGCAGGTAAAGGACGTGAAAATTGGCTTATCGTCATTAATCTTTGTACGCATTTAGGCTGTATAACACTTGGGCAATCTGGGAAATTTGGAGGGTGGTTGTGTCCATGTCATGGGTCTGTTTATGATACAGCTGGAAGAGTGCGGTCGGGTCCAGCTAACTATAATTTGGCTATTCCTCCTTACCAATTTCTTTCTGATACTTTGCTCAAAATAGGATAAGGTTATGACAAGGTTTTCTCCTTATTGTCCTAAAAATGCACTTGCCCGTTGGTTTGATAAGCGTTTTCCTCTTCCTCGTTTTTTTTATAATGCATTTGTGATTTTTCCTGTTCCGCGTAATCTTAATTACTTTTATACATTTGGCGGTATTTTGACCATTATGCTTGTGTCACAGCTTTTGACTGGTATTGTCTTGGCTATGCATTATGTTCCGGATATTCATTTGGCTTTTGAAACCAGTGAACGATTTCGGCGTGAAGGGCAGTTTGGTTGGCTTTTTCGTCCATGGCATTGTGTAGGCTCTTCGTTTTTTTTATTGCTGTTTATATCCATTTGGCACGTGGACTTTATTATGGTTCTTATAAAAATATGCGAGAAATGGTATGGGTTACAGGTATTTTTATTTATATCATCATGATGGCAATAGCATTTTTTGGTTATGTGCTTGTTTGGGGGATGATGTCTATTTCAGCGGCTTCAGTGATTGCAGGGCTTTTAAAAACGATACCTTTGGTGGGGACATGGTTGCATGAGACACTTCTGGGTGGTTATGTCGTAGGACAACCAACGTTGAATCGTTTTTATGTTTTCCATTATGTTTTATCATTTATTTTGCTTCTTTTTGTGGGGCTGCATATTTGGGCAATTCATTGTGTTGGGCAAGGCAATCCAACGGGTCTTGCTATACAATCAGATAAGGAAACAGTTCCATTTTCGCCTTATGCGCTTATCAAAGATATTTTTGCTATTACTGTTTTTCTCATCTTCTTTGCCTGGTTTTTGTTTTATATGCCCGATTATATAGGGCAGGCTGAAAATTATAGTGTGGCAGATCCTTTAAAGGCACCTCTTCGTGTGGTTCCAGAATGGTATTTTTTGCCTTTTTATGCGATGCTTCGTGCTATAACTTTTGATATCGGTATTTTCTCTTCAAACTTTGTTGGCTTTGTTTTATTCGTCAGTTCGATTTGCATTTTAATTTTTGTGCCATGGTTAGACCGCTCTAAAATATGTTCAGCAAGATATCGACCTGTTTATAAAATTTTCTTTTGGGCGTTGGTTATTGATGTCGTTTTTCTTGGTTGGTTGGGGTCAAGAGAAATAAGTGACAAAATTCTTTTATGGACACAATTGGCTACGGTTTATTATTTTATATTTTTTTTGGTTATTTTGCCGATTTTGCCAGCGTTTGAAAAAAATTGTTCTCTTCCTTCTTCAATTATGCAAGATTTAAAACAGAAAAAAAAGAGACTATGGTAAATGTTTTTGTCGGGCTGGTTGTTATTGTTGCTATGAGTTTTTCTGCTCAGAGTTTAGCGAGTGATGCCTCTGATCAGGAAGAAGGATTTATTTCTTTTCCTTTACAGGTTCCTAAAAAACAAGAATGGAGTTTTTCAGGTCCATTTGGGCTTTATGATAAGGCGCAATTGAGGCGCGGATTAAAGGTTTATAGACAAGTTTGTTCCAGCTGCCATGGGCTAAAATATGTGGCTTTTCGCAATTTAAAAGATCTTGGGTATGATCAAGAACAGATCAAAGCTTTGGCGGGGCAATATGAAGTGCGCGATGGTCCTAATCGAGAAGGAAAATTTTTTAAACGTGCTGGGGTTGCAACGGATTATTTTCCTTCTCCCTTTTCACATGAAGAAGAAGCAAGATTTATTTTGAATAGTGCTTATCCTCCAGATTTGACATTGATGGCACGTGCACGTGGGGTATCTTTGCCGTTTCCTGCTTTAATTACTGATGCATTGACTCATTATGATACAGCTGGTCCAGATTATATTACAGCTCTTTTAACAGGATATCAGAAGGCACCGAAGGAGATAAAAATTGCGAATGGTTATTGGTATAATCCTTATTTTATTGCCGGTAATTCTTTAACTATGGCTCCTCCTTTGAGTGATGGTATGGTTACTTATGAAGATGGAACCCCAGAAATCATTGAACATTATGCGCGCGATGTTTCTGCTTTTTTGATGTGGGCTGCCGATCCTCATATGGAAATTCGTAAAAAAACCGGTTTTCGTGTTATTTTATTTTTAATCATTTTTGCAGGGCTTGTTTATATTTTAAAAAATCGTATTTGGTGTGGTTTAGAAGAAGAGTTAGAGAAAGGAATAAAAGACGAAATAAAGAAAAAAGGGTAAAGCGACAAGACTCGAAAGAGTATAGAGTATAAAAAGCATAAGGAACAAATCTTTTTATGATGCATTGAGGTTTTATAAAGTAAAAGCAAAGTAAAAATGGAGATGTTAAAATGAAAAAAATTGCATGTACTACTCTTATGTCAATTTTGATGGTTTCTAGTACTTATGCTCAGTCTTTTGAAGTGCCTTCAAAACCTGAAATGATCTCTTCGACGGGTATTGTACAGGTGGGGATAGATAAGTCTGTGCGTTATGTGACACCTTTAGCAACGGATTTTGTAGCTTCCAGTCTTATAGGCGCCAATGTATATAATATAGAAGATGAGAATATTGGTGAAGTAAAAGATATTATTTTACGTGAAAATAATATTGCAGGGTTTGTTATTGCTGTTGGTGGTTTTCTTGGCATAGGCGAGAGTTATGTGGTCGTTTCTCCAGAAACAATCCAGATGACAAATGATTATGGTAAATGGAAACTCATTACAAATGCGACAAAAGATTCTTTAAAGAACGCTCCAACATTTAAATACGAAGGGCGTTGGACACGCTAATTTTATATTTCTATTCTTTAATGGACCAAGCTGTTGCTATCACAATCATATGCTAGCAACAGTTTTTTTGTTCTAAAAACTCTTGAGAATTTTTGCGACAAGATTCCAAGGAGCTATTACCAAAGTTTTCAAGATAAACTATTAAGACAGAGTGAAGATTTAAGTATTATGTTTAAATAACATGATATCGCCATCTTGCACAATGTATTCCTTTCCTTCATCGCGGGCTTTTCCTGCTTCCTTTGCACCGCTTTCTCCACCCAGAGCAATATAGTCATTATAGCTGATGGTTTGGGCACGAATGAAACCGCGCTCAAAATCTGAATGAATAATACCAGCTGCTTGGGGAGCTTTTGTACCACGCGTAATTGTCCATGCTCGTGTTTCCTTAGGTCCACAGGTGAAGTAAGTAATGAGATCAAGTAAATGGTAACCAGCGCGAATGAGGCGATTGAGACTCGGTTCAAAGAGTCCTAGCGCATTGAGATATTCTGATGCTTCAGCATCACTCAGTTGTGTAATTTCCGCTTCGATAGAAGCAGAAATGATAATGCTTTGCGCATTTTGCTCTGTTGCCATTTTTTCAACTGTTTGGGTAAAGCTATTTCCACGAGCGGCGTCATTTTCGCTTACATTACAAACATAAAGTACAGGCTTGGAGGTTAAAAGATTCAAACTCTTAAGAATGTGGTGTTCATCGGAAGAAATATCTTTGAGTAATAACCGGACAGGGTTTCCCTGTTGCAGTATGTTTAATGCTTTTTCCATAATAGGTAAAATTGTGAGAGCTTCTTTGTCTTTTCCGGTTGCTCGTTTACGGATTTGTATGATTCGTCTCTCAAGACTTTCAAGATCTGCAAGCATGAGTTCGGTTTCAACCGTTGTCGCATCACAAACAGGATCAATACGTCCCTCTACATGGGTAATATCTTCATTTTGAAAACAGCGTAAAACGTGGACAATGGCATCGACTTCGCGAATATTGGCTAAAAACTTGTTTCCTAAACCTTCGCCTTTTGAAGCTCCTCGCACAAGCCCCGCAATATCGACGAAGTTAATGCGTGTAGGAATCATTTCTTTTGAACCAGCGATTGATGCAATTTTTTCCATTCGTAAATCTGGAACAGCAACTTCTCCGGTATTGGGTTCAATGGTACAAAAAGGATAATTGGCAGCCTGTGCAGTGGCTGTTTTTGTTAATGCATTAAAAAGAGTTGATTTCCCGACATTAGGTAATCCGACAATACCGCATTTAAAGCCCATGAGAGTCTTTCTTTTCTATTAATTTTATTGGTCAAGATAAAGCTTCCTTTTTATAGCATATTTTCAGAAGAGTTATAGTCCTGGTCTTGCGATAAGTGAGAAAAAAGTCTAAAGTAATAGGTATCTACTTTTTTACCTTAGTTCTTCTTACCTTATTGTTCTCCTTAGTTACAAGGATAAGAAAACTTCGAATTAATGTTAATATTGTGCTAAGTTTTTCATGGTATGCAAATCTGCATAAATAATTAATCGGAGAAAATAGAAGAGTGTTATCTCGTTGTGCCTTTTTAATTGCAGCACTTTTGGCTTTGGCTGGATGTGCTACACGTCAGTCAGATATGTCATCGGTACCTTTTCAACAAGTTCGATACATTCCACCAGAAATACAGGCTTTGTATGCTCCTGTAACGAATGAGACCTATTCGTTACCTGCTGTTGATCTTGCGACAATTGATCCAAAATATTGGCGACAAGAGGTGATTTATTATACATCTTATGCGCCTGGAACATTGGTTATAGATACGCAAGAGTGTTTTCTTTACCTTATTGGTGAAAATGGAAAAGCTTTGCGTTATGGGATTGGTGTCGGTAAAGAAGGCCTAGCATTTGAAGGTGAGGGGGTTATACAGCGCAAGCGTCGGTGGCCAAATTGGGCTCCTACTGCAGCTATGATGGCTCGAGAACCAGAACGTTATGGTCATCTTGGGAAAGGAATGCCACCAGGGCCCGATAATCCATTAGGTGCGCGGGCACTTTATTTGTTCAAAAATGGGAAAGATACACTTTTCCGTATTCATGGCTCACACGAATCGTGGTCAATTGGGCGTGCTATTTCAAGTGGGTGTATCCGTTTGCTTAATCAAGATATTATCGATCTTTATGATCGTGTTCCCATTGGTTCGCGTGTTGTGGTATTGCAAAACAATAGGAGTATTCCTACAGTTTATAGTCAACAATCAAATGGTTACGATCCGCTACAGTCGACCATTCAGCCAAATGATTTTTTTTAATTTAGGGGAGAAGATTGGAGAGAGCTGTGTTTGCTGTTCAATCTTCTCTTTCTCTCAAAAGAGAATATAAGCCTTTCTTTTTCAAAGGTGTATACAAGCTTGTATTCTGTTCTATTTTCTAGCTTCTCACGTTGCCAACAGATTTTGCCTTTGAGAAAGTTTATAAGAGGATTTTTTAAGAGTTTTTATTCATATTCTTCACGCGACTGGGACACGCAAGCTAATGGTTCTGATTGTGTTTTATCGTTTGTGAAACTTCATTCATAAAGAGGGATTTATCATCTTTTATAAGGAGAGCGATATTTTTTGCAATTGTCTCTAAGAGAGGGGATAACCATTCTTGATCAGATTTGGTAAAATTTCCCAGGACATGCTGATGAACAAGTTCTTTGCTTCCAGGATGACCAATTCCTATGCGTATACGACAATAGTCAGTACCACAATGGGCATCAATAGACTTAATGCCATTATGCCCATTATGTCCTCCACCAATTTTTATACGAACTTTCCCCGGTGACAGGTCTAGTTCATCATAAATGATGATCAAATTCTTTAAATCTAATTTATAAAATCGCAAAGCTTCACCGATAGCTTGACCAGAAAGATTCATGAAAGTTTGTGGTTTTATAAGAAAAATTTTCTCATTATTTATGAAACCATTGGAGATTTCTGCTTGAAACTTCTTTGACCATGGAGAAAAAGAGAAGGACTGATAAATGGCATCAACAGCCATAAAACCGATATTATGGCGGTTATTTTGATATTGTAAACCAGGATTGCCAAGACCAGCAATAAGCCACATGTGTATCTTCAGTCAAAGTATGAGTAAGGGTAATGTCTCATAAATTAAGGCGGAAAAATTCCCGCCTTTTGAGTTTTATGAAGTTTCCGTGTCTTCTTCATCATTTTCTTGTTCAGAAGTTTCATCGCTGACATCCATGCCAGCAGGAGCTGCAATGGTTGCAATGGTAAAGTCTCGATCTTGGATGATGGGAGTCACATCTTTTGGCAGTTGCACTGCTGAAATGTGAATAGAATCACCAATAGAGTAGCTGGAGAGATCAATTTCAATAGCTTCAGGAATAGCACTTGCTGGAGCTGTACATTCAATTTCGTGCCGAACAATATTGAGGACACCACCCTTTTTAAGTCCAGGTGCCGTATCTTCATTGAGGAAGTGGACAGGAATATTCACTTCTACAACGGATTTTGCTGAGATGCGCAAAAAGTCTACATGGAGGGGAAAGTCACGCACGGGATCTAATTGATAATCTTTTGGCAAAACCATAATTTTTTGCTTGTCAAGAATAATCGTTGCAATGGTGGTACGAAAGCCACCGGCATGAATTTTGTAGAAAATTTCTTTATAGGGAACTGTTATTGCCAAGGGTGGTTGTTTTTCACCATAAATGACAGCAGGAATAAGACCGTTGCGGCGAAGTTCACGGGAGGACCCCTTACCAACCCGCTCGCGTTTTTCGGCCTTAAGAGTGTAGCTTTTGCTCATAATTTAAGTCCTTTTTACATGATTGGAGATCCTTCAAAAACAGTAATAGTTTTTGCATGGATATGAAGATATGCGCTAACCAACAGCGATCACTCCATTCTGCGTTGCCTCCAAGGGTGTCTACGCAGAAGTTTGTTCTATAGTTCAAACTATTCATAGATGCAAGAGTTGTGGGAAAAATCGATGATTTCTACCGTTAAAAAGGAGGAAATGTTACAAATTACGGTGTGGATGGAGAATCAACCAATATGTGCTGGCGCTGATATGTTCAAAATCAAACACTGGAGATGTTATGAAGGTTGAGATTGCCTTGGGTGAGATGTCAGAGAGTCGTGCTTTGCATAAATCGATGCCAGCACTTCTTGACTTGGAAGAATTATTGGCGACACGTCTTCTTGTACAAGGTAATTCTGGTTCAGGGAAATCACATCTTTTACGCCGTCTTCTGGAGCAAAGTGCTAAGTGGGTGCAGCATTGTGTAATTGATCCAGAAGGCGATTTTGTAACTTTGGCAGATAAATTTGGTCATGTTATTGTAGAGGCTCAACGTAGTGAATTAGAATTGACTCGTATTGCCCATCGCATTCGACAACATCGAGTTTCAGTGGTATTTAATCTTGAAGGCTTGGATACTGAACAACAGATGCGTGCTGTAGGGGCTTTCCTTGGGGCACTGTTTGATGTAGAACGTGATTATTGGTATCCTATGCTTGTCGTTGTCGATGAAGCACAATTGTTTGCTCCAACTGCAGCAGGAGAAGTTTCTGATGAAGCGCGTAAAATTTCTTTGAGCGCTATGACCAATCTTATGTGTCGAGGACGTAAACGTGGTCTTGCTGGTGTTATTGCGACACAACGTTTGGCTAAGCTTGCCAAAAATGTTGCTGCGGAAGCTTCAAACTTTTTAATAGGGCGGACTTTTTTAGATATTGATATGGTGCGCGCTGCTGATCTCTTGGGAATGGAGCGTCGCCAAGCGGAAATGTTTAGAGATCTTGAACGGGGAAATTTTATAGCTTTAGGCCCTGCTTTATCACGACGTCCCTTACCAATCATTATCGGTTCTGTTGAAACTTTGGCACGCTCTTCTAGCCCTAAATTAATGCCACTTCCAACAGAGCGGGATGATGTGCAAGAGCTCGTTTTTACTGCTTCACCAGAGGAAATTTTAACGCCATTTAAACAAACACGAGAGCCGATGAGGGAAAAGTCAATGCACGAGATGTTAGAGGAGGTAGTGCATAAAAAACAAGAGTTGTTGGAAGAAAACCCGAGTTTATTTCCTGAACTTTCTGATGTTGAGCGTGACGGCCAAGCAGAACATATTATTCGGGAGATTCTTGAGGATTCTGAGGCTTTTTATCGTTCAACAGCGGTGCTTTATCAAGATTTTTCAGTTCGTTGTCGTATCCATGGTATGTCAAAGGTTCCTTTTAATCTTTCACAATTTCGGCGTAAATTGGCTATTGCTCAGGCTTTTGTTGATGAACAAACGGCTGTCAGTGAACATTGGAAACATATTTTGCAGATATCAGAAAGTTTGGAAGAAGATGTTCAAGGAGTCTTCTTGAACGTGGCACAGGCCGCATTAGGGGGAAAGCCATGTCCATCTGATGCATTTTTAGCACGTCTTTATGGGACTCATTCTTTAAGCCGTGCACGCCGACTTTTAACCTACTTTGAAGAGCGTGGACTTATTGTTATTCACACGCATTTTAGTGGTCAACGTATTGTTGCCTTTCCTGATCTTGGTGTTGAAACAGCACCGGGAGACCCCAAGGAACCACTTTAACCAAATAAGCTGGAAACCGATTGTTCTGCTGCTGTCCTTGCTATTGCTTCTCCCATAAGGTCGGCAATGGGCAAAACACGAATATTATGGGTTTTCTCAATAGCTTGTGTTGGCATAATTGAATCTGTAATAACCAATTCTTTCATCTCTGAATTGGCAATTCGCTCGATTGCATTACCAGAAAGAACACCGTGCGTGATATAAGCTGTGACACTATTGGCACCATGTTTAAGCAGAGCACTTGCTGCATTGCATAAAGTTCCACCTGAATCAACAATATCATCAAGCAAAAGGCAATCTTTTCCCGATACATCTCCAATGATATTCATAACTTCTGATTCACCGGGGCTTTCGCGACGTTTATCCACAATAGCGAGCAAACTGTTCAAGCGCTTGGCGAGCGAGCGAGCGCGAACCACACCACCCACATCAGGTGAAACAACGATAACATTTTCAAGAGAATAATGCACTTTGACATCGCGAGAAATGACAGGAACAGCATAGAGATTATCCGTAGGGATATCAAAAAAACCTTGAATTTGTCCTGCATGAAGGTCCAATGTTAAAACACGATGGGCCCCTGCTTCAGTAATGAGGTTGGCAACAAGTTTTGCAGAAATAGGAGTTCGTGGTCCTGGTTTTCTATCTTGGCGGGCATAGCCAAAATAGGGGATAACAGCTGTAATACGACGCGCAGAAGAACGACGAAGGGCATCAATCATGATGAGTAATTCCATCAAATGATCATTTGCGGGATAGGATGTAGATTGCAAAACAAAAACATCTTGTCCACGTACATTTTCATGCAGTTCTACGAAAATTTCTTGATCAGCAAAGCGCTTTACAGTTGCTTTGCCTAAGGGGATGTTCAAATAATTTGCAACATCTTCAGCTAGGCGTGGATTAGAATTTCCGCAGAAAAGTTTCATAGTAGAACCTCTGAATCATCATGGTGGGAATGCGACACGGTTTTTAATTTCTTTTTATTAAATTGCAAGAGAACAATTACAAAAGCCTTACAATTTTATCGATTATTATTAAAGAGCTATGCAGTATGTTTTCTCTTTTTCCAAAAGTTTATTACTTTTAGAGCAAAGTTTTTCTCCATGCGGTATATATATTGATTAAGCTTTTTGGTTATTACTTTATAAAAATACTTTCAATATGGGGAATGCTTCATATTTAAGATGAATGAAGGGGAGTAATAAAAGAAGTATCATCTTGCCTTCAATCATTATAACCAAACATTGAAAATGATCATAGCGAAGGCTATCATATTTTATGGGCTGCTAGATAATTTCGTGAAAAAAGCAAAGTACAATGGGGTTTATTTTTCCATTTGGGTAAAAAGTTTAGTTTTGCAGTTTTGGTATTGTTCTCAAGCATAAAAGGGGCTCATCTTTTGTTTTTCAGCATAATAGCAGAAATTTGCCGTCCGTAATCGGGTTCGTTGCGGTGTATTGCACGGCGATAGGAGAAAAAACGCTGTTCATCTTGATAGGTACAAAGCTCTACACAAGAAGCATTAACACCTGCTTCTTTGAGTTGGTTTATAATAAATGCCCATAGATTAAAATAAAAGCGATTTATTTTGTCTGTTTTTAAAAAATATTTTTGGTATTTGCTGTGGTAATCAATAAATTGGTCGTAAAATTCATTTGTTACTTCATAGTGATAGGGGCCAATACAAGGTCCCAGGACTGCTGTTATTGATTGTCTTTTGGCTCCTTGTTTTTCCATAACAGCAATTGTTTTCTCGATAATTCCATTTAAGCTTCCACGCCAGCCAGCATGAGTTGCAGCGATGACTCTAGCTTGTGGATCAGCAAACAGAATGGGGCCGCAATCTGCTGTAAGAACCCCAATAACGAGTTCTGGGGTGGTTGTAACCAGAGCATCAGCTTGAGGAGGTGCACCGATAGTTGCTTGATGAGCTACGACAACGTTACAGGAGTGTATTTGATTAACTGTGACTAAATTTTGCGCTTCAATAGAAAAATAATTGGCAATCAAAAGACGATTCTGTACAATATATTCAAGTTGATCATTTGAACCTTTCCCAACATTAAGACTATGATAAAGATTTTTTGAAATACCACCTTGACGTGTAAAAAATCCATGTTTTATTCCATGGGGGTGTAAAGTAGAAAGATTTTTTGCAAGAATGGGATGAGGGATAGATTTCATAAAAGTTCCTTATGGAGATTATTTAAAGTGAGGATGGAGATGTTCATATTTGTCAATGAATATTTCAGATAATGATGTGCTTATTGACAAAAGCGCCGATCACCAAAATTGAGGAGGTATGGAGATGTTTTTATCACTGAAATGTAAAACTTTAAATAATTTTCCCATCTGATCTGGACCAGCGAGCCGTTCGATGTCTTGGCGGATTTTGTCTTGCAAAGGAGCACTTTTGCCAACTCCAAGCTGGTTTGCGCGCTCCAGTAGCCCCATTTTAAAAAGAAATTCTCCTTGCTCTAAGATTTCAGCAAAACAGCCTTGTTCAAGAGCTATGTTTTTTAAAAAAGAAAAATCAACATGGGATGTTAAATCATGTTCACCAGGGGCATCAAAAACATCACGAAATCTATGTTTTGAGAGTGCTTGCAAGGTATCGCCAAAGGCAAGCTCACAAGCACCATAGTCGATAAGTAAAGCAGAACCTGTCACTTGCACTAAATGGTGGCTGATTTGTTGCATGAATTGATGCCGTAAGGGGGCATGTTCAAAAATTGTTCCGTCAGGCACTTTAGAACAACAGGTTTGTAGACAAGAAGAGGGAAGTTTATGCGGGGCAGCAATAAAGATGAAATCTCCATTTTGATTGACTGTAATGCGGCGCTCTTTCCATTCTCCATTGACTTTAATATATTGGTTGATAGGGAGTGTATCGAGAAATTCATTAGCAATGAGGAAGAGAGGTTTTGAAGGAATTTGATTAAAATTTTCAATGCTATGGATTTGTTTTTGATAAGAGAAAAGGCGTTTTTTTTGTTCTTTTGCAAGTTTTTTGCTTATTTCGATCAGAAAAATTTCAGCAGCATTAAATGCCGTTTGAGAGAGCTTTTGGATAGTTCGCAAAATGTCATCCATCAAAGTTCCTCGTCCTGGACCTATTTCAGCGAGAATAAAAGGGTGAGGGCACCCTTGAGCTTTCCAGCTTGCAAGAGTCCAAATGCCAATCATCTCTCCAAATAATTGGCTTATTTCAGGTGCTGTAATGAAATCACCAGCATGTCCAAAAGGGGTTTGTGTGTGATAATAACCAAATTGGGGATCGGTGAGTGCCAACGTCATATATTGGCTAACAGTGATTGGTCCATTAAGGACAATAATTTCTTTAATTTTTTCTTTGAGATTGGCCATTTTCTGTCGATTTATATTTAAAGGCGTGGAGAAGAAGATAAAACCCTACAAGAAGCATGGGAAGAGATAAAGCCATGCCATAGGTAAAACCAGTAGAATGGAAAAGAGTCGAAAACCATTCTGGATCTTCTTGAGGCGCACGGTAAATTTCAGAAATGCTGCGTGTTACTGCGTAGCCTATAATAAATGTTCCTGATACAGTACCGGGACGTTTTAATGCTTTGAACCCAAAAATAAGAAGACACAGGATGATGAAGAGAAGAAATCCTTCCATAAATGCTTCGTAAAGCTGGCTTGGATGGCGCGGTAAATAGTAAGGATCGAGAGGAAAACAAACAGCCCAAGGACGTGTAGTAATATTACCCCATAATTCTTGGTTAATGAAGTTGCAGATTCGTACAATGCCGATACCAATAGGAGCACCTGCAGCAATGATATCAAACATGGCTCGTATGTTAATATGATTTTTACGGGCAAACCAGATCATAGCAATGATAATACCAATAAGTCCGCCATGAAAGGACATTCCCCCATCCCATACGGCAATAATAGCACTTGGATGATTAAAATAGTAAATGGGATCCCATACAAGAACTTGTCCTAAACGCCCTCCGACAACAACACTTATGGCAGACCAGACAACAAAATCTCCGATCTTTTCTTTATCCATAGGAGGATAGTTTCTATACCATAGAGATGTTTTTTTTAATAATTTTTGCGCATACCACCAAGCAAAAAGAATACCCAGCACGTAACCAAGTCCATACCAATGAAGTGTTATGGGACCTAGCTGGATAATAACAGGATCAAGAAAAGACGGAAAAGCAATGGCTGGACAAGACAAATTGTTCATGAGTTAAGCATCTTACATTATACGAGATGAATATGAAGTGACTCTGATGGTCAGAAATGACAGATGAATACACAATGGTCAAGTCAGTAGGGAGGCTAGTCAGAAAGGGAGATAGATTTCCACTGATTTATCGTGGTAAAAATATGGTGATAAAAGGAATATTAAAAAATCTTAAACAAAATCATTAAGAAAAATCTGCACAGTATGTAAAATATAGAGTAAAAGGAACAAATTACAGTATCTAAATGTTATGAGAATACGCTATAATGCGTGCGTCAATAATTAAAATTTAAGGAAAAAGGTTATGCGTAATGGATCAAATCGTATTCTTGATGAATTAGCAAAATTAGCAACGGATGCTGCTGACGTTGCGCAAGGCATACGACGTGAAGCTGGAACAGCTTTTCGTGTGCAGGCTGAAAAGATAGCAAACAAACTTGATCTTGTTTCTCGCGAAGAGTTTGAGACTTTTAAGGAGATGGTGCTGAAAATCCATGCTGATAACGCTGATCTGAAAAGACGCCTTGATGATTTAAAAAAAGATGATTAAAAAAAAACGCAGACACAAAAAAGTAAAATAGTTTTAAAAAAAGAATCTTCAAAAAAATATCCCCAATTTTTCAATATGATGCGTGAAACTAAAAAATGCTTAATCTTGAGTCTGTTAGAGCGGAGCATTTGTTTATTTTTGATTTTTTTTGGGGGTAAAGTACATTTTTTTGAATCAGGGGGGCTGGCGCTATGAAATTGTATCAATACACTGAAAAGACTTGATGATTCGTTTTATGACTATCAGGTTGCCCTAAACAGCGCGATTGTGTTCTGGGTGTTTGTGTACTGTCGATGTTTTTATGTGTATTTGTTTGGTGTAAAGGTTCTGATTGTAGCAAAATATTGTTACAGTTTAGACGGTTTATATTCTGTTGACAATGTTTTAAGATGATTGAGGATTGTGATGAGGCTTGCATTTTGCGCCACAGAAAGAAAAGAGCACCCTGTTGACTTTATCGAACAGATTGCCTGTGAATATGATTGGTCGTTTGAGCGGGATGCACAAGATGAAATTAGCGTTTGTGTGGAAGGAAAACGCGCAAACTATCGTCTTGCTTTTTCATGGATGGAAGAGCATGAAGCACTTCATTTAGCTTGTTCGTTTGATCTTTCTATTAAAAATGCTCGAACAGCTGAAATACAGCGCTTATTGCTAGCAATTAATGAAAAGTTGTTGTTGGGACATTTTGATTACTGGCAAAGGAATAATTCAGTTATTTATCGACAAGGTCTTCTTTTGGCTGGTGGGATGCATCCATCTCATATACAGGTTGAAACATTGTTGATACATGCACTTAAAGCCTGTGAAAGCCATTATGTTGCATTTCAGATGGTTGCTTTGTCGGGAGAAAGTGCTTACAAGGCACTACAGTACACTTTGTTTGAAACTGTAGGGAATGCCTAAAATATACAGTCTGTTATTTTTACAGACGGTTTGCGGAAATATTGCTCATAGGGGGACATTAAGAATAGCGCGCACTCCCCCGAGTGGGCTCTCATCTAATTGTATATTGCCACCATGGCTGCGTGCTATGTCTTGAGCAATAGAAAGACCAAGTCCTGTTCCACTTGCATCTTGATTTCGCGCTTTATCAAGTCGAAAGAATGGCTTAAAAACTTCTGTGCGCATATTTTTATGAATTCCAGGTCCATTATCATCGATTATTAATATAAAAGATTCTTGTTGAGAGTTAGCGGTTAGTTTAACGGTCGTGCCGTAACAAAATGCATTTGATACAAGATTGCTGACCAAGCGTGTAAAAGCACGGGGACGTACTTGTATTTCTGTAGGACCTTCAATGGTGTAAGAAAATTGACGTTTGTGAAGACGAGCATCGGTGGAGAATTTTTGCATAAGAGCATTTAAATCAAAAGTCTTGACACTTTCACTTCCTTCACCACGAGCAAAAGCAAGATAATCTTCTAACATATTTTGCATGTCACTTACATCTTGCTCAAGCGGTTTAATATCAAAGTCAGTATTTACTAATGCCAGCTGAAGTTTAAAGCGTGTAAGAATGGTTCTTAAATCATGACTTACTCCTGAGAGCATCATGGTACGTTGTTCAATTTGGCGTTCAATACGTTCACGCATGCGTAAAAAAGCGATGCCTGCACGACGGACTTCATCAGCTCCTTGTGGTTGAAATCCTTTTGGTAAAGGACGACCGCGTCCAAAGCTTTCTGCTGCTTCAGCCAATTGTTGAATCGGTTTGATTTGATTGCGTAAAAAGTAAATTGCTATCAGCAATAAAACAAGAGCTGTTCCTACCATCCAGCTTAAAAAAATAGCAGTATTGGAAGCATAGGCTTGGCTGCGTGGAGCAAAGACGCGTAAAATGTTGTGACCAAGGTGGATACGGATTTCAACAAGATCAGAATCTCCTACGGTATCGATCCAGAAGGGACGGTTAATTTGGCGGGTGATTTCTTCACTTAAAAAATAGTCAAGAATTGCAAAAAATGGCTTAGGTCCTGGAGGGGGTAAGGAGGTAGGAGATAGAATAGAAATATTTAATCCCATACGTTGTTGTGCAATACGCTTGATATCTTCATAGTTATCTTGTTGGGGATATGTTTCAAGAATATCAATAATGGCTGAAATATCATGCACGACAGCCGTTGAAAGACGCTCGGTTACCATTTGCCAATGGCGTTCCATAAAGACATAAGCAATGACCGTTTGCAGAAGCACCATGGGAGCAATGATAATGATCAAAGAGCGAGCATAAAGCCGTTTAGGCATTTTTTTCGTTAACCATCGAAGAAAAAATCTTAAAGGTTTGATCATTCTTGTGCCTATTCAATAGAGAGTTTATACCCTATTCCTCGCACGGTTTGGAGCCATATAGGCAGTGCTGGATTTTTTTCGATTTTACGACGAAGGCGGTTGATCTGCACATCAATGGCACGTTCACCTATATTGCTGTCATCGGTCGCGAATTTATGGCGCGGAATTGTGTCGCCTGCATTTTCGGCAAAAATGATCATCATTTCTTGTTCTTTATCTGTTAATTTAATAATTTCTCCTCCTTTTTTGAGTTCGCGTCGTGAAATTGAAAATATATAAGGACCAAAAACTATTTGCTCAATTTTGGGTTGGTGAGGGGGAAAACCACGTCGTAAAATGGCGTTGATGCGAAGGAGAAGTTCACGAGGGTCAAACGGCTTAGCCAGATAATCATCTGCCCCTGCTTCTAATCCACGGATACGATTGTCTATTTCTGATAAAGCTGTTAACATAAAGATAGGGACATCTTTTGTTTGGCGGAGTGAATGAGTGAGATCAATACCGTTTTCGCCAGGCATCATGACATCAACAATAAGAAGATCAAAATCTAAACTTGCTAACAGTCGTCTTGCTTCATTCGCATTAGCTGAAACTGAAACACGAAATCCATTTTTAATGAGAAACTGAAATAAAAGATTGCGAATACGTGTATCGTCATCAATCACAAGAAGGTGAGGGGCATCGTCACACAAAACTTGAACGTGATTGCTCATTCTTAAAAAACCTTGATAAAAATTTAGTTTACACAAAATGCAAGTTTACATAAGTTGTATAAAGCTGTCGAGCAGCACCTTTACCTTAAAGGAAAGAAAGTTTTATTTATAAATTTAAAAAAGTTATTTTTGAAAAGGATATTATGGGTAGTCTTAATATACATATTATTCCAGTTACGACATTCCAACAAAATTGCACTTTGCTTTTTGATAGTGAAAGTAAAACGGGGGTTCTCGTTGATCCTGGTGGTGATTGGCCACGAATTCAAGACGTAATCGAAAAGAATGGTGTTATCGTTGAGGCTATTTGGATAACACATGGTCATTTTGATCATGTAGGAGCAGCAATGCAAGTGAAAGAAGCGCTTAATGTAAAAATTATCGGTTCACATCGCGATGATAAGCCTGTGATGGATGCCGTGAGCGAAAGCGCAAAAAATTATGGCATCACTGATGCTTGCATCTGTATTCCTGACCAATGGTTAGAAGATGGTGAGTGCGTTCATTTTGCTGGACATGTGTTTAAGGTTTTTCACACCCCAGGACATTCCCCTGGTCATGTTATTTATTTCAATGAAAAAGAGCGCTTAGCCCTCTTGGGTGATGTTCTCTTTCGTGGTTCTATTGGACGTACGGACTTCCCCTTCTGTTCTTATGAAAAATTGATGCAATCTCTTCGAGAAAAAGTTTTACCCTTAGGCGATGATGTTTGTTTTATCTGTGGGCATGGTCCCAAAAGTAGCATAGGCTATGAGCGCCAAAATAATCCTTTTCTTCAAGATTTTAATATATGAGCAAATAAAAAAAACGCTTTGAAGCGTTTTTTTTTGCCATTTAAGACTTTTTAGTAGGGCAGAACAGAAGTTAATTTATTGGGGCATAACAAACGTGTTCCAAACCATTACGGTCTCGGAAAGTTCCTGTTTTAGGGTTGAAAGAACGGTATTTTTTCTTGCAATAGTTAAGCCAATCAGATTCTAATGATTGTTGTACTGGCTCATATTCCACCGTTTGCGGAGCTTCATAAATTATCTGTTCCTGTGGAACCTGTTGATATACAATTTGATGCTGTGGTGCGGTTTGATAAACAACTTGTGGCTGTTCTGATTTTTTAAAAATTTTGCCGAGAAGTGCACCTGCTGCAAGAGCAAGAATGCCCATTGCTAAAGCTTCTCCTGAGTTATTTATATTAATACTACTGTGTTTTGTCTTTTTGCGCTCGACATAATGATATGTCTTGTGTTCAACATGATGGTGTTGTTGTGCTCCCCATTTATGGCTAACATAATGACGCGTGTGGGGATTATCAAAAGAGTGATGTTCACTATGAGAAAAATGGGAGCTAAAATTGTGAGACGGTAAACCAGCCTCCCTTCTCATGTCATAGTTATGATACCATGCCATATCTGCAAGCGTTGGATTTAATGGCATCAAAACGGTTGCAGTAGACATTGCTGATAATACCGCTAATCTGAAGAGTTTTTTCATAATGATGCTCCTTGTGTAAATTCGTATTTTTCACATCCTACACGTTTCAAACTGAATAGAGACTGAACAATTTTGGACTTTATTGTGACAAAAAAATAAAAATTCATTTAGTTAAAACATTGCCGGTACAGTAAAATAAAATCATGACAGAATTTTGATTTCAATTAATGTACTCTTCTTAAGGTTAATTAAGCAGCTTGTATTTAGAGCACCAGATTTTTTACTATTGGTTATAAATTATTTATTGATGAGTACTTTTTATTGCTTGATACAATATGAATTGAACAATAGGTGTATGAACAAAAGTTATCGTTTTTTATTATAGGCTTATGGTGCTAACATAGAACCTTATTTGTGTGATTGAATACAGTCCTGTTTGACTACTCTCTTGTGAGGCTAAATATTGAGTTCGATATCATATTATAACTGTATAAATATAATATATTGCGGGAACTTTTTTGATATATGGGAAACATTCTTGTTGGGATATGGCTGTTAGTTTGACAGTATTGGCATGACAAAATGCATTTGACACAATATTGCTGATGAGACGCGTGAAGGCACGTGGACGTGCTTGTATTTGTGTAGGGCTTTCAATGGTGTAGGAAAATTGGCGTTTGTGAAGATGTGCATCGGTAGAGAATTTTTGCATAAGAGCATTTAAATCAAAAGTTTTAACACACTCACTTTCTTCACTACGGGCAAAAGCAAGGTAATCTTCTAACATATTTTGCATGTCGCTCACATCTTGTTCAAGCTGCTTAATATCAAAGTCAGTATTTGCTAATGTTTGCTGAAGTTTAAAACGGGTGAGAATGGTTCTTAAATCATGGCTTACACCCGAAAGCATCGTGGTGCGTTGTTCGATATAGTTAGAAGATGGTGAGTGTGTGTATTTTGCTGGACATAAGTTTAGGGTTTTACATACACTGGGGCATTCCCCTGGTCATGTTATTTATTTCAATGAAAAAGAGTGCTTAGTCTTCTTGGGTGATGTTCTCTTTCGTGGTTCTATTGGACGTACGGACTTCCCCTTCTGTTCTTATGAAAAATTGATGCAATCCCTTCGAGAAAAAGTTTTACCCTTAGGCGATGATGTTTGTTTTATCTGTGGGCATGATCCCAAAAGTAGCATAGGCTATGAGCGCCAAAATAATCCTTTTCTTCAAGATTTTAATATATGAGCAAATAAAAAACGCTTTGAAGCGTTTTTTTTTGCCATTTAAAACTTTTTTAGTAGGACGGAACAGAAGTTAATTTATTGGGGCATAACAAATGTGTTCCAAACCATTACGGTCTCGAAAGGTCCCTGTTTTAGGGTTAAAGGAACGGTATTTTTTCTTGCAATAGTTAAGCCAATCAGATTCTAATGATTGCTGGAGTGGCTCATATGCCACCGTTTGCTGCACTTGATAAACTCTTTGATTTTGCGGAACTTTTTGATAAATTACCTGATTTTGTGGTACTATTTGATAAACCACTTGTGGCTGTTCTGGTTTTTTTAAAATTGTACCAAGAATCGTACCTGTTGCAAGACCAAGAATACCCACCGCTAAAGCATCTCCTGAGTTATCTATATGAATATTACTGTGTTTTGTCTTTTTGCGCTCGACGTAATGATATGTTTTGTTTTCAACATGATGATAATGGTGGTGGTGGTGGTGGTGATGTTGTTGTTCCGTCTTACTCTGTTTGGCTACAGACCTTTCATGTTTGGCTTTAAATCTTCTCTTGTCGTCATCAGAACTCTTGTGGAAATCATCAACAAACTTTTGGAAATCATCAGATAAAAAGCTACGTTTTTTATCAGAACAATGGGAGCGAGAAAAACCGCAAGGCAGAATATCAGCTTTCTTCCTCATTTCCCTTATCGCATCATCTGTTTCTTTACGCATCTTCCTCATCATATCATCTATTTCTCTCGAGATAGAGTCACTACGATTCCATGCCATATCCGCAAGCGTTGCATTTAGCGGCATCAAAACGGTCACAGTTGACATTGCTGATAATACCGCTAACCTGATCACTTTTTTCATAATGATGCTCCTTGTGTAAATTCGTATTTTTCACATCCTACACGTTTCAAACTGAATAGAGCCTGAACAATTTTGGGATTTATTGTGACAAAAAAAATAAAAATTTATTTAGTTAAATCTATCGCCGAGACAGTAAAATGAAATCATAACAGAATTTTGATTTCAATTAATGTACTCTGCTTGAGGTTAATTAATAAGTTTGTATTGAGAGTCCACGATTTTTTACTATGGAATATAAACTCTTTATTTAGGGATAATTTTTTATTGTTTGGTACAATATGAATTGAACAATAGGGATATGAATAAAAGTTATCATTTTTTATCATAGGCTTATGGTGCTATGATAAAGTCTTATTTTACTTTATTTGTGTTATAGGACAGTGTCCTATTTGAATATTTTCTTGTAAGGATAAATAATATTGAGTTAGATATCAGAGTATAACTGTATAAATATAATATATTTTAGAAATTTTTTATAAAATGTTCTCTCTCATGTTGTTTTAGACAAATTGAAGCACCCTTGATGTTGGAGGTTGTCTATTTTTCGGATAACGCTGTTTGCTTTTGAGCTTTCGTCTTTTTTTAGAAGAGCTGAAGATTATTTTATGCGGTTTGAAATTTTTTGCTCCTTCATTGATTGCGTTTTTTTCGTTTTATTGTTGCTTGATTAGGGGTGTTTTTACGAGATTTTCCTTTTTGATTTTCCAAAATACCAGTGTCCATGGTTGGTCCCATGTGTGCAAGGTCTGGTTTGGAGAAAAGACTTGGTTGTAATACGCGCTCATGGGTGGATTGTTCGCTATGATGTGTTAAGGGATTTTCCGCGAGTTCTAGTTCTATCTTTTGTAATTGTTTGATTTCATCGCGAAGGTGTGCTGCTTCTTCAAAATTAAGATCAGCAGCTGCTTCATGCATTAATTTTTCGAGGTGTTTAATATGAGATGCTAAATTGTTGCCAACCATATTTTTTTTCTCGATGACATCAGGGATATTTGTATGAATATGGTTGTTTTCATAGCCTGAATTAAGAATATCTCCGATATTTTTTTTGATACTTTTCGGTGTGATATGGTGTTCTTCATTATAGGCTATTTGTTTTTGTCGACGTCTTTGTGTTTCCAGTAAGGCTCGTTCTATGGAACCAGTGATCGTATCTGCATAGAGGACAACACGGCCATCTACGTTACGTGCAGCACGTCCGATTGTTTGTATGAGGGAAGTTTCAGAGCGCAAAAAGCCCTCTTTATCGGCATCTAGAATGGCAACAAAACCACATTCTGGAATATCTAAGCCTTCTCGGAGCAAGTTAATACCGATGAGGACATCAAAGATGCCAAGCCGAAGATCGCGTAGAATTTCAATGCGCTCTAATGTATCAATGTCAGAATGCATATAGCGTACACGAATGTCTTGTTCGTGGAGATATTCAGTTAAGTCTTCGGCCATACGCTTTGTGAGAACTGTCACCAATGTACGGTAGCCTTTTTGAATTGTTTTACGAATTTCATTCACAACATCATCGACTTGATTTTTGGCTGGACGAACCTCTGTTGGTGGGTCAACAAGCCCTGTGGGGCGAATAACTTGTTCTGCAAAAGTACCGTGAGATTGTTCTATTTCCCACCGTCCAGGTGTTGCGGAGACAGCAATCGTTTGTGGGCGCATAGCATCCCATTCTTCAAAGCGCAAAGGACGGTTATCCATACAAGAAGGGAGGCGAAAACCATATTCTGCTAAGGTTGCTTTTCTGCGAAAATCACCTCGGTACATACCACCAATTTGGGGAATGGTTACATGGCTTTCATCGATAAAAACAAGAGAATTGAGTGGAATATATTCGAATAAAGTTGGGGGTGGTTCACCGGGATTTCGTCCTGTTAAATAACGTGAATAATTTTCAATTCCCGGACATGAACCGGTGCTTTCCAACATTTCCAAATCAAAAACTGTACGTTGTTCTAAACGTTGTGCTTCTAAAAGACGTCCAGCTTCGTTCAACTCATCGAGGCGTTGAACGAGTTCCATTTTGATAGATTTCATCGCTTGGTTAAGTGTTGGGCGTGGTATTACGTAGTGTGAGTTGGCATAAATTTTAATTGATTGAAGATCGCCTGTTTTTTGTCCGGTGAGAGGATCAAATTCCGTAATTGTTTCCACTTCATCGCCAAAGAGCGAAATACGCCAAGCACGATCTTCAAGGTGGGCAGGGAAAATTTCGATTGTATCCCCTCGAACACGAAAGGAACCACGAACGAAGTTGATATCTTGTCGATAATACTGTTGAGAGACTAAATCAGCCAAGAGTTTTCGTTGATTGAGTTTGTCTCCTTTTTCTATTTCGAAGGTCATGGCCGTATAGGTTTCTACGGAACCAATTCCGTAGATGCAGGAGACAGATGCGACGATAATAACATCATCACGCTCTAAGACAGCGCGTGTTGCAGCATGACGCATCCGGTCGATTTGTTCATTAATTGAGGATTCCTTTTCAATATAAGTGTCTGAGCGTGCAACATAGGCTTCTGGTTGATAATAGTCATAATAGGAAACAAAATATTCGACGGCATTATGGGGAAAAAAACTTTTAAATTCCCCATAAAGCTGCGCTGCTAGAGTTTTATTGGGAGCTAAAATCAGAGCTGGACGCTGTGTTTTTTCAATGATATTGGCCATTGTATAGGTTTTCCCTGAGCCGGTAACACCCAAAAGCACTTGTGTACGTTCATTTTTTTGAATTCCCTCAACCAGAGTTTTAATGGCTTGAGGTTGATCTCCCGCTGGTTTAAAAGATGTTTCGAGTTGAAATGGAATACCACCTTCAGATTTTTCAGGACGAATGGGGCGGTGAGGTGTCCATAATGCACCATTCTTAAAAAGAGGATTACCTGAAGCAATAAGAGCAGAAAGAGCTTCTACTGTTGCAGTAACACCATTTTTCATTGTTGTATCCTTTGATAGAAAAGTGCTGGTGATTTTAAAGAAAATACTAATTTTTACAAATTTATTACGACAACAGCAAAACGTTATTGAACAGATTTATTTTGGTTTATTAGAGCTTTCATTAGGATATTGATCAAGTTTTTTATGAGACAAATTCTTCGAAGTATTTCTTTGGAAGGAGCATATTTGTGGTTGTTCGTGAACACTATTGCATTTTTGCCATGATGATATTCAAGAGGGCATAAGTTATTATGGCTGTTATGGAGAATAATCGGTACGTTTGGGCATTAAAGACATTGTATATGTGTGATAAAGATCATTTCCATCTTTAAATGAAAGATAACGAGATGACACCCAACCTATTTGAGTGTTATATCGGATATGGCACCAATTTCCTTCACAGTTTTTAACAAAAACTAATTCTCCAGCAGAGATTAAGCCGCAAAGTGCATATTGAGTGCTGGGACCTGTTCTAAAATTAAGATTTCTCGTAACAAAAGCATCTGCTGCCTCTGATATTGTTGTGGCTAAAAAGAAAGAGCCAAACATAAAAAAAATGACGATTTTTTTCATTTTTCTGTAAAGAATTTCTTTAGAGATTTTCTATCCTTCTCTCTTCATATCCTATATAATTTCTTTTACTAGATTATGATAAAACAGAAAAAAATACAATTCTTTCTTCTTTAGGACACTTTAAAGAGAAGAGTGAAGTTTAACGTTTTAAACACCAAAATGAGATGTTTTAATCACTATTTGTGCATGTTTTGTTTCCTTTATTTATTTTTATATGGAAAACAGCGATACTGTACTATATAATAAAAAAGATCGTAGTTTTCGGATTCCAAAAGTAATTTTGGAAGCCGTTTTTTGTATTTTTATTAAACCTTCCGTGTAATAGAAAGGGACGGATTATGGAAAAAGTTCCGATGACTACAGCTGGTTTTGAGAGTCTTAAAGAAGAGTTGCGTTGGCGTCAACAACAGGAGCGTCCGCGAATTATTGAAGCAATTTCTGAGGCGCGTGCGCATGGTGATTTATCTGAAAATGCTGAGTATCATGCAGCTAAAGAAGCACAAAGTCATAATGAGGGGCGTATAAATGAGCTTGAAGATTATATCGCACGAGCAGAAGTTATAGATGTCTCGCGTCTTTCAGGTGACAAAATAAAATTTGGTGCAACCATTAAACTCTTGGATGAGGATACTGAGGAAAAAAAAGTGTATCAGATCGTAGGGGATCAAGAAGCTGATGTAAAGGTTGGTAAAATCTCTATTTCTTCGCCTATCGCACGTGCACTTATTGGCAAGCAAGAAGGTGATGTGATTGAGGTGAATGCACCAGGTGGTGCGCATAATTACGAGATCATTAAGGTTCAGTACATCTAAATAACATATGGATTATTATGCGTGTATCTTTGGACGAAACTGAAATTATTGCGCCTCACTTTAAAAGGCGTTTGTCGGGAGTAACATCTACGATTATTCAGCTTATTCCACTGCAACGCGAACAGGGTGTGCGTATATCCACTTTGGGGTTTGGTTTACCACGAACTTTACCGACACTTGCCTTTAAGGACCTTTTCGGACTTTGGAAAAGTCCGAAAGGGAAGCCATTTCGTATTTGGCATGCACGACGCAATATTGAGATGCTTTGTGGGATCTTTTTGCGCGATGTTTTGCGAATGAAGCTTAAACTCATCTTTACTTCGGCATCTCGACGCGAACACAAGCCTTTTACCAAATGGTTGCTTCGTCGTATGGATAAAGTTATCGCTACTAGTGTATGTACGGGAACCTATCTAGAAGTGCCTCATAAGGTTATTATGCATGGAGTGGATATTAGGCGTTTTTCACCCCCCAAAATTCCTGATGATTACTTTCCAGCAACTGGGGTGCCAGGAAAATATGCGGTAGGATGTTTTGGGCGCGTGCGCTATTTAAAGGGTACTGATTTGTTTGTGGACGCGATGATAGCATTATTGCCTGACTATCCCGAATGGACAGCACTTATCGCTGGTCGGACTACAGAACAGCATTATGGTTTTGAAAAGAAATTACGACAGAAGATTGCTGAAGCTGGTTTAAACGACCGCATTATTTTTCTTGGTGAAAGGCTTGATATACCTGTGTGGTATCGCCGTTTATCACTTTATGTAACTCCTTCTCGTTTGGAAGGTTTTGGTCTGACACCATTGGAGGCAATGGCATCACAGACGGCTGTAGTGGCGAGTGATGTAGGAATTTTTAAAGAATTGGTGGTCGAGGGAACAGGAACGGTTGTTCAAGCAGGAGATGGAGCGGCTTTAACAGCAGCAATTGAACCTTATTTTGCTGATGTAGAAAAAACATTGGCCGCCGGAAAGAAAGCTTTAACCCATGTTCGTACGCACTTTCCTTTGGAAAAAGAGGCAAGCAAGATTGAAAGTGTTTACAAAGAACTGTTTGCAGAAAAAAGACTTTGATTATTATATCAAAAATCTTCTTGAGGAATGGTAAAAAGTATTTTCCTTAAAGGTTTTTCATAGTTATCAAGAAAACAGCTCAATGATATAAATGTTATTTTACAAAATTTATATTGTCTTTAGTAGAACACTATAAGAAGTTCCCAAAATTTTGGATAAAAGATTAAAAATGTATACGCTTGAGAGCGATATGTAGTTTATGATAAAGCATACTAGGAGAGAAGAAAGCTACTTTTATTCATTGATATTTTAGAATAAGAAAATAATGCTTTAACTCAAGTCTGGGGATTTATGCACTATCTTATACGGGGTCGTGCTGATATTGTTCGTTTTGTAAGACTTAAATAGATAGCAAAAAAAACGTTTTTTTGTCTTAAAAAGATAATGATGGTATCTCCATGGATAAAATAGTCGTACATATTTTCAATAAATTCATAATAAGATGGATTTAAGATCAATATATATATATATGATTTTTATAGATAATTTACCTTTTCAATTTGAATAAGAGCTTTGAGTACCGTAAGATTTTCTCATGTAAAATCTGTTGATATTAACAATGAGAGCTATCTTCTTGTACATCACAATTGGAAGAAGGCATGTGGTGGATAAAAACTATTGAAGACAAGGTGTAAAGAGATTTCTTATAAATTGTCTGAAATGCAGGCTGTTACGACATTAATAGAAAGAAAATAATATGGTGGTACTAATTTATATCTTATTTTTTGGTACCGACTTGCACCTTATTGTTATTTAAGTAAAAATGATGGTGCCCATTTTATATCTTTCATGAGGGCTGTCGTGAAATGGGGGTGATGAGTACTGTGAGATGTTTTTTTTATAAGCTTGTGAGTTCGTAATATAATAGCATTTTTTTCTATAAGGAGGTAACTCTATTAAAGAGAAAAAACACTTTTATCAGCAAATATTCATATTTTTTGCATGAGAGATTATTCGTAAAAAAGAATGTTCTATGCGTCCACTTTATTTGATAAAGAAGATCAATAAAGTGAAGTTTTATATGTTATGGCTTTGAAAATATTGGTATTTGATTATTTTTGTTGAATTATTTTTATATCATTGATATGATGATTTGTATGGAAATTTTAGAAAATCTTCAGTGGATTGAGTAAGGGGTGAATATTATGATGCATACTGTTCACACCTTTTTATCTTGTAAATTTTTTATCATGGTAGAATAAAATACTCTCTGCATTAGAATTGTTCACGCCAGAAAGCGGGAATAAAAAGGACGAATATTGTTATGATTTCAAGGCGTCCAGCTAACATTAGAAAACTTAAAATCCATAAAGCATGGTCGTTGATTGTAGAGAAATTACCAGTGGGGCCAATAATATCTCCAAAGCCTGGACCAACATTTGAAAGTGCGGTTAAGACCCCCGTAAAGGCAGAGGTAAAGTCAAGACCGGTTGTAAGCAAAAGTGCAGTGCCGATAACAAGGCAAAACATATAAAGACAGACAAAAAACAAAACGGCTTGAGCAACATCATTTGATATATTTGAGTGATCGTAGCGCGCTTTTACAACGACATTAGGAGAAAGAAGTTTTTCTATATTTGTTTGTGTAATACGCCAAAGAATAATGAGGCGATTGATTTTCATGCCACCAGAAGTAGAACCAGCACATCCGCCTGTAAAAGAAACAATAAAGAAAATTCCAAGCGCAAACGGTCCCCAAAGTTGATAATCTTCAGCGCTGTAACCGGTGGTGCTAATAATGGATGAAAGGTGAAAAATGACATCAAGAAAAATCAAGTGGAACGCGCGATGATCATAAAACCGTAGCCATGCCGCTAAAGCAAAGCTGAAAAGGAGAACGATATGGAGAAAAACAATCACTTGTGGGTCAAGGAAGCGTTTGGAGTGTCCAGGAAGGACTAATTTAACATAAAGTACGAAAGGTAAAGCAGAAAGCAACATGAAGATTGTTGAAATAATTAAGATGGCTGGTGTATCAGAAAAATAGCCAAAAGAAGCATCATGCGTTGAAAAACCAGCTGTTGCTACTGTACTCATTGCATGGTTAATGGCATCAAATAAATTCATGCCTGCAGCAAAATAAGAAAGCATACAAGCCAATGTTAACCCAACATAAGCGATGATAATTCCGTTAGCAATTTGGTTGATGCGAGGCAATATTTTTTCAGATTTATCAGATGATTCCATATGAAAAAGTCGCACGCCACCCACACGCAGTGAAGGCAAAATTAAGAGGGCTAAACCGATAAAACCAATGCCCCCAATCCAGCATATAAGAGAACGCCATAATAAAATACTTCGCGATAAATTATCAAGATCAGAAAGGACTGTGGAGCCTGTTGTTGTAATTCCAGAAACAGATTCAAAAATGGCTCCTGCTAGAGAAATGGGAAGAGGAGAAAGATAAAGAGGTAAGGCACCTACGATGCTTCCTGTAAGCCAAAGACAAACAGTGAGCATAAAGCCAAGCCGTGCTGAAAAGCGACAAGTAGCTCCCTTAGTTGCTAAAAGAATCAGCGTTGCCAACATGGTGGTTATGGCACAAGAATAGAGAAAGCTTATCCAATTACGATTGTTGTCGTGCAAATCCACAAAAATTGGCAAAAGCATTGCTCCTCCCATGATTAAGGCAAAACGTGCACAGACATTGATAATAAATTGAAAAATGATCGTTCCCTATCTTTGTATCTCTTTTTATTATGGTTTTGTGCTCATAAGAAGTTACATTTCTCTCTTTATAGGATAAGGATTAATTCTTAACATTAGCGTGCCTTGATGAATTAGTAATCAGACCTTTTCATAAAACTTGAAAAGAAGTATACATAACATAATTAGGGCTCTTGAAAAATATTTTTTTAAAAGGCTGCATTCCGTTATCATTTATAGAATAATTAATTTATAATAAAGTGAAGGGGATTTAATGGTACAATCGCATATTCGTCTGCTAATTATTGGCTCAGGTCCGGCTGGTTATACAGCGGCGGTCTATGCAGCAAGAGCAATGCTTAAGCCGGTTTTGGTGACGGGCTTGCAGCAGGGTGGACAATTAACAATTACAACTGATGTTGAGAATTATCCAGGTTTTGCAGATCCCATTCAAGGACCATGGTTGATGGAACAAATGGCAAAACAAGCTGAGAATATGGGGACAAAAATTATCTATGATACAATTATAAAGGCTGATTTGTTGAAGTATCCTTTTGTCTTATATGGGGATTCAGGAACACAATATTCTTGTGATGCACTGATTATTGCAACAGGAGCTCAAGCGCGCTGGCTTGGTTTAGAAAGTGAACAGACCTTTATGGGCGGAGGTGTTTCCGCTTGTGCTACATGTGATGGCTTTTTTTATCGTGATAAGGACGTTATTGTCGTGGGAGGAGGAAATACGGCTGTTGAAGAAGCACTTTATTTATCGCATTTGGCTAAAAGTGTAAGCGTGGTTCACAGGCGGGGGCAGTTTCGGGCAGAAAAAATTTTACAAGATAGGTTGCTGGCTTGTAATAATGTGCGTGTTCTTTGGGATCATGTGGTTGAAGAAATTGTGGGGCTGCCAGCTCAAGATTCAATGGGCGCTGTTGTAACAGGGGCACGTCTGAAAAATGTTAAGACAGGTCACGAGATGAAAGTGAATGCAGAGGGCATATTTATTGCCATTGGGCATGATCCTGCTGTTTCTCTGTTTGAAGGACAGCTGAAACAAAAACGAGGTGGCTATTTATGGACAGCACCCGACTCAACAGCAACAAGCATTGCTGGTGTTTTTGCTGCTGGGGATGTGACAGATGAAACATTCCGCCAAGCTGTAACAGCTGCGGGAAGAGGATGTATGGCAGCGTTGGAAGCAGAACGGTTTTTGGATATACCCAGGCGTTAGTCACTCATTGAGAACATAGAGAATATAGAGGTAGAATTAATTGTGGCGCCACCGTTGGATTGGGATAAGTTAAGGGTTTTTCACGCTGCAGCAGAAGCGGGATCTTTTACGCATGCTGCTCAAAAACTTCATTTATCTCAATCAGCCGTTTCACGACAGGTTTCGGCTTTAGAACAAGAGGTTGGGGTATCCTTATTTCAACGTCATGCGCGTGGTTTGATTCTTACAGAACAGGGAGAAACTCTTTATCGTACAGCTCATGATGTTTTGATGAAGCTTGAAAGTGTGCGTTTGCAATTAAGTGAAAGCTATGCAAAACCAACGGGGCACTTGCGTGTGACCTCGACCTTTGGAATGGGGGCAGGGTGGATTGCAGAGCGTATGCCAGAATTTCTTAGTCTTTATCCTGATATGCAGGTTCAGCTTTTGCTTTCCGATGAAGAGCTTGATTTGACAATGTGTCATGCGGATTGTGCTGTTCGCTTACATCAACCCAAACAACCTGATCTTATACAAAGAAAACTCTTTACAATTCATATGCATGTCTATGCTTCGGAAAAGTATATTGCAAATTATGGAAAGCCGGAAAAATTGTCTGATCTCGATGAGCATCGTATTATTTCGTTCGGTGAACCTGTTCCACCTTATTTGTCTGGTTTAAATTGGTTGGAAAAGGCTGGTAGAAGTGATGGATCATTGCGCGTTTCAGTTTTACAAATCAACAATATCATCTCAATAAAGAATGCGCTTATGCGTGATCTTGGGATTGCTGTGCTTCCTGATTATATCGTCAATAATGATGAGCATTTAGTGCGTCTTTTTCCTGATATGGTTGATATTCCTTCTTTTGATACTTTTTTTTGTTATCCTTATAATTTAAAGAATTTGGCAAGGTTAAATGCTTTTCGAGATTATATTTTTTTAAAAGCTCGCCAGTGGTCTTTTTAATATTAATATCTTAATTTATAAGGAATAATTAGCTGTTTTGCAACTTGAGACTCCCGTAATATTCTTTCGTTTCAAATTTGCCTATATTGAATCAATTAAAATTATTTGTTGCACATTAAAAGTGGAGGGAGTCCGTACGGGTAAATATTTTTGAAAAGAGGGATAAATGTTTTTTATGAATACTAGCAACCGTGAGGGTTATTATATATTGAAAAATGGACAATCGTGTGATGGTGTAGTTAACATTTTTACTATTTAATTAAAGAGAGTGGTACATGATGGAGACAAATTTAAAGCTATGTGTTTATTGCATAGCAGATACGCTTAAGTCTTTGTTGTGCTTTTCCTTATAAAATGACATAGAATACTATCTCTTGATTATGTTGCCTCCCAGTTTCGTTTTCTTGAGTGTTCCCTTACGAAGATCTATCAGATTGATTTTATCTCTGAGGATTTTCCAAATTTGCCGGACATATGTCCGGCTTTTTTTTTAATTTTTGAAAGAGTCCCTAGAAATTGCAATATATGGGAAGATGATAAAGAAAAAATTTCGAAACTGGTGGATATCCAACAATTTTTTTAAGAATACTAAAATTCAATGAGGAGTTTGAGAGGGGATATTCTATTGTACTGTAAAAGTCTGTCTTTTAGGGGTGTGATATAAAATATTTAAAACCTTATACATGAAGTGCTTTTTATTAGAATGTGAGGTGAATATTTAAGGCAGGTCTTGTTCATAAAGCCTATGAAGTAAATCAAGTGTTATTAAATAGAACTTAAAGGAAACTGGATTGCTTACACAACGATAGGAGGTGGCTTCTTCTTCGTTTTAGGACGAAGAAGAAGCTGAGAAATAGAAGAGATTTTATTGTAAGGGCCTTTGATTATAAGGGCAATTGTGTTTAAAAGTGCTCGGTCTTTTTTAGAGTTATAAATTGAATGGAGAAAGTAGAATAGGCTTGTCATCTCTTATGATAATAGACCGATTCATTTATTTGATAGCTAAATTTTTTTGATCTTTATCTACAGCATCTATTTTTGTGTTTATTCATAGATATTTTTGCTGAATCGATAGATTTAGACCATGACACAGTTTCAGATATTTTCTCGGATATACTAACATTCGGCAAAAAACAATCACAAGAGATGATATTAAAAATTTTAAATTAAACTGTTGCAAAAACGCTGTATACGTATACAAGCTTTTTCAAGTAATTCTTCTGATGTTGCATAAGAAATACGAAAAGTTGATGCAAGTCCAAAAGCAGATCCTTGGACGACAGCAACAGCTTCTGTTTCTAGAAGCGCTATGGCAAAGTCTTCATCATTCGTAATACGTTGACCATTGGGTGTTTTCTTTCCAATAAGTCCGGTGCAAGAAGGATAAACATAAAAAGCACCCTCAGGCGTTGGACAGTGAATGCCAGGAGCTTGATTTAGCATGGAGACAACGAGATCACGGCGTGCTTGAAAAATACTTTTATTTTTAGCAATAAAGTCTTGTGGCCCGTTGAGTGCTTCAACCGCAGCCCATTGTGAAATGACACTTGTTCCAGATGTTTGCTGTCCTTGAATGGTATCCATGGCTTTAATTAATTCTTGTGGTCCGCCTGCATAACCGATTCTCCATCCCGTCATCGCATAGGCTTTAGAAACACCATTCATTGTGAGTGTACGCTCATAAAGCGCTGGTTCTACTTGAGCTGGAGTCACAAAGGTAAAACCCTCATATGTGAGATGTTCATATATATCATCGGAAAGGATATAAACATGAGGATATTTTACTAAAACATCTGTAAGTTTTTTCAATTCATTATGTGTATAAGCGGCACCTGATGGATTTGAAGGAGAGTTAAAGATGAACCATTTGGTTTTGGGGGTAATGGCAGCTTCTAGCTCTTGTGGTTGGAGTTTATAAGAAAATTCGGCTTTTGTTTCTAAAAAGACAGGCGTACCATCGTTGAGTGCGACCATTTCTGGATAACTAACCCAATAAGGGGATGGAATGATGACCTCATCTCCTTTATTCAAAGTTGCCATGAATGCATTAAAGAGAATTTGTTTTCCACCGGTACCAACAATAATTTGTTCTGGTTGGTAAAGAAGGTTATTTTCTCTTTTAAACTTTGCAGAAATTGCTTGGCGCAATTCTGGAATTCCAGATATGGGAGGGTATTTTGTTTCTCCCCTTCGAATAGCTTCAATAGCCGCGTTTTTGATGTTGTCTGGGGTATCAAAGTCTGGCTCTCCAGCACTTAAAGCAATAACATTGCGCCCTAATGCTTTTAAATGACGGGCCTTTTGAGAAGCAGCAATTGTTGCAGAAGGTTTGATACGAGACAGTTTGTCGGCAATAAAAGCCATAATTTTAAATCCTTATATTATATCAACAAATGGTTATTGCTTTAAGGATATTCTATAAGAGATTATATTGTATGCAATAAAAAACTTCCAAAATACTCTTACACGGGCTTTATATTCTTCTTTTTTGAGATATTTTACAAGATAATCTCTTCGTAGATTTTATGAAAGTTTTTGAGGAAGTATAAAAGAGGTTTGATGAATTGTGCAAAGGAGATAAGCAGTCTTTTATTTTAACAAGGTAAAATAATGCTTCATACAAAATAAAAAATCTTCGTCGTTACAGACGAAGATTTTTAAATAAAATATTGCAGAATTTAAACTTTAAAGTGCTGCAAGGTTACCAGCGGCAAATTTTCCTGAACGACGATCTTGAAGAACATCATAAGAGATTTTTTGCCCTTCATTAAGACTGTTTAGACCTGAACGCTCGACGGCAGAAATGTGTACAAATACATCTGCACTACCATCGCTAGGCTGAATGAATCCGAAACCTTTTGTTGTATTAAACCACTTAACTGTTCCTGTAGACATAGGAAACTCCTTAGAATATATAATTATATTGAGCATTGAAGCTTTCATTTCTTCAATACGGTTGTAGATCGAAATTAGGTGGGAGAAGTTTCGTCGAAAGTGCAGATTGCACAGGAAAGAAAGTCACGTAACCGAAAATTCGATGAAACCTCTATAAAAGTTTTTAGAACAAAAAGCAAGTCTTAATCAATTTTTATATAAAGAAAAAATAAGAAAACAGTGTATATTTTGCTAAGTAGAAAAAAATTCAACTAAAATAACTTTGTAGTGAACGTACCTCAAGGTGCCTTTTTTTGAGTGCTTTGATCGCTTCTACGACGGCTTCGGCTCCAGCTATTGTTGTATAATAGGGAACATTTTGCATGAGTGCTGCATAACGTAATGATTTTGAGTCTGAGATGGCACTGGCAGTGCTAGTTGTATTAAAAATTAATTGAATTTGGCGATTACGAATAGCATCTTCAATATGGGGGTGTCCCTCTAGAACTTTGTTGATTTTTTTTGCTTCAACGTGGTGTTCGGTGAGAAATTTTTGTGTTCCACTTGTGGCGACAACAGAAAAGCCAAGCTCAGTTAAACGTTTTACAGGATTTAAGATGCGTTTTTTATCTTCATCCCTTACAGAAACGAACAAAGTTCCTTCTTTAGGGAGTTTTACACCAGCTCCAAGTTGGGCTTTAGCAAAAGCAAGCGAAAATTCATAGTCAAGTCCCATAACTTCACCGGTTGAGCGCATTTCTGGACCAAGAAGTGTATCAACACCTGAAAAACGAGCAAAAGGAAATACTGCTTCCTTGACGGCAATATGTTGTTTTTTTTGCAAAGAAGGTAATCCACCATAAGCTTGAAGAGCATCATGGAGCGTTTCTCCTGCCATAATACGTGCAGCCATTTTAGCAATAGGGCGACCAATCGTTTTTGCAACAAATGGGACAGTACGTGAAGCACGGGGATTGACTTCTAAGACATAAATGGTGTCATCTTTTATAGCATATTGTACATTCATTAAGCCGCGAACATGAAGTGCTTGTGCTAATGCTTTGGTTTGGCGCTCTAATTCAGTAACTATTTTATTTGAGAGCGTATGGACTGGTAGAGAACATGCTGAATCACCAGAGTGGATACCAGCTTCTTCAATATGTTCCATAATACCAACGATTAGTGTTTCTTTGCCATCACATAGACAATCAACATCTACTTCAATTGCTTCTGTTAAATAGGTATCAAAGAGAAGCGGATTTTTACCAAGCAATATATTGATTTGTCCTGTTGTGTCGTTAGGATAACGGACTTTGATATCTTCTGAAATTAATTCAGGGACACTCTCAAGTAAATAATTTTGTAAGCTACGTTCATCACGGATAATTTGCATAGCACGTCCTCCTAAAACATAAGAGGGACGTACAACCAAGGGGAAGCCTAGTTCGTGGGCAATGAGGCGTGCTTGTTCAATGGAGTGGGCAATACCATTTTGAGGTTGTGTTAAATTAAGTTTAAATAACAGTTTTTGAAAGCGATCTCTATCTTCTGCTAAGTCGATAGCGTCAGGTGAAGTACCTAGGATGGGGATGTTGTGTTTTTCTAGAGCGCTTGCCAATTTCAAGGGTGTTTGTCCGCCAAATTGGACGATGACTCCAACCAAATCTCCTTTTTCCTGTTCTGCTTCTAAAATAGCGATAACGTCTTCTGTTGTTAAAGATTCAAAGTAAAGGCGATCAGAGGTATCATAGTCGGTTGAAACTGTTTCAGGATTACAGTTAATCATAATCGCTTCAAATCCTGCATCACGCAGTGCAAAAGCAGCGTGGCAGCAACAGTAATCAAATTCAATACCTTGCCCAATGCGGTTTGGTCCACCGCCTAAAATAGCAATTTTTTTGCGTTCAGAAACGTGTGCTTCCGAGTGCTCTACACCTGCAAAGGGAACTTCATATGTTGAATACATATAGGCTGTAGGAGAAGAAAATTCAGCGGCACAAGTATCAATCCGTTTGAAGACGTGTTTAACATTTAGTGATTTGCGTAAAGCTGCGATATAATCGGGTTCTTTCCCTGTAAGGGAGGCTAATCGCGCATCTGAAAAGCCCATAGCTTTTAACATACGTAAGTTATCTGCGTCTTGGGGTAATCCATGAATGCGGATACGCTGCTCCATTTCAATGATGGAGGCTATTTGTTCTAAAAACCACGGATCAATTTTGCTAATTTGGTGAATCTCATTTAAGGGTAAGCCTGTGCGCATGGCTTGAGCAATATAGCGTAGACGATCAGGGCTTGGTATGGCAATGGCGGAGCGTATAGAACTTTTTTCATCACCTTCAGCATGCTCTGGAATCACAATTTCATCAAGACCCGTAAGCCCTGTTTCAAGTCCACGGAGTGCTTTTTGTAACGATTCTTGAAAAGTGCGTCCAATTGCCATGACTTCTCCTACAGATTTCATCGCAGTTGTGAGGACAGGTGATGAACCGGGAAATTTTTCGAACGCAAAACGAGGAATTTTTGTCACAATATAGTCAATAGAAGGCTCAAATGATGCTGGTGTTGCACCACCCGTGATATCATTTTTTAATTCATCAAGTGTATAACCAACAGCCAGTTTAGCCGCTACTTTAGCAATGGGAAATCCCGTTGCTTTTGAGGCAAGCGCTGAAGAGCGAGAAACACGCGGATTCATTTCAATAACAATGAGGCGCCCATTTTCAGGATTGACAGCAAACTGTACATTGGATCCCCCCGTTTCAACACCAATTTCACGCAAAACAGCAATCGAAGCATTACGCATACATTGATATTCTTTATCGGTTAAGGTGAGAGCAGGTGCTACAGTGATCGAATCACCGGTATGAATCCCCATCGGATCAATGTTTTCAATAGAACAAACGATGATACAATTGTCGTTCTTATCACGAACAACTTCCATCTCATATTCTTTCCACCCTAAAACACTTTCTTCAATTAATACTTCTGTTGTTGGTGAAGCTTCAAGCCCACGTTCAATAATTTCATAGAATTCAGAGCGGTTATAAGCAATTCCACCACCAGTTCCACCAAGGGTGAATGAAGGACGAATAATAGCTGGAAGCCCAACAACATCAAGAGCTTGAACTGCTTTTGCTGTTGCATGAGCAATATAATGTTGTTTGCGATCAGCTTCGGTATGTCGCCAGTTGCGCTCAAGTTCTTCGAGTGCTTTGTCAAGCGCAGCACCAGAAAGCTTGGCTTTAAGTTCAGCACACGTTTTTGCGTGTTGTTGGCGATTTTCTTCTTTCAGTTCTGTTGCATTGGCTAACATAGAGCGTGGCGTTTCCAAACCGATTTTTGCCATCGCTTGGCGGAATAAAGCACGATCCTCAGCTTTATCAATAGCATCAGCATTGGCTCCTATCATTTCAACATGATAGCGGTCTAAAATACCCATACGCTTTAATGATAAAGCAGTATTGAGGGCTGTTTGTCCTCCCATAGTGGGTAAAAGGGCATCGGGACGCTCGTGGGCAATAATTTTGGCAACTATTTCAGGAGTAATGGGCTCTATATAAGTTGCATCAGCTAGATCTGGATCTGTCATAATCGTGGCAGGATTAGAATTTACCAAAATAATTCGGTAACCTTCTTCTTTTAATGCTTTACAGGCTTGAGTGCCTGAATAATCAAATTCACATGCCTGACCAATGATAATAGGTCCTGCTCCGATGATAAGAATAGATTTTATATCTGTGCGTTTGGGCATGACTTTTTCCTATGACAAATATCTATGTGCGATTGTTGCGGGCAAAATATTTCAGTTCTGAGGCTACAATCATTTTATAAGTTAAGTGACAAAGAAAGTAAGCATTAAAATACCTTTTCCATGCTTTTTTTCATAAAATTGAAGATAAATTTCTTTTTTGAGTTGAGTCATCTCGTCAGTCTATCAAAAGTATGACCTTTGATAAAAAAATAATAACAGTGCTCCAACAAATTAGAATATTCAAGCATACGTGGAGCATAAAAAGCCGGAACATCTTTCTAATCCATTGCCGGCATATTTTGTGTTTTATGACGTTTTTTGCTTAAGAGAGCACGCGCTTTTTCTGTTGCTTGTAAAACATAAGCCATTATTTATGGTGCGATGGGATTTCGTAAAATGAAATGGGAAGCTTATCGTGTTGTTCTGTAAAATACTGCCGTTTAGAGCTGTGATATAAGGTATGAAAATTTACCACATTAAGGTGTTTTTTGTTAGAGTGTATGATAGAATTCAGGGCAGGATTTGTCTGTAGAGAGCTTATGAAATAAACCATATCAAATGGTTTCAATTGGAATCTGTTATATAAAAAGCAAGATTGTTGATAGATCAGCTCTGGTCGAAGTTTCCGTCTTAGGGTAGGAAGAAAGTCAATCTATGTATCTTTCCATTTCATAAAAAGGTGAGAGTGTATTTTAATACAATGGCTAAGGAGATAATTTCAGAATGATTTTGTTTGTTTTTAAAAGAGAGTGAATACTCTCCCTTTACTTTATGGATGATGTTCAAAACTTTTTAAGATATAAAGAAGGCTAAAATGCTGAATATTTCCCAAACGAGAGTATTCTGTCTGAAAGATGTATCAATAGGAAAGCTTTTGGTGGCTAGGTCTCAAAAAGGGATTTGTCATATAGCGTTAGGAGACACTATAGAGCAATTATTACAGGAGTTTACGATACGCTTTGGTGATGCACAACAAGTTGTAGGTGACAATACATTTAAGAGAGAAGTTGCCCATATTATAGCCATGATAGAAACACCTAAGCTGGTAAAAAAATATAATTTTCCCTTAGATATAAATGGTACAGTTTTTCAACGACAAGTATGGGCAGTATTATGTGATATACCATGTGGTGAAACAATTTCCTATGAGATCTTAGCGTGCCGTATTGGTATGCCGAAAGCTTTTCGTGCCGTTGCTCATGCCTGTGCACGTAACGAATTGGCTGTTATCATTCCTTGTCATCGTGTTGTGCGTAAAAATGGTTTTATTTCAGGGTATCGTTGGGGGGACAAACGGAAACAGATTTTACTACAACGAGAACAAAATGGAGAAATTTAACTTTGTGTGATGGGCATTATAATCGTTACAGTTGTTCCTTTCATTTCTTTTGAAGTAATTTCAAGTTTTCCTTTGTGGAGTTCTAAAAGAGAGCGTGAAATGGCTAAGCCAAGACCTGAGCCCGTATGAGATTTAGTAAGCTGATTTTCAACTTGTTCAAAAGGTTGCCCAAGTTTTTTAATTGCTGATTGGGGAATACCAACACCTGTATCTGTAATTTTAAAAATAAGGTTATTTTTTTTCTTGAAAGCGCAGACATCAATATTTCCACCAGAAGGCGTAAATTTAACGGCATTAGAGATGAGATTAAGGAAAATCTGTTTCATTGCACGACCATCAACTTCAGCATGAAGTTCTGGGGTAATGTTTGTTGTAACAACAATATTTTTTTCTTGAGCTTGAGGCGTTAATGTTCGTACTGCTTCACTAATGATGGGCTCAAGATCGGTATTTTTACAATCAAGCGTAAATCTTCCTGCTTCGATTTTTGACATATCAAGGATGTCATTGATAAGGGTTAGAAGATGGGTTCCTGAATTGTAAATATCATGCATATATTCCTTATAGCGTTGTGAACCAAGAGGACCAAAAGTTGATTGCAACATGATGTCTGAAAAACCAAGAATAGCATTCAGAGGCGTGCGCAATTCATGAGACATATTGGCTAAAAATTCTGATTTAGCCTTATTAGCACTTTCGGCGCGTTCTTTTTCTGCTTTCAAACTTTTATTAAGTTTTTCAACTTCTGTTGCGCGTTGTTGAGCACTCCCTCGTGCGCGCTTGAGTTCTTGAATGAAAGAAAAAAGACGCCTTTCACTGTCTTCAAATTTTTCCTGTTGTTGTTTAAGCTCAGAAATGTCAGTACCAATACAAACCAATCCTCCATCTTGGGTTCGTCGTTCGTTAATTTTGAGCCAACAACCATCTGCCGTTTGGCGAATACTGGTTAAGTTACCAGTACCATCATCTTTAAGGGGATATTCACTGAGTGCAGGACGTGCCATGGCTTCGACGGTTGCACGTTGGATACCTGATTGTAGAATTTGTTTAGGAATAGCGGCATATTCGCAAAATTTGCTGTTGGACATGACTAAACGTCCTTCAGCATCCCACAAGACGAAAGATTCTGAAATGTTTTCAATCGCATCACGGATACGAAGGTCGGCTTGCGCTGTTTGTTCAGCCAATTGTTGCTGTTCACTAATATCGAAGGAAATACCAACCAAATGGGGTTCTTCTTCTTCAGTCACTTCGGCACGAATGCGCATCCATACATAATGACCATCAGCATGACGCATAGGAACGTTAATATCGATATGCTTTTTTTTACCGCTCATTAATTCCTGAGCAAGATCAAAAAAATTCGCATCATTTGGATTGATAATGGCGCTAATTTGGGAAATTGAGAGCAATGCATCTTGAGGGACATAGCCGAGCATTTCGTACATTGCTCGTGACCAGTAGACGCGTCCACTTGCCATATTCCAATCCCATAGTCCACAGCGTCCACGCATCATTGCCATATCAATACGGTTTTGAATTTTTTCTGAAACAAGATCTGTTTTGCGTGCTCGTATAATTTGGTTATAATAAGCATAAAGAAGAGCGAGGATAACGCCACTAGTTCCAATGAATATGGTTATATTTAACGAGAGAGCTTTCCGCCATTCCATGTAAATATGTTGCATTTTTTCACTGATGAATACCCCATATTGTCCATTTTCTGTTTGCTGAAAGGAAGCGAGAGCAGGAATATTTTTTCCTATTGTAATTTTCATGATTCCAGCATGTTTTCCTAGAGCTTGTAAAGCAATGCTTTCAGAGGTAAAATCCTGTAAGGGTTTTCCTAAGACAATCTCGGAACTTGATGAAGCTAGGACATTGCCTTTTTGATCGACAATAGCAATAACAGCGCTGGTTTTTATAAAACCTTTGTTACGAAAATTGGTTAGGATATTTTGTAAATGATTATGAGAAAGAGCAGCAGCTTTTCCTTGTCGAGTGGCGGCAAGTAAGTCACGGTCGATTGTATTGGTAATATGAGAAGCTAAGAGAGCGATGGTAGAATGCGTGTTTTTATCAATTGTGTTGCGCCAATCATAGATTGATAGGAAACGGATTGCTGCTAGTATAACAAGAAATGCAAGAATTACAAATGGGAGTGAACGTCGCAGCCAAGGTTCAATAAAAAGAAGTTTTTTATAGGCAGAACCAGAAAACAGATTGGTACGCTCTGTCCGCTCCTTGCGACTTTGAGCGCTTGATTTTGAATCAGCATACACCTCCCTTGGCGCATTATATGCGTCCAATTTAGCCATCTCGCGTTCCTTTAATTCTGGAATAATGTGATTTAAAAACTGCTTCGATATTCATAGTAACCCCATCGAGTGCAATGAATCAAAACAGGAGTCTTCTGTCCAGTCTTTTTTTTAAAAAAATAATTTTACTTTTATGATTTTGGAATATGAAAAGAAAAAAATACTTTAAACGTGACCTATAAACAGGCTTAGATTGCCTGTTTATAGGTTTAATGATGATCGAATAGTTTATAGAATTTATTTTAAAAAATATCATAGCATATTGATTTAAAATAATTTTTTGTTTCAAGTAAGCAGACGGTTGATGATATCAGCAACATCGCTTGATAATTTTGGCGCAGCAGCAATCATTTTTAATTCAGTTTCAAGTTTTTGTTGTCGAATAGGTTCTAATTGTCGCCAAGAGCGCATCATTGTTAATAATCGTGAAGCAAGCTGTGGATTTTTTTTGTCAATTTCCAAAATGACTTGGCAAAGAAAATGATAAGATGCTCCATCCATCCTGTTAAAGCCCGTGAGATTGTTAGAGGCAAAAACACCGATTAGAGAACGTACACGATTAGGATTATCTTGTGAAAACAGCGGATGTTGCATGAGCTTTTGAACATTCTCGAGTGTTGATGTGCCAGCAACCATTGCTTGAATAGAAAACCATTTATCCATGACCAAAGGGTCATGCCGATAGCGGTTTTCAAAATCATTTAAGGCATTTTGTGCCTGCTCATTTTCATTAAAACGCTTCACGAGAACAGCGATACTCGCCATACGGTCAGTCATATTATCAGCTGTTGCATACTGTATAGCAGCTCGATTTGGATTGGCTTCAGCAATGGAAAGGTAATCCAGTATGATATTCTTTAATGCTCGCTTTCCAGCTTGTGCAGTGTTTGGTGAATAGGGCTCTTGGGTTTGCATTTGTCCATAGAATTTTGTTAAGAGCTCTTGATGAGTTTGTGCAAGTGAAGCTAAAAACTGATTGCGGATATAATGAATACGATTTGGGTCAATATTTTTACCGATTGTATGAGCAAGCTCAACTTCACTAGGTAAATTTAAACAGAAGGCACGAAATTCAGGCTCTAAGGTTTCATCTGTTATGATCGTTTCAATCAGCTTTAGCAAAGCAGAAGGAAGTGTTGCTTTTTCTTGTGTTTTATCTTGAATGCTTTGAATCAAAGCTTGCGTCATTAAATGATTAAGAGATTGCCAGCGATTGATGTGATTGTCATCATGTTGTGCAAGAAAAATAAGTTCTCTTTCATTGAATGGAGTGTGTAGAATGATTGGTGCTGAAAAGTCTCGCAGCAGTGATAAAACGGGTTTTTCACGCAGTCCCTTTAATGTAAAGGTTTGGCTTTCCTTGGATAAAAGCATAACATCTGATTGAATATCTGTATCTGCTTCATAGGTGAGGTTTTCTCCATTAGGTCCTAACAAGCCAAATACGATAGGGATAAGCATGGGCTTTTTTGTATTTTGTTGTGGGGTAACGGGAATATGTTGCTTTGCATGAATTGTTAAAACACCATCGCTATAATGACTATCGATTTCTACATTGGGTGTTCCTGCCTGTTCATACCATAGCATGAATTGGGAGAAGTCTTGACCAGACACTTCAGCAAAACAGGTAATAAAATCTTCAATTGTACAAGCTTGTCCATCATGACGTTGAAAATAAAGATCAGTGCCTTTACGAAAAAGAGTAGGACCTAAAATAGTTCGTATCATGCGAACAACTTCAGCACCTTTTTCATAAACAGTTGTGGTGTAAAAATTATTAATTTGGCTATATTGACGAGGACGTACAGGATGCGCAAGAGGTCCTGCGTCTTCTGCAAATTGCGTCGCTTTTAATGCTTTTACATTTTCAATTCGCTGTAGGCTGCGTACATTTTGATCTGATGAAAATTCCTGATCACGATAAACAGTGAATCCTTCTTTTAAACAGAGTTGAAACCAATCGCGACAGGTAACACGATTACCGCTCCAATTATGGAAATATTCATGTGCAATGACACGTTCAACATTTCTATAATCCTGATCGGTTGCTGTTTCAGGATCGACAAGAACATATTTATCATTAAAAACGTTAAGGCCTTTGTTTTCCATTGCTCCCATGTTAAAGTCGGACACAGCGACAATATTGAAAATATCAAGATCATATTCGCGTCCGAAACATTGTTCATCCCAACGCATGGAACGTTTAAGAGCATCCATTGCGTAGGTTGCGCGTTCGGTTTTTCCTTTTTCTACATAGATACCAAGCTCGATACGTCGTCCAGATACAGTTGTAAAATGGTCTTCTAACTTATCAAGATCTCCACCTACTAAAGCAAAGAGATAAGATGGTTTGGGATAAGGATCTTCCCAAATGGCAAAATGGCGATTATTCTCTAAAGTTCCTGTTTCCACCAGATTACCATTGGAAAGCAAGATTGGGATTGTTTGGGAATCTGCTTCAATTTTCACTCTATAGGTAGAAAGAACATCTGGGCGGTCGTAAAAATAAGTAATACGACGAAAACCTTCCGATTCGCATTGTGAGCAATAAACACCATTTGAAAGGTAAAGCCCCATAAGTTGGCGGTTGCTTTCAGGATTCAGTTCTGTAACCAATTTCAATGTAAAAGGAGCCGTTGGTGGCGTTGTAATTTCTAAACGTGAAGGCGTCACTTTATAAGTGTTTGGGGCTAATATCTCATCATTAATAGAAACGGAAATTAAAGTAAGATCATCACCAGAAAGAACAAGAGGTGTTAATTCTTTTGTATCGTGACGGGATTCAATAGACAATATGGCTGTAACATAGGTTTTTGTCGGTGCTAATTGGAAAGAAAGTTGTGTTTTAGGGATAACGTAAGGGGTTGGTTGGTAGTCTTCCAAACGATAAATAGATGTTATTGGCTGTTTCATAGTTTTTTCCCATTTGTATTTTAAGAGTTAAAGAAGGGAGTGTTAATTTTAGAAGCAATATAGGATTAAAGAATTACAAAAGGCTGTCGAGGCGATTTTTTACTTCTAAGAAGTCTATCCATGTAAGCTTCTTTTGACTAGGGGTTCTAAGAAGGTAAGCTGGGTGGAAAGTTGGCATAACAGGTATTTTTATATTATCCTCGCTTTCATAGATATGCCATTTCCCTCTTGTTCGGATAATCCCATTTTGAGATCCAGTAAGAAACTGTGCAGCAACGCCTCCTAGTGCTATAAGAACACGAGGACGCGCTAAATAAATGTGCCGTTCAATAAAAGGGCGGCACAAGGCAACTTCTCTTGGTGTTGGTGTACGATTTCCTGGCGGACGCCAAGGAATAGTGTTGGCAATGTAAACATTATTTCTTGTTAAGCCAATTGATGCGAGGATTTTATTAAGCAACATCCCAGCTTTTCCCACAAAAGGAATTCCTTGTATATCCTCGTCTCGTCCTGGTGCTTCGCCTATAAGCATCAGGGGGCTTCCTGCTGTTCCATCTGAAAAACAGGTATTTTTTGCTGTCAATTTTAATGAACAGCCATTAAATGCAAGGAGAGCAGATTTTAATTCATCAAGTGTCTTTGCATTTTTTGCACTCTCTATAGCTGTGGATTCATTTTGTATAGTCCTAGAGTTATGCAGCTGATGATGATCTAATTTTATGGTTGGAGATGTTTTGGGAGATGCTTGTTGATTATGAGAAATGTTCACGACAGATATTAATTTTCTCTCTGAACAAGCAGACTGCTTAAAACGATCAATAGGAAAATCTGTCAGAACGGCATCCGCACCACTTTCTTTATAAAAGTTTAAGAGTTCTTCATAGGAAATTGAGCATGGCGTTTGATTTAACATTTTATTTTTTCTAATGATCTAGCGATTATAGATCAAACAAAATTATCCTTCAAGTTTTATTAAATGTATTCGCTAGCCATTAATGTATAAGAACGCTGATAGGATTCTCTCTTTTCACAAAAAAGGCAAATCGTAAAATGCGAATGTTCGCGATTATATGCATCTTTAAATGTATAATTTGTTTAAATTGCGTTATTTCAACTTTTTAAACAGACTAAACTCACTCATACTAAAAGAATTTTTTACTGAATGCAAGTGGTGTGATAATATTTTTTATCATTATATTCTATATTTAATACTTAATGAAAGTGAATTTTGTAGTATTTTATTTATAAGATTAATTATAAATTTTATATTATTATATATATTTAATAACTTTTATTAAAAATATTAAATATATTAATTGAAATATATAAATATTACTTTTATATGAGAAAATACTAAGACGTTATAAACTATTTTTACAATGGGTTAAAAGCAATGTGTGGATATATGCTTTTGCTTTTTTTACAGCTGAAATGAGAGGTTCATTTAATGCTAAATGCGCTGCAATAGCGCTTGAGAGAATGCAACCTGTTCCTCGCATTGTTCCTTTTAAACGTGGAGTAGAGATATTTATGACTTCAGTTTTGTCAATGAAGCTATCAATTGCAAGAGGCCCCTCTGCATGTCCCCCTTTTACTAAAATAGAGCGAGCTCCCAATGACAAAAGTTTTTTTGCTTGTTGTATTGCTTGCTTATCATGAGATGCCAATGGACTTTTGCTAAGAAGAGCGAGTTCTTCTCTATTCGGTGTTAAAAGATCAACATGAGGAAGCAGTTTATCGATCATCGTGTCGATGATTGTTTCCGTTATTAGTTTTCCTCCTGATGAAGCGACAAGTACAGGGTCCAAAATAACTGGAACATGGGGATAGTCTTTGAGTACGTTACAGATTGCTGCTATAATTGCTTTTGTCCCCGTCATACCGATTTTTATTGCGCTTATTGGATTTGCTTCTAGGGCAGCACGCATTTGCGCAGCGACGAGGTCTCCACGCATTGGAATGATTTCGACAACGCGATTATCATCTTGTACGTTAACACAAGTAATTGCTAAATTTGCTTTTATTTGAAAATGTGCAGAGGTTTCTATATCACGAACAATACCAGCACCTCCTGTTGGATCAGTGCCCGCAACAATAAGAATAGAAGGTATCAACGCCATGTTTGTGTCACTTTTATCCACTGCTGTACACGCTCTTCTGGTTTTTTATGGAGGATAATATCAGTCACAACAGCAGCACTATTTGCTCCTGCTTTTAAAACACCCACTGCGCGTTCTGGTGTTAAACCACCAATACCCACCAAAGGTAAAGCACCAATCCGCTTTCTCCATTGTTTGATTTTTTCTAGTCCTTGCGGCATCCATTTCATTTTTTTAAAGATTGTCGGATAAATAGGACCAAGTGCAATATACTCAGGATTAGCAGAGAGTGCGATATCCAATTCATGTTCATCATGTGTACTAAGACCAACTTTTATACCACTTTTACGAATTGCGTGAAGATCAGCATTGCTTAGGTCTTCTTGTCCCAGATGAATAAAATTACACTTTTCATCAATTGCTATTTCCCAATGATCATTAATAATTAATTGTGCTCCCAATTTATTGCATATGTTTTTTGCACGCTTAATATGTTGACGGATTATTTGTTGATTTTCATGTTTCATACGCAATTGTACGAGCTTGATACCAAGAGGAAGCAAACGTTCAATCCAATCAGCGTTATCAACGATGAGGTAAAATGGATCCAGTTTCATGAAAATACCGCTTTTCCAATGATTGGTGTTGAAGGGACTGCTACATTGCGTGCTTCGATCATGCCAGCTTTATATCCCATACGTCCTGCTTGAACAGCTTTAGAAAATGCTTCAGCCATTAAGACAGGATCAGCTGCTTTAGCAACTGCGGTATTAAGAAGGACCGCATCATAACCTAGTTCCATTGCAATGGCGGCATGTGATGGGCGTCCAATGCCGGCATCAATAACAAGAGTAGCATCAGGAAGGTAAGCACGGATAGAACGCAATCCATCAGTATTATGAGGTCCTTTGGCAGAACCAATAGGAGCACACCAAGGCATAATAACACGGCAACCAATGTCGAAAAGTTTTTCAGCAACAATGAGATCATCCGTTGTATAGGCAAAAATTTTGAAACCTTCATTGTTTAAAATTTGAGCAGCTTCGATTAAGGAAAAAATATTTGGCTGTAAGGTGTCTGAATTACCGATAATTTCGAGTTTAATCCAAGCTGTTTTAAAAAGATCTCTTGCTAATTGCGCTGTGGTTACGGCTTCTTTAACAGTATAACAACCAGCAGTATTAGGAAGCACTGTTACCCCAAGTTCTTGAAGAAATTTCCAAAATTGTCCACCTTGTTTTCCACCTGCAGTTTCACGGCGCAAGGAAACAGTTACAATTTCCGTATTCGATTTATGAATAGCATCACGAAGGATTGCTGGTGAAGGATATTGCGCTGTACCTAATAGAAGACGGGAAGAGAATTGTCGTCCATAAAGATTCAGCATAATTTTAGCCTCCTTGCATTGGGCTTAAAATTTCAATTTTATCTCCTTCATGCAAGACAAATTGGCTTCGTGCATCTATGGGAACAACTTCAGCGTTAACAGCAGTTGCAAGCCAATTTCCTTCATACCCCAATTCTTCAAGCAAGAGACCGAGAGTCATAACTTCTGTTTGGACTGTTTCACCATTAACAAATATTTGCATGTTTTATTCCAATGCCAATTCCATTGCTCGTTTTGCCATTTCTGGAGACAACAGAAAACCATGTCTATAAAATCCATTAATAGAAATAAAGTTACCATTTTTATGCACAGAAGGGAAGTTATTAGGATAACATGGACGAACACCAACGCCAGATTCAATAATTTCTGCTTCAGCAAAAGCAGGATGTAAAGTATAAGCCGCGTTGAGCAGTTCCATCATTGATCTTACAGAGATTGCACCATCAAAGTCACTTTCAATCATCGTTGCACCAATCATAAAAATATTATCTTGTCGAGGTACAATGTAGAGAGGAAACCGTGGGTGAAGAAGACGAATTGGACGCGAAATTTTAATATCGGTGCAGCGCACGAGAAGCATTTCGCCGCGTACGCCCCGTATATTTTTATCTTTTCCTAAACGTGCTATTCCTGTCGCATCAATAACAATATCAAAATTTTTTTCAGCTATTTCTACATCAACAAAACAGGCTCCATTGTTGAGAAGCTTTTCTTTTAAAACCATAAGTGCTTTGCGAGGATCAATATGGGCTTCATTTTCATAAAAGAGTGCACAGTTAAAACGTTCCGCAAGATCTGGTTCAAGATGAGCTATTTCTGTATTATCTACGGTTTTGTGATTATGCGTACGCACAGAAAATCGTTCAAGCTCTCCTCTATCTCGTGTAGGTGCAACCACTAAAGTGCCTTTTTGTATGACAAGGTTTGGGAGCGTTTCACGCCACCATTGTATAGCTTGTACACCAAGATCTTCAACAATTTGTTCTGCACTTTCCCTTTCACAGTAAGGTGCAAGCATTCCTCCTGCATACCAACTAGCACTTCCTATAGGTGAATGTGGGGGGGCCGATACAGTAACAGAAGCACCTTTTTGCTGTAACATAAAGGCAACTGTTAAGCCGCCTACACCTGCACCTTTGATAAGAATGTTCTTCAACTATTTACTTTCTTTTTTTGAGGAGGAACAATTTCCATATAAAGGTCACCATTTTTCTGATATTTTTCGGCCATGGCGATCATACCTTCCCCTTTTGTTTTTCTTATTGCGGCTGCCTCACGAATATCATGGGAAATACGCATAGAACAGAATTTTGGTCCACACATGGAACAAAAATGCACCAATTTATGGGCTTCTTTAGGCATTGTCTCATCATGAAAGGCACAGGCTGTTTCTGGATCAAGAGAAAGGTTAAATTGATCGTGCCATCTAAAATCAAATCGTGCACGCGAAAGAGCATTATCGCGCAATTGTGCTCTAGGCAAACCTTTGGCAAGGTCAGCGGCATGAGCAGCAATTTTATAAGTAATCACACCAGTTTTTACGTCATTCCTATCGGGCAGTCCTAGATGTTCTTTAGGTGTTACATAACACAACATAGCAGTTCCAAACCATCCAATCATAGCGGCACCAATTGCTGATGTAATATGGTCATAACCAGGAGCAATGTCCGTTGTAAGAGGTCCCAAAGTATAAAAAGGCGCCTCATGACAAAGATCTAATTGTTGCTCCATATTTTCTTTAATTTTGTGCATTGGGACATGCCCAGGACCTTCAATCATAACCTGTACATCTTTTTTCCAAGCAATTTTTGTCAATTCTCCCAAAGTTTTAAGCTCTGCAAATTGGGCTTCATCATTGGCATCGGCAATAGAGCCAGGGCGTAATCCATCTCCTAATGAAAGAGAGATATCATATGTTTTTGCAATATCACAAATTTCATCAAAATGTTCATAGAGAAAGCTTTCTTTGTGATGATGGAGACACCATTTTGCCATAATAGAACCGCCTCGTGAAACAATACCTGTTACACGATCAATGGTCATAGGAATAAATGGTAATCTTAATCCTGCATGAATGGTAAAATAATCAACACCTTGCTCTGCTTGCTCAATAAGGGTATCACGGAAAATATCCCATGTTAAGTTTTCGGCAATACCCTGTACTTTTTCGAGTGCTTGATAAAGAGGAACTGTTCCGATGGGCACAGGAGAATTTCGAATAATCCACTCACGGATATTATGAATATTTCGACCTGTTGAGAGATCCATAACTGTATCTGCTCCCCAGCGAATGGCCCAAACCATTTTATCAACTTCTTCTTCCATAGATGACGTTACTGCTGAATTGCCAATATTGGCATTAATTTTAACACGAAAATTACGCCCAATAATCATGGGTTCGCATTCTGGATGATTAATGTTTTGTGGAATAATGGCGCGTCCACAAGCAATTTCATTGCGAACAAATTCCGCAGTATAAATTTCTGGTATTGATCCAGCAAATGTTTCATTTGATGGTACATTCTGCCGTTCTTTTACTACTAATCCTTCATTTTCTCGTATAGCCACATATTCCATTTCTTCGGTAATAATGCCTGCGCGTGCATAAGCCATTTGTGTAATTGCTTTGCCATTTTTTGCTCGTAAAATAGAACGCTTTTGTTTAAAGGCTGGTGTAAGGTTTTTATCAGAAGTCAATCCATTATCTTCAGGTTTAACTAATCGTGCAGGATAAGTTTCAGTATCATTCCGCTTAGAGAGCCAAGGCAAGCTAATTGCTGGCAAGCCCTTTGTAATATCAATGATCATATCTTTATCTGTGTAGGGGCCAGAAGTATCGTAGACGTTTAAAGGTTTTTCACCACTGCCATCAGCCAGTGAAATTTCACGCAATGGTACGCGCACATCAGAAAAGAGAAGGCTCTGTTGATAAATTTTGCGTGAAGCGGGAAAGGGGCTACAACTGATTGATGGAGTATTTTTCTGCACAAACTTTTTCCTTATAGACACGGAGTTCAAAAATAGGTTGCGATGTTAATGGAGTTACGATGTTAATGGAGATGTATTCAAATTATCAATCACGAGCATTCAGATGAATAGGGATAGTATTGCTTTGTAGCAAAGAAAACCCAATACAGCTCAAGAAAAGTTATTTTGAAAAACTGATACAATATCTATTCTAATATTTGCATGCCTCCTCCCACTTGAAGTATTTTTGTTAATACGAATATGGTTGGCTTAAATATCTATATTGTCAATCATAAAAATATATTTTAAACGATTTTGGTGTGTTTTTAAGAGTGAAAATAGATATTATGAAGTGATAAACTATGATATTGAAGCTTTTATAAACCAGAATAAAGTTAAAAACGGATTATCAGGGAAAAGTAAATAGTTTATGGCTCTGATTGAGATTTTTTTCATATTAAAATAATAACTCAGAATACCATAAGATCCTCTCATCATATATCTTTTCATATAAAAACACTTCCTTGCACGTCATAAGTGGGAGCGTATGGGGCAAAACACTTGAAGAAAGGAAGCCAAATGTCATTTAATGAACATTCTAAGATGTGAGGCTGTCAAAACGTGGGGGACAACAAAATGTATGATGGATTCCACTTGTATCTTCAAAAGCTTAAAGCTGATGATCTATAATGGCTTTCTATTGTATCATTGACGTGCGCTGTCATAAAATGAAAGGAGTATATTTTGAGCAATATTTCTTAAAAAGTGCGTAATATGCAATATCATTATATTTTGTTTGAGGTACTTTATTCTTTATGAGGGGGATGTTCCCATTAAGAATGCGATAAACAAAAGCGTGAAACAATACCTAATCTTTATTATAAAAATAATATTGCCTTGAATTAAGAAGAACACCAATAATTGCAAGATGTTGTTTAGAATGATTTATTGTTCTTGCAAAAAAAATATACATATAATAATATATAGAGGGAGATGTGCTAAGTGTGGGAGGGGAAAAGTTAGTTATGGGGCGTTTAAAAAACAAGGATATTGTTCATAAAAATTGGGGGAGGGCGCTAGGTTATGCTTTTTAATTTTTTCCGGATCGGATACAACCTTCAAATTTTGTGAAGGTGTGTGGTGTTTCTTTAGTATTTCAAAGTATTTCATTTTCAGTTCAATGAAAGCGTGAGGAAATAGCCATATTGAATATATTCTCTATGATGTATTTAGATTGAACAAAAGCTTGTTCAAAAAAACATTGGTGATAATCCTGTAACACAATTTCAGGAATAAATTGAATAAAATAGAACACAGTATCTGCATGTGAATAAAAACATAATGAAGCATGCAAAAAATTTGAAGCTAATTTTTAAAATTTTAATACAAATGATAGCTAAAAGATAGAATTTCTTTGTTTAAAATATATGGTATAAAATATCGACGAGATAGATTTAAACTATTGAAAAAATAAAAAAAGATAATGTTTAAGTCAGAAACTTTCTATGTGGGTGATAAGTTATTACATTCAGTAATGGTTATATGAAATCCATAATAAGAAAAATTTTGGAAGTATTTATAAATTTTGCAACAAGATGCGAAATTGAAAAAATAATTATATAACAACAGAAAAGCAACAAAACAAGATATTAAGTAACATTAGATGAGGTGGTTACATTATACATTAGAAGAGAAAGCATTAATACTAATGTTATGAAAAGCGTCTGGTGAATTTAGGTTATAAAATTGGAAGGAGTGAAGAGAGATAAAATGCGTAAATAAGGATGGTGCAGTGGTTATGATGTACCAATCAACAGCGGCAGCACATTTTAGTGCACAGAACGAGAAGTTGTTAGAAAAACTATGAAAATAATGGGGGATTTAAAATGTCTAATATCTATGATTGGTCTCTAAAGGCTGATGAAAATGCTTATTCAGATAGTATCATTAATTGGGCAGAAGGACAGCCGCCTAGTTCTGTTAATGATAGTGCACGGGCGATGATGCAGCGTGTGCGCGAATATCTTGCAGATAATGGTGGGTCTATTAATTCAAGCTTTATAGTAAATTTGGAAGATAAAACAACATTAATTACCTTAAAGACAGTTTCGCCTATAAAGAAATACAACAATGATATCGTCATACGTTTTAAAGCTTGTGGTGTAAATATTGGCGTGACAACAATAACTGTTAATAATATAGGAGAAAAGCTTATCTATAAAGCCACTGATGCGGGGATTATACCATTAGAAGGTGGAGAATTTCAAACAGATGGCATTTATGAAATGGTATACAATAATGGTGTTTTAATAAAAGAGCATGAGGGTTGGTATTTATTAAACCCTACACCACCAAAGATAGAAAGTTTCCCCTCTGGATTCATTGCAACATTTGCTATGCAAAATGTGCCAAATGGTTGGCTTTTATGTGATGGTAAGGCCTATAAGCGTGAAGATTATCCGCAGTTATTCGAGGCAATAGGTGATAAATGGGGAAAAGACAGCAATAAAACTTTTAAAGTTCCTGATTTTAGAGGCATGTTTTTACGCGGCTTTGATAATGGTCGGGGTTTAGATGGTGGTAGAAAGTTTGCAGATGAACAACAAGATAGCATAAAATCACATACGCATATTGGGAGTATTGAAAACGCAGGCGAGCATGCGCATAATTTTGAGTATCAAGGGGTAGGATGGCCCGTTGGTGATATTGGGAGACTCCCGAATCATTATACTTATAATACGACCCTGAAAGGGAGAACAGCTTCTGCTGGTGCACATACACACAAGGTAACTCTTTCCCATACGGGTGAGGCAGAAACGCGCCCTGTTAATACAACCGTTGTCTATGCTATAAAATCATGAGTATGTTTAAGTAATAATAATCTATACACCTTGATAATTTTGTTAACGCGGAGTAATTCCGCGTTATTTTTTATGCATATGAAAAGGAAATCTATATTGTTAATAGGATACTTGAGAGAGTCAAAAAACAATTTTAAAATGATTGAAAGAAAGAGTTAAGGATATAATTTATTATAAAAAAAGAAAATCATAACTTTTTTATAATTGTATGATAACATAGGGAAAATGTGTAAAAATCATTTAAACTGTGCCGTGAAGAGATCTGGAGATATATTTTTTCATAAGGTGTTTTGATAGGGGAAGGTAATAAAATTATTCAACCTGAGGCATAAAAAAGTACAATATTTTTAGCGTTTTTTTGTGCAAAAATAGCATACCCCTGTATGAGTTAATTCATCTTATAAAGATATTTCTCACCTTGTTGTCAATTTCATTTCTTTGCATTGCCATGGTAGGAGGCTTTATCTGTAAATGATAGTACCCCTTTGAGTGGAATCATCGTTATGCTTGTGAAGCAGCAGAGCAACGCTATTTCTATACTCTCTCCTCATCCCTATATTCCGTATTGTTTTTGCATTAGGGGGCTTACAAGAAGCGTTATTGAGTTTATTTTAAAGTTTTTATTCAATAGGTTAATTCTTTATGATATGCCAATAAACAATTTTTTAATAGAGAGAGAAAAGTAAAAATATCATTGTAAATCAATATTTATTTATACAAAAAGCTAAAGTATATGTGTTATAAAGAAAACATTACCATTAAAGCTACAAATAAATCTTTTATGGAGGGGAGAAAGGTACTTGATTTCTATATGGTCCTTAGAAGATATAAATAATACACCCGTTATTATAACAAAGGCATTTGTATGTATTTCTTGAATCATTTTTATAAAGATAAAAGTGATAGAAAGAGTGGGAAAACGCATATTTATGTTGTATAAATTCGTATTATCTAAAAATTTGATAACAAAACAAAACTTCACATGTTTTTAGTTACGTAAAATCTTGAAAGATTTTAAACTGGTATTTTTTTCCAAAAATATCTTTAGGGTAATTGGTCTTCTTTTTTAATGATAGATGACAAAAAGGAGTTCATATAAAAATAAAAAAGATTCTTGAATATTTGCGTGTTTTATTTTGCTATGGACTTTAGTTTTTAGATTGAAGCCGATAGCTTAGAGATCTAATTTCATAGGAGGATGTCGTTTGAGGGAGTATAAAAGGGATATCTTCTTTAGGTAATTCAGAAACGTTTAAAGAACAATGATAAACATTGCGGAGATTTTGTGTTGTCAAAACATTAGTTGCATTTCCTTCGCAATAAATCTCACCTTCCTTGAGCAAGATCATGTTATCTGCATAATGTGCCGCGAGATTGAGGTCATGAAGAACAGCAAGAACGCCGCCACCAGAATGAGCAAATTGTTTAGCAATATCCATAACGATGATTTGATGTTGAATATCGAGGCTAGCAATAGGCTCATCTAATATCATCCAGCGAGGAATCCCATTATGAACAGGTTTCCAGACTTGGCAAAGTACACGGGCAAGTTGTACTCTAGCTTGTTCTCCGCCTGATAATTGGTGATAATACAGGTTGCCATAATCAGAAAGGTCAACGCACTCTAAAGCTTTCTGGATAAGATTTTGCAATTCGGCTTTGGCAATGCTAAATTGGTTTACAGAAAGGCCAAGCCCTACAACTTCATGGACTAAGAATGGAAATACGAGCGTTGTTGATTGTGGTAGTACAGCGCGCATTTTTGCCATTACATGAGTTTTTGTTTGGCATACATTATAACCATTTAAGGTTATTTTTCCACTGTAAGGAATTTCACCACTCAGAGCTTTGATAAAAGTACTTTTTCCTGATCCATTAGGACCAATAATAATGGTAAAAGCACCACTTTTAGCTTGAAGATTAATGTGTTTAAGAATCTGCTTCTTTCCGCGCTGAACACAAATATTTGTCGCTTCAATCATGAAAAGTCTGTTCCTCGTTTGCATATAAGGATCCATAGAAAGAAAGGTGCACCAAAAAGTGCTGTTACAATCCCAATCGGCAATTCTGCGGGGGCAACAATTAAGCGTGCAAACATATCAGCAAAAATAAGTAATGCTGCTCCCAAGAGAGCAGAGCAAGGAATGAGATAGCGATGATCAGGACCTATGAGTTGACGTAAAATATGAGGAACAATAATACCAATAAAACCAATACCACCACTGACAGCAACAGCACTACCGCACATAAGAGCAACAAGGGGAATAGCAATATTTTTGACGCGTTGAATATGGAAACCAATATGGCCAGCAACAGCTTCTCCAAGAGCAAGGGCATTAAGCGCTCGTGATAAAAAGGGAGAGAAAAGAAGACCAATAACGATAAAAGGGAGAACGAGCCATACTTTCAACCATGTAGCGCCCGCAAGAGAGCCAAGACTCCAAAAAGTGATATCACGCAGTTGTTGGTCATTTGCGACAAAAATCAATGTTCCGACAACTGCACTGCTTAATGCACCAAGAGCAATACCAGCAAGCAGCATGGTTGCAATAGAGGTAAAGCTATTATGCGTTGCTATTATGTAGAGAATAATCGTTGATAAAAGTCCACCAAAAAAAGCACCTATGATAACTTTATAAGGCTCTAGAAAAGGTGCAAATGAAACAGGAAAAGCAATGCCGACAACAATTGCTAAGACTGCTCCAAGTCCAGCACCTGCTGATACACCTACAATTCCGGGATCTGCAAGAGGATTACGAAAAAGCCCTTGCATAAGAACACCGGAGACAGCTAAAGCTGCTCCAATTAATAATCCCAAGATAACACGGGGAAGCCTTATGTCGATGAGCACGAGGTAATCACGCGTTTTACTACTTACCGAAAAATCTTGTGTAAGTATCACATGGAGGAGATCAACGAAAGAAACCTTTGCTGCACCATTCAAGAGCCCACCAAAAATACTGAAAATAAGGAATATTATTAAGCTTAATAATAAAATTTTTCCCTGCTTTGAACGGTTTATTTTTTTACCTTCTTTTTCTTTAGGTAAATGCATCATGGATGTACCGTCTACCATTTTTATCAGCTCTTACCGTTTTGATGTGCACCATAAAGTATCTCAATAAGCTCTCTTGATGCGTCTGCAGTACGTGGACCAAATCCCAAAAAATACATAGCATCCATCTGTTTTATGGCATGATTTTTCGCTGCAGTTGTTGCTTGAACTGCCGGTATGGCTAAAATCTTATCAATGCTGGTTGATCTTGCACCATGTTTTACAAGCAAAATAACATCAGGATCTGATTTCAATAATGCTTCGCCGTTGAGAAGTTTATATCCTTTATAATCGGTGATAGCATTGATAGCGCCTGAAAGTTTGATCATACTATCAGCTGCAGTACCTGTTCCAGATGCCATGACGCGTCCATTTTGCACAGAGAAAACAAAAAGAACACGCTTTGGTGTTGTTACTTTCGCCAAAAGCGCATCGTTGTCTAAAAAATTACGCTTCAATTTCTCAATTAACGCCGCGGCTTGCACTTCGCGATGAATGGCTTGACCAACGAGGCGAATCTTTTCTATCACATTTTCACGGGAGTAGTTTTCTGGTATGATCACCAGAGGTATTGATGTTTTTTTGAGAATATCAATTGTTGAAGCGGGACCACTTCCTTCAACAAGCAATATACCCTCTGGAGCAAGTGATAAAACACCCTCAGGTGAAAGAGCACGCATATATCCAAGCACAGGAAGCTTGAGCGCTTCTTGTGGATAGACGCTTGTACTATCACGAGCGACAAGTTGATCTTGGGCTCCCAATGCATAGACAATTTCTGTAAGTGCGCCGCCGATAGAAACAATTCGAGCATTTTCAGGAAAACGCGTTGCAGGTTCAGCAATTACTTGTTTAGAAAAACAAGTAAGAGAGAGCAGTAAACACGTAAGAAAAAGGTTTGATAACCTATGTAAAAGAGATATGAACATGTCTAACCTTATCTTATCTTAGTTACTGCTGTTTTCTTGGCATGATGGCAAACTATTCAACAAAGAACGCCAATCTTCACGTTCTTTTTGACCCTCCTTGCGTACGCCAAAGAATTGAATAACCATCTCATCATCTTTATCGAAAACTTCAAGTGAACTGACATAACCATCACGGGTAGGTTTGCGAACATGCCATACACTAGCAATCCCGGACGTGAGTAAATGAAGGTCAAATCTTGGATCAAGAACATTAAGCCAAGGTCCCATTTGCTTAATATTTTTTACAGTCCCACTAAAAATTTGAATACACCCTTTATTCCCAACAAAACACATGATTGGCAGTTCTTGTTGTGCGACTTGGTTAAGCATTATTTCAACAGCATTTACCTGTAATTCATCGGCAAATTCATTACCAACATATTTTACAGCATGATGTCGATTAATTTTAAATTCGGAAATAATTTTGTGAAGTTGGTGTACATCTGTCATTTTCCGCCAACGATCCCGAAAACTCTCAATATCCAATTCTGTTATGTCACATTGGGCTGGGAGAGAAACAGGAAGAATGTTAAGAACAGGAGACTGATCTTCAAGAAGGAGCTTTTCAACAAGTTTATTCCACTCTTCCATATTTGTCATATCTTTAGAATAGACCTTTAAAATAGCAACGCCATGTTGATCAAAGAATTGCAGACTTTTTGTAGGTTTTCCAAGAATAACGACATCATATTCAAAACCGAACTTCCATTGTTTTGTAAAAATACGCAAATCAATTTCACCAAGTGTGATAGGAATATGTTCGTTTTGAACAATTTTTTCAAAGCGTCCCGTTATTTCGTGAACAGCATATTCATTGCGAGTTAAGACCATGACGGTTCCAAGTCGAGGTGCATTTTCCAAGAGAGTAGCAACATCAGTTTGTAGCCTTTTTGCTTTTCCAATGGTACAATAAGCCGCAATAAGCTCCGCTTCAGATATACCAATCGAAACCGCAAAATCGCGGTTTCGCATTTCTTTTTTTTCTTCACGCAAACGAAGAATCATTTCAGCTGTATGTGCCATGAATTTACCTTATGTTACTTAACTCAAAAACTAACTTTCAAATTTTACAATTCCAAGGCAATAAATTAAATTCTTTTAAGAGTTCAATCTATCACAAAATAACACTCTATCGCCAACAGCTGAGCAATCAAAAAACGATAAAACAGAAAGAATTAAAACTTTTCTACCAAATCTTTGTAATTTTAAAGATGTTGAAAATAGAAACACAATAATTAATCCTTTTATCAATACAATTTTATTGACCGAATAATTAACAGAAGTGACTAAAATTTTTGTACAAACGACACTTTAAAGTTACGACCAGGCTGGCTATAATAATCTTTTGGTGTTGAACTTTTACCTGAAGGAAGTTCAGATACATTCCAATATTTTGTATTGAAAAGATTATAAACACCGGCTCTTAGAATAGGTCCCGTTTCACCGAATGGCTTCCACCACCCTGTCATATCAACGACATGATATCCTGGAATTTTTTGGTAATCAGATTCTCCGGCTACTTTGTCACGTTTAGCTGCCAAAGTAAGGATAATATCGCTTCCCCAAACCTCTTTTGCATATCCTAATCCGATAACTGCTTTCAAAGGAGGAATTGAGTTAAGATACTCCTTTTTATCAAGATCTTTTCCTTGTGAATAAGCAAGAGCAACATTGCTATGAAAACCATTTTTAAGAACTAAATGGGCTTTTGTCTCAACACCAAAAATTTGCACGTGAAAACGATTCATGTAATGCCGACGCGCAAATCTAAATTCCTCTGATGGCCCTCTATCCTCAGTATCTATGAAATTCTTATATTGATTGAAAAAGGCATTGAAGGAACCACCGAAATTTACATTTCCATACCGTAGACCAACATCATACCCATTGCTTGTTTCTGGTTGAAGATCAGGATTCCCTTTCACGTAATAAGCAGAAGGTTTGATATAAGAGACGTAAAGTTCTGAAATACGTGGTGCACGAAAAGCCTGTGCCCACTGAGCATAGAGCGTTACTTGATTACGAACATCCCACTCCACGCGTAATTTAGGAGAAAAGCGTGAACCACTTCTTTCTGGAGGGAATTTATCAGAAATCAGTGCTTTCTCATAAGAAGGTGTTTTCTGAGGAACATATTTGTACCAATCATACCGGATTCCCGGTGTTACACGAAAACGATCATCAACCAACCCAATTTCATCTTCAAAAACAAAACCTAAATTGTAACCATTTGTGTCTGGTGAATCTGATCGATTAGCAGGAACAAAAAGACATCCCCGAGCGTATTCTTTTATATGACAATTGTCTTTACCTAACAAATAGTGATGAAATTTAGATGACGAAACATTCATTACAAACTTTAACGTATGGTTTATAGTGCCAAAATCCACTTTTTTAAGGGCATTAGCATTGAAACCATAATTGATATTACGCAAGAAATTATCTCTCAAATAATCCCCTTTGGGAGCTGAAACACGAACGCCTGTCATAACGTAACGACTTGATTGCCTTTGCCAATAAAGCTGCCCATTAAACGCATCAAGAACTGCATCACCATTACCATTATAATTATAAGAAAGAGAAAAGCGCTCACGAAGTTTATTATCCTGCTCATAAACGGAACCTGGAGCGTATCTTTTAGACGAATTTAATTCATGTGTGTTACTATTATGACCAAAACGCTCTGCGGTAAAACCAAGGCGGTGATTATCACTCAAATATTGATGAATTTTAAAAAGCAAGTTATTTTTATCAAAGTGAGAAGGGTTTTTGCGCGTGCGTTCCTCATACCCTTCTACTGTTCCCATATTTTTGCGCTCATGACCTTCTACATAAGATCCTTGAAAAAGTAAAAATGTCCGGTAATTACGCACAGCAAAAGCTTGATCGATGCGCCAGCTGTTATCAACAGAATTATAACCACCTTTTATAAGGCTTCCCCAATTCTTTTCTTCCACGATCAGGTCTTCAGGATCAAGGGTACGCAACGCAATGATTCCCCCTAAGGCGCCAGAACCATAAAGACTAGAATCTGACCCTTGAATAGTATCAAACGTAGAAAGAGCATTGAAATCAAAAGTTGTGTTTCCACCTCCACCACGGAATATATCATTAAACCATGGAAGAGAAATACCATCCATTGTCGTAAGAACACGGTTTGCATCTAAACCCCGAATAACGAAACTGTTATTTTCTGAGTTATAGGATACGGAAGGATTAAGACGACTCACATCATAAACATCAGTTATTTGTCTTTCATCAATATTCTTGTTGTTCTTACGATCAGTCAGAATGGTTATTGAATTTGAAGCATCTTCTATTTTTTTTCCTTTAATAAGGATTGGTTTAAGTTCAGTGACAGCACTTCCATCTTTATTTTGTGCAAAAACAAATGAAGGTATACAGACCGATAATGCACTTAAAATTACACAGCTTTTATAGATATTTTTTCGTCTTATTTGCATAACACATCATAACCCTTTTAAACATCCCCTCTCTGTTTTGAAATTTTTTTAATACAAAAAGGCTGGACTCACTGATTAAAACTTGCCAGCCAAGCAGGAATGATTTTGACAACGGCACAAAATCATTAGAAGACCATATTAAACATGACAAAATCAGTCAAGAAAAAAGTTGCAATTTCAAAATAGCCTGTTTTAATGAGATTGAACACCAATATTAAGCTTAAAATAGTGGCAGAAGAAACGATGAATTTTGCAAATACGAAACAATTATTAACTCTTTGGATTGGTGCATTTATTGGGGCTTTCTTTTTGCATGTATTATTGGCAGCACAGTTTTATTTTCAAAGTACTGGTATAAGTAATGGTTTGCTCTCGTCGGAGATTATGCTGACTTTTATGCAAGAAACTGTATATCCGGATGTTGATACAGACTTGCCAGATATTCATAGAGAGTCGGATATTAATACAGAGCAAGAAGTATTACAGTCTGATCTCCTAGAGCAGGAGTCAGAAGGATTGGAATCCGTGGATGAAGTTCAATCGGAAGAACCTCAGCATATAGTAGAACAAGATGACTTAAAGCCTTTGGAAGAACCCCTACCTCAAAAAGTGGAGCATAAAGCGTTTATCAAAAAAACAATACCGATGCCAAAGGCTGTAGTAAAGCGCTCCAATGCAAAGGCGGTACGTTCTTCTTCCATCAACAAGGGCGGCGGTACAGCAGGGCTTGAAGATATGTTGTTAATGGAGTGGTTAGCAAAGGTACAGTCACAATTAGAAAGGCAAAAAAATTATATTGTGGGACAGCGCACCAATCGTACAAAAGGAACGGTGAAGTTAGAATTTATGGTGCATGAGCAGGGGAGTATTTTTTCTAGTCGTGTAGTAGTCTCTGCTGGTGACCCGGAACTTGATCGATTAGCGATGGCAGCCCTTCGACGCGTTGGTTCTTTTCCACCACCACCACCATCAAAAGTGAATAAAACAATTAGAGTATCCCTAATATTTAGCTGATTTTTTATGCGGGGCGCTTTCTTATAATATATTGATTTATAATGATTGTTTATAATTTTAATGAAAGTTCAAATATAATTTATTCGAATTTTTTTGATGTTGAATCAATCAAAACCATCCGCTTACTTATGATACAAGTTGAGGAGGAGCATGGATAAAAAACTTCTAAAAAGCAGTGAATATACTTCTTATGAGTGCTCTAAATGAAAGGGCTTTTGCAACATTGGGAGTTAAGGGATGATAGAGCTATAGGTTTTATTAATTAAAGGTTAATCGTGTCTAATCGATTTTTATACCATTCGTGAGAGGATTTTCGTAAGTACTTTTAGATACACCGTTGTGAAATGGGCTTAGAAACATTAAAATAAAACAATAATATAAATAAGAAAAACATACTATTTAGGGATGCTCTGTTTTGTGTGAAGGATGTGAGCTTATATGTAAAAATGAGAAAAAAAGCAAAGCTTCATCTTCATCATTAAAAGATATTGACATATTTCAAAGTCGTAGAACCGAATGAAAAGGGAAGGGGCAGAAGAGAATTGTTTGTCTTTAAGGCTTTCTAACTCAATGAGTCTGTCTTTCTGTTATCAGAGATAATCCAAACGATATATATAATAACGTGCTCTTATTTGGTATAGAAATGTTATAAGCAGGAAAAATAGTCTTAAAAGATGCTGTTTCACAAGATTTGAATATTGACTAATAAGCAACAGTAAAAGGATGAGCTATTTGTTTCACTCTTCTCTTATATTTGTAATCTCTATGATATTGTCGTCTATGTTGAGAAGAAATGAATTATTTGTACTACCTATTGATTTATAATGATAATTCATCATTTCGAATTTATTAATACTGAATCAATTAAAATTACTTTCTTATACGTCCTAAGAAAGTGGGTATGGTACTATTTAAAAAGGAATAAAAACACTTCTTATCAACGCTTTCAAATGCTATTTGGGAAGTTAAGGCATATTATTTCCGTCGACCAGAAAGCAAGTCGGTTTTTATATCTATTTTCCCAGTGAGTCTTGCTTTGTAGACACCATAATTTTCCATGACACGCATCACGTAATTACGTGTTTCTGTATAAGGAATACGTTCAATCCAATCAATGACGTTATCGAGAGATTGACCTCGAGGATCGCCATAACGTTTTATCCATTCATTGACTCGACGGGGACCCGCATTATAGCCAATAAGAGTTAGTATATAGGATCCATTAAAACGTTCTAATTGTTCATTGAGAAAATGAGCACCTAATGTTGCATTATAATGAGCATCACTGCTAAATTTTTTAGGAGACCATGCGATTGAGTATTTTTTTGCCAGTGCTTTTGCTGTTGTAGGAAGCAATTGGAGTATACCTTGTGCACCTGCTTTTGATATGGCTGTTGGATTAAATTCGCTTTCTTGGCGTGCAATGGCATAGATAAGCGATTTTTCTTCTACAGAAATATGAGCAGAAGCTGGTATAGCTCCCAGAGGATGAGAGAGTGCACCGACATTTTTCCCCTGAAAAACAGCCATTTTTCCAATTTTGAGGCTGGTATAATAGTCTCCATTTTTTTCTGCCATAACAGCCAGAAGAGCTAATTCACCGGGGCTTTCTATTTTTTTTCCGAGCTCTCTATAAAAAATTTTAGCAAAATCAGCATAGCCGGCTGCTTCAAGACGTTGAATTGCTTTGATCGCTTTTCGTGCACTAAAATGTTGTCGCTCAGCGGTTGTTGGTTTGGGAAAGAAAACTTTAAGCTTTTTTTGGTTGAGTCGTGCAGCGGCTAATTGACCATAGTAAGTTGCACCAAAATGAGCTGCGCGATGAAAGTATTGCTGGGCATTTTGATGTTCTTTTAGCGCTTCTGCTGTTCGTCCCATCCAGTAATATCCACGTGATGCATAAAAAGGTAAAGAAGAGAGTTGAGGAATACGTGAAAAATGCTGCATTGCCAATTTAGGATTATGAAGAAACCGTAGTGCATACCATCCTGCATGAAACTCAGCATCGACGGCCAATGCAGATGTTATACCAGTGTGCATTGCAACAAGTTGATAAGCAATTTTTGGTTTGTTTAAATCGAGCATTTCACGAGAAAGGGCACGTTGTTCTTTCCACAATGAATGAGGGTTCATAAGGCGGAATGCATCTTTTGATGTTTTCATCATGAGTGCTGCTGCATCATCATATTGCTCTGTTCGTCGAAGATGGCGTATTCGAGCAAACTGAAAAAGAGGATCTTTTTGCCATGATCTCTCTACAGCTTTTAATTTTTGTGTAGCTCTAGGATCATTTTTTTCAACGGCCACAAAAGCATTAAAAAGAGATTGAGCATGGGCTAATTTTGCAACGCGTGCTGCTGAATCAAAACGATGTGCATACAGCATAAACTGCATGCGTTTCAAATGATCAATAGGTTTTAATGCAGCGTTTGCATTTTTAAGAACAAATACTTCTTCTTTTGCATTAAGCTGTGTTTTATGCCACCATGGCGCAATAACGTGTTGAGCACGAGTGGTTTGTCCCGTTGCGATAAGTGCTTTAGCGAAGAGAGCCATCCCTTGTACTGTTTGGGGCGGGTGATGAGAAAATTTTTGGATGATTGCGCGTGTGACGTTGGTTTCGTTAAGAAAAGCACGTTCAGCATTGCGTTGCATCGTTTCTATACCTGGCCATCCTTTTAGCATGTTGATTGCATTAAATATTTCAGAACTGGGTATATTAGCTTGGTTTGACACCCCCAGCGCCCATGTCAAAATATGACGATCAAGGCTATGTTTTTCCATTGAATTACGAAGATTTATTGTTTTTGCAATATTGTTGTTTGCTAGTGCATCTAGCCCAGTTTTCAGTTGCTGAAGTGTAGCGGTATTGTGTGATGTAGTGTGTATCTGTTGAAGAGAGTCTTGAGCTTCTTTTGCGGTAAAGGGAGTAGGGCGAACCAAAGGGATTGGTACTTTCCCTTGCAAAAGGGGTGTTTGCGCGTATCCACTTGAAAATAAAATTCTTATTGCCAGTATAAGTGCAGTAAAGGTTGATACGAAAAGAGAGGTGGAAAATACACGCATAGAGAAAAGACCTTGAGACCTTGCTTTTTGTAAAAACTTAAGGATTTATAGAACACAAGCATGAAAAACGCGTTAATATAGACGGCTTATTTTAAAGAAATGTTCAACATTTAAGGAGGGGCATTTTCATCTTATGAGGGCTTTTTTTGAAATTCATCTTGCTTCAATGATAGAGCAAGATTATGCTCTATTTAAAATTTATAAAAGGCGATTATAAAAAAATAAAAGCAAACATTATAGGGAGTTTATCATGCTCAAGGGAGCTATAACTGCGCTTATCACACCGTTTGATAACAAGGGCGCGATTGATGAGAAGGCGTTTTGTGATTTTGTTGAATGGCAGATCACACAAGGGATTAACGGTGTAAGCCCTGTTGGGACAACAGGTGAATCAGCAACGTTAAGTCATGAAGAACATAAGCGGATTATAGAATTGTGTGTTGAGCAGGTTGCAAAGCGTGTTCCTGTTGTTGCTGGAGCGGGATCAAATAGCACAAGCGAGGCTGTAGAGCTTGCACAATACGCGCAAAAAGCTGGTGCAGATGCAGTTTTGGTTGTCACTCCCTATTATAATAGACCAAATCAATCTGGTTTATACAAGCATTTTTCTTCCATTGCCAAAGCTGTTTCTATTCCGATTATAATTTATAATATTCCTGGTCGTTCTATTATCGATATGGCTGTAGAAACGATGAAAGACCTTTATCAAGATTTTAACAATATCATTGGTGTTAAGGATGCAACGAGCAGAATTGAGCGCGTTAGTGAACAAGGTGAAAAGTGTGGAAAAGATTTTGTGCAGCTTTCCGGTGATGATTGTACGGCGTTAGGTTTTAATGCACATGGAGGTATGGGGTGTATTTCAGTTTCTTCTAATGTTGCTCCAAAGCTTTGTGCAGAGCTTCAAGCCGCTTGTTTTCGTGGTGATTATAAAACAGCACGAGAATTAAATGATCGCTTGATGCCTCTTAATCGTGCTCTGTTTATTGAACCTAGTCCAGCAGGTATTAAATATGCTGCTGCAAAATTAGGATTTTGTGGTGATACTGTGCGTTCTCCTATTGTTCCATTAACAGAAAGAACAAAGAAGATTATTGATGCAGCCCTCAGTCATGCTGGTCTTTTAAAAGCATAAAATGATATTGACAAAGCCATGAATAAAAAAAAGAACGCGCCCGTACGGAAAATAATTGCTGACAATCGTAAAGCACGTTTTAATTTTGAAATCCTTAATAATCTCGAGGCTGGTCTTGTCCTTCAGGGAGCGGAAGTGAAGTCCTTACGTTCTAATCATGCCAATATTGCTGAAAGCTATGCGAGTTTTGAGAATGGGGAATTATGGTTAGTAAACAGCTATATTCCTGAATATACGCAGGCTAATCGTTTTAATCATGAACCACGACGTTTGCGCAAATTATTACTTTCAAAACGTGAGATGGCACGTTTTTTTAATGCAACGTCTCGTGAAGGAATGACACTTGTTCCTCTCAAACTTTATTTTAATGAACGAGGGCGCGTTAAGTTGGAGATCGCTCTAGCGCGGGGGAAAAAGCTTCATGATAAGCGCGAAACGGAAAAAAAACGCGATTGGGGACGTGAAAAAGCAAGACTTTTAAAAAGATATGGCTAATGGATGCGATCTAGATATTCTTTATTTATAGCACTTTTTAAAACAGTTTTAGCATTGATCTAAGTATGTTTTTGCTGCTTGAAAGATTTGATGAAACATGGCGTCTGTCAAACGTCCAGTATTTGTATTATAACGAGAACAGTGATAGCTCGAAAAGATGCGTAATCTGCCGATGTTATTGATTTTGCCGTGTCCAAAAGGGTGAGCTAAAACTTTTGCATTAAGGGCACGTATTGTTGAATGGTGCGCAATGGTGCCTAAGGTAATAACGGCTTTAAGTTTGGGAAGATTTGTTAAAAGAGGTGAGAAGAAATAGCGGCACGTGTTAATTTCTGCACCGGTGGGTTTATTTTCTGGTGGAACACAACGAACAGAGTTAACGATTGCTGCATCAATAAGTTCAAGAGTATCGTCTGCTCTTTCTTCAAAGGTTCCTTGGGCAAAACCAAACTTTTTTAAAGTTGAATACAGTAAGTGCCCAGCATAATCACCAGTAAATGGACGTCCAGTTCGATTTGCTCCGCGTAATCCAGGAGCAAGCCCAACAATAAGAAGGCGTGTTGTGTCTGGCCCTTTATGAGGAAAGAATGGGCGCACCGGTGCGTTATACCAACTTGGTTCTTTTACACGCCAGCCAGCGATAAATTGATGAAGCCTAGGACATAAATTGCAATTTTGGGGTGGTTCTGGGCAAAGTGATGTTAATTGGCTATTCATGGTGTTAGGCATCAATCGTTTTTCTATTTTTTTGAGTCTTTATATAGCGTATATGACGGGTTATGTTTTGATAAACAATCTATAATGAATATAAATAAACTTTTTTAGAAATAAGTTTAATATAAACTTATTGCTCATTATTGTGTAAAGAGAGGTCATCTTTCAGTAATTTATTCGATGAATAAGAGTGCAATACACATGATGTTCAAAGAAAAAAAGTTTTCTCTTTAGATAAAGATATTATCATAAAAAGTATGTATAAGGCTGCTGTTATTGCAAAGGGTTTAAACAGCAGGTATTCCTTTTAAAAGGATAAGGACTCCAGACAAGTATTTTGTCAAGAAAGACCTCCCTTTGTTTGAAGTCAATCTATTGGAATGCTTTTAAAAGAAATTTTGATAACGAGCATGAATAGGTCATACATTTTTATAAATTTTCCAAGAATTTTTTTAAATAAGTTCTTTAATCAAAAAATATAAAAGTTTGTGTTGTTTTTCTTGTGTTTTATTTTGATTATTGTATATACTCCTTTATCCGCTATTAATTTTTTTATTTGAGAAAGAGGCATAAATGGCCCGCGTAACGGTAGAAGATTGTATTGATAAAGTTGACAACCGCTTTGAATTGGTACTTTTAGCAGGTCATCGGGCGCGTCAGATTTCACAAGGAGCGCAGATTACGGTTGATCGTGATAATGATAAAAATCCAGTTGTTGCTTTGCGTGAAATAGCAGAAGAAACATTGTCGCCTGCTGATTTAAAGGAAGACCTTATTCATTCGTTGCAAAAGCATGTGGAAGTAGATGAGCCAGAAATGGCAAGTGAATTTATTACCCATTCAGGTGAAGTTGAAAGTGTTTTTAATACGTCGTCGCAAGAAGAAGGTACTTCATTTGATCATATGTCAGAAGAAGAGCTTTTAGCGGGTATTGAAGGTTTGGTTGTTCCAGAAAAAAGTGACGATTATTAATTGCAGCAATTTATGTTACAGGAGTAAAGATACCTTGTCATGTAAGGAGCAATTATTTTTCTTGTCTTTTATTGATAGGACATGTTCAATAAAGATTAGAGGTGTGAAAAGATAAAGGATATGCTCGTATGATGCGTCAGTGTGAGCTTGTTGGACGTGTTCAACGTTACAAGTCTGACGTAGATGAGGCTCTTTTAAACAGGGCCTATGATTATGCAATGAAAAAGCATGCACATCAAAAGCGTGCGTCAGGTGATCTTTATTTTTCTCATCCTTTAGAAGTTGCTGCTATTTTGACAGATATGCGGTTGGACGAGGCAACGATTGCTGTTGCTCTTTTGCATGATACAATTGAAGATACAAGCGCTACACGAGCAGAAATTGATCAGCTTTTTGGTTCTGAAATTGGGAAGTTGGTTGAAGGGCTTACAAAGCTTAATAAGCTTGATCTTGTATCAAAGAAAGCTGTACAAGCAGAAAATCTTCGTAAACTTCTTATTGCTATTTCTGATGATGTTCGTGTTCTTTTAGTCAAACTTGCTGACCGTCTTCATAATATGCGTACCCTTGGTGTTATGCGTGATGATAAACGTCGGCGAATTGCTGAGGAGACGATGGATATCTATGCGCCACTTGCAGGTCGTATGGGTATGCAGGATATGCGTGAGGAATTAGAGGATCTCTCTTTCTTTTATTTAAATCCAGAAGGTTATCGTACAATTACCAATCGACTTTCTGAATTATTGAAACACAACCGTAATTTGCTTTCCACAATTGAAAATGAATTGACAAAACTTTTTTTGGAGCATGGCATTAAAGCAGATGTTAAAAGCCGTCAGAAAAAATCTTATTCAGTCTTTCGCAAAATGGAAAGTAAAGCATTATCTTTTGAACAATTATCGGATATTTTTGGATTTCGTGTGATTGTTGAGTCCGTGAATGATTGTTATCGTGCTCTTGGTGTCATTCATACGACATGGCCAATGGTTCCTGGTCGTTTCAAAGATTATATCTCTATACCAAAGCAAAATGATTATCGTTCTATTCATACAACAATTGTTGGCCCTTCAAGACAACGTGTTGAGTTGCAAATTAGAACGGCTGCTATGGATGAAGTTGCTGAATATGGGGTTGCTGCTCATTCCATCTATAAAGAGCATGGTTCCAATTATTCGACTGTGAAGTTATCAAGTGAAACGAATGCCTATGCATGGTTGCGTCAAACGATACAATCTTTGTCTGATGGAGATAATCCAGAAGAGTTTTTAGAACATACAAAACTTGAGCTTTTTCAAGACCAAGTTTTTTGTTTTACGCCGAAAGGTCGATTAATTGCTTTTCCTAAAGGAGCTACGCCTATTGATTTTGCTTATGCCGTCCATACAGACATCGGTGATTCTTGTGTGGGTGTAAAAATCAATGGTCGTATTATGCCTTTAATGACCAAATTAAAAAATGGTGATGAGGTTGATATTATTCGCTCACACGCTCAAATTCCGCCAGCAGCATGGGAATTTCTTGTTGTCACGGGTAAAGCACGTTCAGCTATTCGACGAGCAAGTCGTGCAGCGGTACGTAAACAATATTCGGGTTTAGGATATCGTATTCTCGAGCGTTCATTTGAATATATGGGAAAGCAATTTTCAAAAGACCTTTTGAAGAAAGTTTTGCCACGTTTAGCACGTAAAGATGTAGAGGATGTATTGGCTGCTGTTGGGCGTGGAGAGCTGTTTTCCGCTGATGTGATTAAAGCGGTTTATCCTGATTATCAAGATCACCGTGTGGTACAAAAGTCATCTTTTAGGCCTGGGGAAGAAGGTTGGTTTAATATTGAAAATGCTCAAGGTATGATTTTTAAAGTTCCAGAAAATGAAAAGAATGCAAAGGTCGAGAATCATCAATCTAAAGCCTTGCCTATTAGAGGAACCCGTGGAGATATACCCGTACGTTTTTCACCGGAAGGAGCAGTACCTGGAGATCGGATTGTTGGTATTATGCAGCCAGGAGCTGGGATCGTTATTTATCCAATACAGTCTTCAGCTTTGATGGCGTATGATGATCAGCCAGAACGATGGATTGATGTTCGCTGGGATATTGATGCCCAAATGAATGAACGTTTTCCTGCACGGATGAATATTTTGGTTGTAAATAGTCCTGGTTCTTTGGCTGAAATTACACAAATAATTTCTGCTAACGATGCCAATATCCAAAATTTATCTTTTATCCGTACAGCACCAGATTTTACAGAAATTATGATTGATTTGGAAGTGTGGGATTTAAAACATTTGAATCGTATTTTTTCTCAGTTAAAAAAGGCAGGTTCAGTAAGTACAGTACGGCGGGTTCATGGATAAAAAGAAAGATTTTGCAATGAATACACAAGATGTCATTGATATTTTTAAACAAGCAGATGCTATTCTAGAAGGGCATTTTATTTTAACATCGGGGCGCCATAGTGCGACTTATATGCAAAAAGCGAAAGTATTCATGCATGCTAACTTGACGGAAAAGTTATGTCGTGGATTGGCTGAAAAAATCAAAAAATCTATCGAGGGAAAAATTGACTATGTTGTTGGTCCCGCAATTGGTGGTCTTATTCCTTCCTATGAAACTTCACGTCACCTTGGTGTTCCTTCTCTTTGGGTAGAGCGTGTAAATGGCATCTTTGAATTGCGTCGTTTTGAAATCAAGAAGGGTGCACGGGTTGTTATTGTTGAAGATATTGTAACAACGGGTCTTTCCATTCGTGAGACTATTGAAGCGCTTGTTGCAGCAGGAGCAGAGGTATTGGCCAGTGCATGTATCCTTGATCGTTCTGGTGGTAAGGTCAATGTTGGAGTTCCGTTGATTGCGCTTGCTGAATACGAGATAACCTCTTATGCTAGTGATGCACTTCCTGCAGAGCTTTCTGTTCTTCCCGCGATTAAACCAGGCGGTCGAAATATTTAATTGTCGTTCTATTTTTTTTGTGCAAAAGCTTAAAAAGATTAATTTGGATGATATAGATTATTTCATCATCAAAAGATGTATATTGAGAGTCATATGCTTTTTCGTCGTCGAGAACCAATAGATTTTGTAACGCGTATTCGACTTTGGTTATGGCCACGTCGTTCATTTTCTCGCTCATTTTGCTACATACATAAACGTATTTTGCGTATATCAGCAACACCGCATGAAGTAGCATTAGGGGTTGCTGTTGGCGTTTTTTTAGCTTGTTCACCTTTCTTTGGGCTGCATATTATTTTGGCAATATTTTTTTCTTGGCTTTTGCGTGCAAACTTTGCTGCCGCAATCATTGGGACAATTTTTTCTAATCCACTCACATTTTTATTGATTGTCATGGCTGATTATAAAGTAGGGTATTTTTGTTTATCACTTTTTAGCGATGTCAAAGAGATTTCTCTTTCGCAAATTCGTGCTCTATTTAATGGTTTGACATTGTCAAATCTCTCTCTCCTCTTTAAAGGCGCATGGGACACAATTATGAGTCCTATGATTTTAGGGGGAACTCTTTTAGGTATTGTTTTTGGTGGTTTATCTTATATAGGTGTTTACAGAGCAACGGTTCGTTTTAAACAAAAGCGATATCAAAAGATTATAAAAAAAAGGCGTTTAAAGAAGCGCTCATCGTAAGAAAGATCGGGTAATATCTTATGATTATTGGTCTTGGAAATGATCTGGTTGATATACGACGTATTGAGAAAATGTTGGTTCGTTATGGTGAGCGTTTTATCCAACGTATTTTTACGGATATTGAAAGAAATAGATCTGAAAATCTCAAAAAAAGCTCCTCTTCTTATGCAAAAAGATTTGCTGCTAAAGAAGCATGTGCTAAAGCCTTAGGAACGGGAATCGCTTGTGGTATCAATTGGAAAGACATGGGGGTAGTTAATTTGCCATCTGGTAAACCAATAATGCAATTAACAAATCGTGCGCAAATACAACTTCAAAAGTTATTACCTCCTCATCATGATGCAGTTATTCATCTTAGTATAACAGATGATTTTCCTTGGGCACAGGCATTTATTATTATCGAAGCACTTCCACGTGGATAGATGGCATGAGAGATTGTGCTTTTGTTATTTGAATATTATGATGAAAAAAATTATATCTGTGATGAGAAGGCAGTTGGTGATGATCCAAAAAGATAAAGTGCATAAAAAAGAAAAAAAAGGTGGGCTTCGTGAATTTATTTCTGTTTTAATACAGGCTTTGCTTTTAGCAGCGTTTATTCGGACACTTTTTTTCCAGCCGTTTAGTATTCCTTCCGGTTCAATGCGTCCTACTTTGTTGGTGGGAGATTATCTGTTTGTTTCTAAGTATGCATATGGGTATTCTCGTTTTTCCATCCCCTTTTCTCCTCCTCTTTTTTCTGGACGGATTTGGGCATCTCAACCTCAACGTGGAGATGTGGTCGTTTTTCGCTTACCAAGTAATCCGAAGATTGATTATATAAAACGCGTTGTTGGATTACCAGGTGATCGTATACAAGTCCGTCAAAGTGTCCTTTATATTAATGATGAGGCTGTTTCACGTCACTTTATGGGGGAGATTGATAATTCTGATATAACAGAGGTTAACTATCCTGTTGAGGTTTATCGCGAGACAATGCCTAACGGTGTCAGTTATGATACACTTGATTTAGCTTTCATCCCGAAAGTTGATGATACAGAAGTCTTTGAAGTTCCTCAAGGACATTACTTTATGATGGGAGATAACCGCGACAATTCAGATGATAGTCGTTTAGATGTAGGCTATGTTCCAGAAGAAAATCTTATTGGTCGCGCGAGCGTGATTTTCTTTTCTATCAGTAATGGTTCAAGTGCTTGGCAGATTTGGCGCTGGCCATTTGATGTGCGTTGGAAACGTTTGTTTTCTTTCATAAATACGGTTCATGATTTGCCGCTTATCAAGCAAGGAAACAACGATGAAACGTCTCATGATTGATCAGCTTTTCAAGCTGACGGGGCATCGTTTTAAAGATGAAGAGAGGTTAAAGAAGGCATTAACACACTCGAGTGTACAAGATTCGGAACAGGGGAATTATGAACGACTAGAGTTTTTAGGGGATCGGGTTTTAGGGCTTTTGATTGCAGAGATGCTGTATCAACTTTTTCCTCAGGCAAGTGAAGGTGAATTATCAGTCCGTTTAAATCATCTGGTCAATGCACAGACATGTGCTGATATTGCGCGTGAAATGAGGCTTCCTGATATGATCCGTGTTGGTTTTGAGATGAAAAATTTTGAGGGACGTCGACTTATCAACATGCATGCAGATGTCGTGGAAGCTTTGATTGCAGTAATATATCTCGATGGAGGATTGGAAAGCGTTCGCCCTTTTATTCAAAAATATTGGCAAAGTCGGGCAAAGAAAATGGATGCTGGTCGACGTGATGCCAAGACAGAATTACAGGAATGGGCGCATATCCAAGGCAATGCACAACCACATTATCAGGTTATAAAACGTTCAGGTCCAGATCACGATCCTGTTTTTATGGTAGAGGTCAGTATTTCTGGGTTTGCTTCAGAGATTGGGCAGGGAAGCTCCAAAAGATATGCTGAAAGAATGGCAGCTGAAAAAATTTTGCGACGAGAGGGTGTATGGAAAACAGTGGGAAAAAATAATCATGAGTGACGTTATGAAAACGCGTTCTGGGTTTGTTGTGCTTATTGGGATGCCTAATGCCGGTAAATCGACACTGGTTAATCAATTGGTTGGAACAAAGGTTTCAATTGTAACACATAAGGTACAAACAACACGAACTTTAATCCGCGGTATTGTCATTCATGATGATGTGCAAATTGTGTTGGTCGATACACCGGGTGTTTTTCGTCCCCATAAGCGCTTAGAACGAGCCATGGTCTCTGCTGCTTGGGGAGGGGCTAAGAGCGCTGATGTTCTGCTTGTTTTAATTGACGCTCAAAGTGGTCTTTCGGATGAAGTTGATATGATGTTAGATATTGTAAACAATATGAAACAAGAAAAAGTTCTTGTTCTTAATAAGGTTGATACAGTTGTTAAATCATCTCTTCTAGCGTTAACCACTAAAATAAATGAACGTGTAAAGTTTGCGCAAACATTTATGATTTCTGCTCTAAACGGTTCTGGTTGCAAGGATTTACTTCATGCGTTGAGTAACATGATGCAGGAGGGGCCATGGTATTATCCGGAAGATCAAATTTCTGATATGCCCATGCGTCATCTTGCTGCTGAAATTACGCGTGAAAAACTTTTTCTTCGTCTTCATGATGAACTTCCTTATTCCTCAACGGTTGAAACAGAAAACTGGGAAGAGCGTTCAGATGGTTCCGTTAAAATTAATCAAGTTATTTATGTCGAGCGTGAGAGTCAGAAAAAAATTGTCTTAGGAGCAAAAGGCGATACAATTAAAGCGATTGGTCAAGCAGCACGTAAAGAACTCATGGAAATTATGGATCAAAAGGTGCATCTTTTTCTCTTTGTGAAAGTGCGCGATAATTGGGATACCGATCCAGAACGTTATCGTGAAATGGGATTGGATTTTTTAAAATAAGATTTTTAAAAATAATTAAAGTAAAATGAAGTGGAAAGAACAAGCCGTTATACTTGGTACACGCCAATATGGTGAAACAAGTGTTATTCTTGAGATTATGACACGTGAACATGGTCGTTATATGGGAGTGGTAAAAGGGGGGCGCTCGCGTCGCATGGCAGCTCTTCTTCAACCTGGAAATTTTGTGGAGGCTGAATGGTGGGCTCGTTTAGACGAACATTTGGGACTTTTTCGGCTTGAAGCTCTTGATTTACATGCGGCACGATTAATCTGTCTACCAGAAGCACTTTATGCTTTGCAATTGATAGCGTTTCATTTGCGGCTTCTTCCCGAACGTGATCCGCACCCCATTTTATATGATATTTTACACCTTTTTATGCAGAATTTTGATGAACCATTTGTAAATGCAGAATTGCTTGTACGTTTTGAAATGCGGCTTCTTGAAGAACTTGGTTTTGGTCTTGATTTATCTTGTTGTGCTGCAACAGGTCGTCAGGAAAGGCTTCATTACGTATCACCAAAATCTGGTCGGGCTGTCTGTGAAGAAGCAGGGGAACCTTGGAAAAAAAAGCTTCTCATTCTACCACAGTTTCTTGTACAAAGAACGACTCGTCCTGCTGATTTTAGTGACATAATAAATGGTTTTATACTGACGGGTTTTTTTCTTATGCGTCATGTCTGGGAGCCACGAGATATAAAGCAGCCGTCAGTGCGCATGAATTTGATACAATTGTTTGAGCGCCAATTTGGTGTACAGGCATTAATTGGTTGATCTGATGATAATTGAATGGGAAAATGAGAATTTTAAAGACAATTGCTGAAGTCCGCCAATATACTTCAGAGGAACGACGTTTAGGTTTTTCGATTGGTTTTGTTCCAACAATGGGGGCATTGCATGATGGCCATCTTGCATTAGTACAGTATGCAAGAGCAATGTGTGATCGCGTAGTGGTTTCTATTTTTGTCAATCCAAAGCAATTTGGACCTCAAGAAGATTTTTCTCAATATCCAAGAGATTTGAAGGGCGATTGTGCTTTGTTAAAAGAAGTAGGTGTTGAATGTGTTTTTGCTCCTTCTGTAGATGAAATGTGGCCACTGGGGAATGATACAATTGTACAAGTGAAAAAATTATCACGTATTTTGATGGGAAAATTACGTCCAGGGCATTTTTGTGGTGTAACAAGCGTTGTTGCTAAACTTTTTAACATTGTCCAACCAGATAAGGCTTTTTTTGGGGAAAAGGATTTTCAACAAATTTTAATTATTCGGCGTATGGTTGAAGATTTGGCTTTTCCTATTGAAATCGTTGGAGTTCCTATTCTACGGGAGTCAGATGGTGTAGCGTGTTCTTCACGCAATCAGCTTTTAACATTAGAAGATCGTAAAGCTGCCAAAATTATTCCTGAAAGTGGAAAAGCTGCTGAAAAGCTTTATCATGAAGGTGAACGGTCGGTTGATAAATTATGCAAAACTGTTCGTGATATTTTACAACAAGAAACGCGTGCAATCATTGAAGCGATAGATTTACGGGATATGGAAACTTTATGCGTGGTTAAAGGAACATTGAATAAACCAGCAGTTTTACTTCTTACTGTCCGCTTTGGTGAGATAAGGCTGATTGATCAATATATATTGCAAGAGAAGGGTGGAAAATGAGTGTACATAAAACCGTAAAGCGTATAACATCTTCCGAAATACGTGCACGAAAGGGACAACAGCCAATTGTTTCTTTAACAGCTTATCAAGCTTATACTGCGCGGATTGCTGATCCATATTGCGATATCCTTTTGGTTGGTGATAGCGTTGGGATGGTTGTGTATGGGTTTGAGACAACGCTTCCTGTTAATTTAGATATGATGATTTCACACGGGAAAGCCGTGGTGCGTGGATCTCAAAAAGCTCTTGTTGTTATTGATATGCCTTTTGGTTCTTATGAGGAAAGTCCAGAGCAAGCTTTTTTAAATGCATCGCGCATTCTTGCACAAACGGGGTGTGGTGCAGTTAAGCTTGAAGGTGGCGTTTATATAGCCGAAACAATAGATTTTTTGTGTAAACGTGGCATTCCAGTGATGGGACATATCGGTCTTACACCCCAAGCAATGAATCGTTTTGGTGGTTTTAAAACACAAGGACGCAAGGAGAATGATTGGCAAAGAATTGAAGCAGATGGAGCAGCGATTGAAGAGGCAGGTGCTTTTGCTGTTGTTTTAGAAGCAATGGTTGAACCTTTAGCGGTGAAACTGACAGATAAGCTTTCTATCCCTACGATCGGTATAGGGGCGTCCAATCAATGTGATGGGCAAGTATTGGTTATGGAAGATATGTTGGGCTATGGTTCTCATGTGCCAAAATTTGTACGCCGTTATGGAGACCTTGAACAAGCCATGGAAACTGCAATAAAGAATTATGCAGAGGATGTCAAATCTCGTGCTTTCCCAGCGGATAATGAAGTTTATAAACTAAAATAAACTTCAGTTTAAGATGAAAGGTTTGACAAGAGAAAATTTGTTATTTTGATAATGAATGTGCATTATTTAATATATTTTGTATACAATTTGAACTGTGATTTTTTCCATTTCTTTAATGAAGTCACGCCTCTCATGCAAAACAGAACGCCATTGGGTCGCTAATTCACGTGCTTTTTTAAAGAAAGCTTTCTTAAGGTACCCAATCCTATTTCGCGACGGCGTTCGTGAATAGTATAGTGGTAAGTCCCTTATGAAGTGTATAAAATTTATAGAGTACTCCCGTCTTTACGCTTCATAAGAGAGCAAGCCGGCATTATTACACACTTTGCCAATTTTCAATGCTGCGACAGCGCTTAGCACTTGAGATGGTTCATAAGAAGCATTTTAACTCTTTCTTTAAAAAATTTTACCCACACGCCAGACCCGCTTGTGGTGTGCAAGAGAATGATTTTGATTGATTCAATATAAACAGATTTGAAATGAGTGAAGCTTACGATATTAGGAGCTCTCATTCAAAATGAAAAAACAATGAATTATTATTATAAGTCAGTGTGATGATTCTGTAATGACAAGGAATCAACAATGCGAAGGGGCTATAATCTTTGGACATCCAAGTCATTAAAGCGCGTTAAAAATGCGTTTTCAATGTGTTGGGTAGAATAGGGGGATAAATTCAGATCATCGGGTAAAATATTATTGGGAGAGCCAAAATAGTGAAGGGCTTCTTCTGTATTAAATCCAGCAAGCGTAATCGCTTCATAATAGGCAGCGATACGGTCGGCTTGTTTAATTTTTTTTAAAAGTTTTTGAGAAAGATCAACGGGAAGAGAAAAGCGCATGTGGATAGCATCTTGGATGCGCTTTTCAACGCGTTCATATTGTTTTCCTATGACAGCTTTAAAAGGGGAAATCATATCGCCGATGACATATTCTGGAGCATCATGAAGAAGGGCATAAAGACATTCGTTGCTTCCCGATTGTGGAAAAAGTTTTTGAAATATTTGTTCAACCAAAAGTGAATGTTGTGCAACAGAATAGGCATGCTCTCCTCGTGTTTGACCGTTCCAACGTGCTACGCGAGCAAGTCCATGGGCAATATCTTCAATTTCAACATCAAAAGGAGAAGGGTTGAGAAGATCAAGTCGCCTTCCAGAGAGCATTCTTTGCCAAGCGCGGGCTTCTCCATTTTTTAATAATTCAGCTTTAGCCATGAGTGTTTTCTATAGTATTTTCAGGAAAGGTAAAATTCATATTTTCAGCAATGCTTATAGTGACAGGAATGTTTTTTACAGTAAAGGGGATGTTATGATCCATAGCATCTTTGACGTGGTCAATACGCATTAAAGCAAGAGCCTCATTTTCTACACATGTTCCCAAGTAGCCAAGCACTTTTGTTCCTGCTTCAATGCTAGATTGAGGGGTTAATTTACACTGGCCTTTTACAATAAAAATACGGCGACGTGCTGCACGGCGGTGGTGCATTCGTGAAACAATTTCTTGTCCAATATAACATCCTTTATTGAATGCAAGTCCATTGATTTGATCGTAATTAATATCATGAGGAAAGACTTTGCCAATTTCATAGTCTTGTTCACTTTCCGCAATTGCATAACGGATACGCAATTGATTCCATGTGTCATGATATTCTGAAGTTAAAAAAGGTTTTTTGCCATAGATTCGTATTATTTTTTCTTGTTGTGGGAAGCGTTTATCAGCAAAACTTGAATCAAAATTTAAAGCATCTGATTCATTATTCAAAGAAACTGTAACAAGCTCTTGAAATAGTTGTGTAATTTCTACTTTTTTGCGCAGCTTATAGAGCAACAGACGCTTATGGAGCGTATCAGCTAAAGGCATCCTGATATCAATCAGGTAACCATCTTCTTTTTTTCCGATAAGAAAATCAGCAAGAACCTTTCCTTGTGGGGATAAAAGGGCTCCAGGGAAAAGTTCCTGTGGACTGATTTTTTTTACATCTGTCGTGATCAGGGATTGTAGAAAATCTGTTGCTTCTTCGCCTGTAATTTGAATAAGCCCGCGGTTTTTTAAGCAAATGGCATTTTGTTTTTTAATCATGGTTCTTGCCTTTCTGCTCAAAGTTACATAATCGATAAGTGAGCAATATGTAAGGAGCGTGGTTATGTTTAAAGCATTTGATACAATTTTTAAAGGTGCAACACTTGTGAATCATGATGGAAGAAGCAAGCGTGATATTGGTATTACAAATGGTCGTATTGCTGAAATAGGCGACCTTACATGTGCATCCGCTAGTGAGGTCATTGATTGTACAGGGCTTCATATTTTACCAGGAATTATTGATAGCCAAGTGCATTTTCGTGAACCAGGAAATGAATATAAGGAGGATTTGGAAAGTGGCTCGTATTCTGCTGTGTTAGGGGGTGTTACGGCAGTTTTTGAAATGCCTAATACCAATCCATTGACAACATCAGAAGAAACATTAAGCGATAAGGTTCAACGCGCATTTCATCGAATGCATTGTGATTTTGCATTTTGGGTTGGAGGAACGCGTGAAAATGCTCATGAACTATCTGAATTAGAAAGACTTCCTGGTGCGGCTGGAATTAAAGTCTTTATGGGGTCCTCTACCGGTGATCTTTTGGTTGATGATGATGAAAGTGTACGCCTTATTTTGAAGAATACACGCCGTCGTGCGGCTTTTCATTCTGAAGATGAGGCGAGGCTCAAAGAGCGTAAAATATTGCGTATTGAAGGGGATGCATCGTCACATCCGATTTGGCGTGATGAAGTTGCGGCATTAAAATGTACGCAGCGTTTGGTAAAAATTGCTCATGAGACGAAGGCTCGGATTCATGTGTTACATCTTTCGACAGAAGAAGAAATTGATTTTCTAAAAAAACATAAGGATGTTGCAACAATTGAAGTGACACAACATCATTTGACGCTCACGGCTGATGATTATAAGAAGTTTGGTACATTAATTCAGATGAATCCGCCTATTCGTGAGCCGCGCCACCGTGACGCTCTTTGGTACGGTGTTCAACAAGGAATTATTGATGTCTTAGGTTCAGATCATGCGCCTCATACTCTTGAAGAAAAACTTCAACCTTATCCCTCTTCACCTTCAGGTATGACAGGCGTGCAAACAACAGCAGCAATTATGTTGACACATGTGAATGCAGGAAAAATATCTCTTGAACGTTTTGTTGATCTCACTTCACATGGCCCTAGTCGTATTTTTGGTATAAGTTGTAAAGGGCGCATTGCTGTTGGGTTTGATGCTGATTTAACCATTGTTGATCTTAAGCGAGAAGAAATTATTACGAATAGCTTAATTGGTTCGCGTACCGGTTGGACACCTTATGATGGTCAAAAAGTTAAAGGTTGGCCTGTTGGGACTATTATCCGTGGTATGCGCGTTATGTGGGAAGGTGAAATTGTTACACCTTCACAAGGAGAGCCTGTTAAATTTATGGAAACTTTGGTGTAAACAAATTAAAATTATAAGTATGCCGTAAAATACCATCTTTTAGATGGTGATATAGGGTATGTCAGCCTCTTTGGTACATAAGTGTTTTTTTAATGCGAGGTGAATATTCTTAGGCTTGTTTGTAGAAACTATGCAGCAAATTACATGTGTTAGAAGCCAAGAGAAACCTTGTTCAACAAGAACCTAGATTATTTACAGAGCAAATTTAGTTAAAAATCTTTGTCCGTTAAAGTGTGGGGAGGAAGCCAAAGAACGGTTTTGTATGGGGAAAAAGGCGCATATGAATAAAAGCGTATCAAGATATTATTCTTTAAACGTCTCTCTATTTTCAGAGCTGGTTTATTGCTCCCCGCATTTGTGAAAGGAGTATCATTGATATCGCTAAGATTGAGAGAGCTACTTTTTGTATAGATTAATTATTTATAATGCATGAGGAGGTTTTCAGATAAAATTCTTCCTTCCTCAATATATTTTTGATTGGCTTCAATGGCTGCTTGTGTACAATGATGATAATTTTCTGAGAAAGCACGATACGCTTCATTAAACGCTTCATAAAAATAAGCACGTCTTTGTGGAATGGGGCGTTCTGCTTCAATCAGTGCATTCATATAGTCATACCATTGGTTTGTTGGAGGCTCGCAAAGATTTTGGAGAGAATGCAATGATCCCAAAATTTCTGCTAGTCGGAGTAATTTTTTTTCATAGGGTGGAGATTGTTGTGCAAAGGCTGGCATTGAAATGACAAGAAATATTAAAATAATGATGTTTATCAATCTATACTGCATTATTTTTATTGCTTTCTTTGAATAAAGTTCTGTAAAGATGAAATAATTTTGTCATGAGAACGGTGTAAAAAAATAAAGTTAATTGCTACATTATTCTCAATTATTGATTATAAAATATAGGGCGTAAGAGGCAGTAGGGAACCCATTGTGGAATATTGAAAATACTGACGAAGCTTTGTGTGGTTAAAAATTTAAGATTTTCTGCCTGCAAGCTATCTATTTTTCACATAGATTTATATTGTATTGCCTATAGATTTTTTTCTAAGCTCATTTTCTTTAATGAGAGAAAGCATCTCTAATGATAGAACGCTTTTGTCCAATCAAATAAAATAGATTGTTTTTATGATAAACGATGAATACAGCCGTAAATACAATGGGAAAATGGTAAGAAGAATTTACTATAAGATACAAGTTTTTAGCTTAAACCGCGTAATACAATGATTTGAGATAAGATACATCTAAAAGGATCGGTGCATAATATCGTCCATGGAGTCAATAAATGAAAGAGTTGCGATTTTATAATACGCTAACACGTAAAAAAGAAAAATTTACACCAATAGATGCGACAAGAGTACGTCTTTATGTTTGTGGACCGACAATTTATGATTATGCGCATATAGGAAATGCACGTCCTGTTATTGTTTTTGATATTTTATTTCGCTTATTGCGTCATATTTATGGTAATGAGCATGTTCTATATGCGCGTAATATTACAGATGTCGATGATAAAATTAATGCACGAGCAGCTAGCGAATATCCAAACGTATCATTGAATGAGGCTATTCGTCACTTAACAGAACGTACATATTCTCAGTTTCAACAAGATACCATAGCACTTGGTTGTCTGTTGCCAACCAGTCAGCCACGCGCTACTGAGCATTTAGAGGAGATGCGCTCTTTAATTGAAAGATTGCTTGAAAAGGGGCACGCTTATGAAGCGGAAAATCATATATTATTTTCTGTAAGTAGCATAAAAAATCCTCCCCATTATGGGGCATTTGCAAATCGTTCTTTAGATGAAATGAGGGCGGGGGCGCGTATCGATGTTGCTGCTTATAAAAGGGAAGAGATGGATTTTGTTTTGTGGAAGCCTTCTGTGGAAGGAGAACCAGGTTGGGAATCACCGGGCGGAATTCCTGTTTTAGGTCGTCCAGGTTGGCATATTGAATGTTCTGCAATGTCAATGGCAAAGTTATTAGCGCCCTATGGCGGTGGTTTAACCTGTGATGATCCGACCGCCAATGTTTTTGATATCCATGGTGGTGGAATTGATTTAATTTTTCCTCATCATGAAAATGAGATTGCACAAAGTTGTTCAGCTTTTGGGACGGAGCGAATGGCTAATTTTTGGATGCATAATGGTTTTTTACAAGTTGAAGGCAAAAAGATGTCGAAAAGCTTTGGCAATTTCATAACTATTCGTTCTGTTTTAGAGAATAATTTTGGGGAGTTTAATGGTATTTTAGCCGATGAAATGAAGCAAAATTGGGCTGGTTTGTCTGCGCGTTTTTCGATGTTGCAAACACATTATCGTGAACCATTAAATTGGACAGCTCAGCGTTTAATACAATCGAGCAGCGAACTGTATCGTTGGTATGAATGGCTTCGCAGCAAAAAGAGTGAGATGAAAAACAATGAAGCAATTGATGATACTTTGATAGATGCACTTAGTGATGATCTTAATACTCCAAAAGCACTGACTCTTTTGCGAAAATTTTATAAAGAAGGAAATGCTTTGGCTCTTCTGAATGGGATGAATTTATTAGGACTGTTAAGACAAGAATGGATTAAAGAAATAGATTGCCCATTATTTATGAGAAAAACTTTCCTTGATACAAAATTTATTGATCAGCGCATTGCCGAAAGACTAAGACTTATCCATAATAAAGAGTGGGAAGCTGCGGATACAATTCGTGATGAGCTTGCAGCCGAGGGGGTTCTTTTAAAAGACAGTAAGGATCCGCAGAGTGGTGAGCGCATAACTGTGTGGGAAATAAAGCGACACTAATGTCTCTATTCCAGCAGCTCCATAAAAAAGGAGAATATGATGGAATTTTTATATCATTATGGGTATGTCGCACTAAAACTAGTTGTAGGACTTATCGCTTTCCTCTTGATTTTAAGAACCACAGGTCGTGGTAGTCTTAGTCAAATGACGCCAGTTGATTTGGTAAGTAATTTTGTCATGGGAAGTATTATTGGAGGCGTTATTTATAGTCCGGATGTTAGCAGTATTCAATTGTTGATCGTCTTATTTATTTGGCAGACTTTAGTCACATCTCTTAATTTTCTGATGCGCTATTCAGTTTTTTTTCGTCGTCTCATTGCAGGACGACATATTGCATTGGTTTTAGATGGAGTATTTCAAGTGGATAAGATTAAAAAATTAGGTATCAGTGTGAATGATCTGATTACAATGTTGCGCATTAAAGGCTGTAGTTTACATGAAGCTGCTTTCGTTCGTTTAGAAACCAATGGCGATTGTTCCGTTATTAAAAAGGAAGAAGGAAAGAAGTCTATCATTTTAATACAAAATGGTGAAATTCTTGATAAGGGGCTGAAAGAGATTGGTAAAACAAAAAAGTGGCTTCATGCAGAACTGAAAAAAAAACATGTAAAAGTTGAAAATTTATTTGCAGCAGAGTGGTATGAGAATATAGACCCAAATAATAAATTATATAGTGGATTATTTCTTGTTCCTTTTTCAAAAACAGTCTAACTTCAAAAAACGGGTAGGTATAGCTTATTGGAAGCCGTAATGAAGAGATGAATCTATAAATAACCACAGAGGGTATTTTGCCTGTTTGTGCGGATGATAGAGAAGTAAGGACTTTATGAAACGCAATGAAATGACAAAAACTGTATCATCAGATACAGGGAAGACTCTGCACACACTTTACAATTTATGGCCCTATATGTGGCCGGTAGGTCGGCGTGATCTAAAAATGCGTGTGCTATGGGCAATATTTTATCTTGTTTTGGCTAAGCTCGTTCTCATATCTGTACCGTATTTATTTAAATATTCTACGAATGTGCTTGATTCAAGCTTTCAGCTACCTGAATGGTTCCCATCCAGTTGGATTATTCCCATCATGCTCGTTTTGGCATACAATGTCGCGCGTATTATGCAGGCTGGATTAAATCAATTACGCGATTCCCTGTTTGCCACTGTTGGTCAATACGCTGTTCGTCAATTAGCTTATAAAACCTTTGTACATATGCATGAGTTATCTTTGCGATTTCATTTGGAACGCCGAACAGGTGGGCTTTCTCGTGTGATTGAGCGTGGAACAAAAGGAATTGAAGCGATTGTAAGATTTTCAATTCTTAGTACAGTACCGACAGTTTTAGAATTTATATTAACGGCACTGGTATTTTACATAAGTTATGGGTGGCATTATCTTCTCATTGTTGTTGCAACGGTTGGATTATATATCTTGTTTACCATTAAGGCGAGTGATTGGCGTATTCGCATTCGACAAAAAATGAATACAGCGGATACTGAGGCGAATACTCGCGCTGTTGATTCTCTTTTGAATTTTGAAACGGTCAAATATTTTGGTAATGAAACTCTAGAAGCCGATCGATTTGATGCTTCTATGGTAGGTTATGAAAAAGCCGCAACAAAGATTTGGACATCTTTAAGCTGGCTTAATTTTGGTCAGACTCTTATCTTTGGTATTGGAATGACGATCATGATGCTGATGTCAGCTTATGAAGTTTTTTATAAGACACAAACTTTAGGAGATTTTGTTTTTATTAATGCGCTTTTAATGCAACTTTCCATTCCACTAAATTTTATTGGTTCAATGTATCGTGATATTCGACAAGGTTTAACGGATATTGAAGCAATGTTTGATCTTTTAGATGTTCAGAAAGAGATCGTTGATAAATCGGATGCTAAACCGTTAGAGATAAGCGATGGGACCATTTGTTTTCATCAGGTAAAGTTTTCCTATGATTCGAGACGTCAGATTCTCAGAGATATTGATTTTGAAGTTCCTGGAGGAAAAACAGTCGCTATTGTCGGTCCATCGGGTGCCGGTAAATCTACTATTTCTCGGTTGCTTTTTCGGTTTTATGATGTTGATGCAGGCTCTATCACAATTGATGGGCAGGATATTCGTGACGTAACACAAAAGAGTTTGCGTGAAGCGATTGGCATGGTCCCACAAGATACGGTGTTATTTAATGATACAATTGCCTATAATATTTGCTATGGGCGTCCAAGTGCTACAGATGAAGAGATGCGCAAAGCTGCTGAAATGGCACAGATATCAAAATTTATTGAGATATTACCAGAAGGTTTTCAATCTATGGTAGGAGAGCGTGGTCTCAAATTATCAGGTGGTGAAAAACAACGTGTGGCTATTGCACGGACACTCTTAAAAGCCCCTCCACTTCTTATTCTAGATGAAGCAACAGCGGCTCTTGATACGGCGACGGAACAGGAAATTCAACAAGCATTGGATATTGTAAGCCGTGGACGTACAACATTGATTATTGCTCACCGTCTTTCTACTGTTATCAATGCGGATGAAATTTTAGTTCTTAAAAGTGGTCGTATTATTGAAAATGGGACGCATACAGAGCTTTTACGCAAGAAAGGTCTCTATGCTTCAATGTGGAATAAGCAGCTTGAAGCATCGCAAGCGGAAGAAAAATTACGTAAAATGCGTGAAGAAGATGAGACGAGTGTTGTTAATCGTAAAAAATAAATAGAGCAAAATGTAATCTATATCTTTATATGGAGTGATTGATTAAATACATAAAAAGACACAAGAGGAACAAAAAGCTTTGTTGCTTGTTTAAGTTTACGATGAATAGGAAATTATATGAGTATTCTGCAATCTTTCCATAATAGCTTTGTACCGGTTCATAAAGAAGGTTATCCTTTTATTGTAGCGTTTTTTGTTATTTCGCTCATTCTTGGTTGGATATGGAGTCCGTTGTTTTGGTTTGGTCTCGTTCTCACGGTGTGGTGTGTATACTTTTTCCGTGATCCAGATCGTGTGATCCCTTTGAATTCAAATTGGGTTATGTCGCCTGCAGATGGGCGTATTTCATTTGTGGAATCATGTGTTCCACCTGAAGAATTAGGATTAGGGAAAGATGAAATGATCCGTATTTCCATTTTTATGGATGTTTTTTCATGCCATATTAATCGTATTCCTATCAGTGGTACAGTAGAGTCTATCGTTTATCATCCAGGTCGATTTACTAATGCTGACTTTGATAAAGCTAGTCAGTTTAATGAGCGTAATGGGGTGGTAATTGATAGCAAACATGGTAAAATTGGTGTCGTACAAATAGCGGGAATGGTTGCACGCCGGATTGTTTGCTGGTCAAAAGAAAACGATGCCGTTATGACTGGTGAGCGATTTGGATTGATTCGTTTTGGTTCTCGCCTTGATGTTTATATACCAACTGAAATGAAATTGCGTGTTGCAGTTGGACAGACAGCAATTGCTGGAGAAACAGTTTTGGGTTCTTTTGATGATAAGAGTGCCACAACGGATTTCAGATACGATTAGGACTCACAATGAAAAATTTTTCGCCATTTTCTTCATTCAATCCTGAGGGGCAGCATGATGATGTTGCAAATCGGCGGCGTTCACCTACATCAATGCGGTATGTTATTCCTAATATCATTACTATTTTAGCAATTTGTGCAGGGATGAGCAGCATTCGTTTGGCTTTTGAACATCGCTATGAAGCTGCTATTTTAATGGTGCTTTTGGCCGCAGTTTTAGATGGTGCTGATGGTCGCATTGCCCGTTTAATAGATGGTAGTTCATCTTTTGGGGCACAGATGGATTCTCTTGCTGATGTTATAAATTTTGGTGTTACCCCTGCACTCATTGTTTATTCTTTTATCTTGAATCAAGCGAATCATATTGGGTGGGTTGCTGCCCTTGTTTATTGTGTTGCTTGTTGTTTGCGATTAGCACGTTTTAATGTGATGTTAGATAACCCCAATATACCTAAGTGGCAGAGAAGTTATTTTGTTGGTGTTCCAGCACCAGCAGGAGCATTATTACTTTTATTGCCTACCTATTTAGGCACTCTTGGTTTGGTTCCCAATTGGGGGTGGGCATTATTTTTTAGTCTTTATACTGTAATTATTGCTTTTCTTTTGATTAGTCGTTTACCGGTATGGAATGCAAAAACAATTGATCAAAATTTAAGGCGCGATATCGTTATACCGTGCATGTTGGTCATTGTTATTTATGTCGGTTTTCTTGCGACTTACACATGGGAAACTTTATTGATTACAGCTGTTAGCTATATGATTTTTCTCCCTTGTAGTTTTATCGCTTATAATAAACGTGCTACTTTAGAAGAGAAAAAGGCTGATGCTAAAGCTATCCAAGAATTATAAAGTGCTTCATTCTTCTGTCGAAAAGCACAGGAAAAAGAGAGAGTCAAACGATTTACTTCTCATATGATGATCAATCAGGTACATGATAATCTACAAACCGATTTTTATGGACATTAAAGAGTTTTCCAGTTTCCTTTAAATCAGGTGATAACAAATGGACTATCTTTTTTGCAACCTCTTGTGGTGAAGGGAGAGTTTGTGGATCTTCACCGGGCATAGCTTCAGCGCGCATGGCAGTGCGTGTGGCACCAGGGTTGACACAATTAATCTTAATAGGGGTTTGTTTGAGTTCTTCTGCCCAACAGCGGGCAATCACCTCTAAAGCTGCTTTAGAGGCTGCATAAGCTCCCCAGAAAGGGCGCGCAGCATGCGCAACGCTTGAGGATAACAGGATGGCTCGTCCAGCATCAGATTCACGTAATAAAGGCTCAACGGCTTTCATTAAGCGCCATTGGCTGAAAAGATTTATTTGAAAAACATCTTCAAATACCGTGTTTTCTATATGCGCTATTGGTGAGAGTGTTCCAAGAATTCCTGCGTTTGCAATGATAATATCAAGTTTTTTCCAGCGTTTGGCAATTGAGATAGCAAGGGTATCGATGTTTTCCATATGATGCAAGTCAAGGGGAACAAGGGTTGCATGAGCTCCTTTTTCTCGGATTTGATTATCTAATTCAGTAAGTCCACTGACTGTTCGTGCAAGAGCAATAATATGAGCGCCGCGTGCAGCAAGCTCGAGTGCCAAATAATAGCCAATCCCTCTTGATGCGCCAGTAACAAGTGCAACACGCCCATGGAGACTAAAGTCACGTTTTGTCATCATTAATCTCTTGTTTTAAGAACAGATGATTGATGAATTTTGGAGAGATTTTCTTGATCAACCAGATGCGTAGGATAATATCCAGTAAAATAATGGTCAGTAAATTGTGGATCGGCGTTATTCCGTTTTTCCCCTGCTACAGCAAGATATAATCCATCCGTTGAAAGAAATTCTAATGAATCCGCTCCAATAAAATCACACATAGATTTTAAATCTGGATATTGATTTGCTAAAAGGTTTTCAGCTTTAGGTGTATCAATACCATAAAAGTCAGGATAAAAAATCATAGGGCTAGAAATGCGCATATGAACTTCTTTTGCTCCTGCATCGCGAAGCATTCGTACAATTTTAAGGGATGTTGTTCCACGCACAATAGAGTCATCAACCAGAATAACACGTTTTCCTTCAATCACAGGACGGTTTGCCGAATGTTTTAACTTGACGCCAAAAGCGCGAATTTGTTGTGTTGGTTCGATAAAAGTGCGGCCAACATAGTGATTACGAATAATACCAAGCTCGAAGGGAATTCCAATTTCTTGTGCATAGCCAATTGCAGCAGGCGTTCCTCCATCAGGAACAGGAACCACAACATCACCCTCACAAGGGGCTTCCTGTGCTAAACGGATTCCCATATTTTTGCGTGTTGTATAAACACTACGTCCTCCAACGATTGAGTCCGGACGGGCAAAATAAACATATTCAAACAAGCAAAGTTTTTCTGGTTTTGTATTTTCTGGTTTTATAATTTTTTTCGTAATTTCCCCATTTTTTTGTATTTCACATATGATGATTTCTCCATTTTTAACATCACGGACATATTTTGCTCCAATAATATCAAGAGCACAAGTTTCAGAACAAAAGATAGGCTTACCATCAAGTTCCCCCATCACGAGAGGTCTAATTCCTGTTGGATCGCGTGCCGCAATAAGCTTTGTACGTGTGAGCGCTAACATAGCATACCCACCTTCTACTTGCCGAATCGCGTCAACAAAACGATCAGAGGACGATTCATAACGTGAGCGGGCGATAAGATGGAGAAAAACTTCTGAATCTGACGTTGATTGACAGATAGCACCAGAAGCGATGAGTTCACGGCGTAATGTGAGACCATTGGTAAGATTACCATTATGCGCAATAGCAATACCTCCAACTTTCAATTCAGCAAAAAGGGGTTGAACATTGCGTAATGCCACTTCTCCAGTTGTTGAATAACGGGTATGTCCAATAGCACGATTTCCTGGTAAGCGCGCAAGTGTTGCAGGGTTTGTATAGTGATCGCCAACAAGACCTAAATGCTTTTCTTGATGAAATATTTTATTATGGTAAGAAACAATCCCAGCTGCTTCTTGCCCACGATGCTGAAGTGCGTGGAGTCCAAGAGCTGTTAATGTTGCGGCATCTTCATGCCCAAGAATACCAAAAACTCCACATTCTTCATGAAGGGTATCATCATCTAATGAAAATTCTTGACAGAAAACATCGCTTTTTATCATCATATTCTTTCAGTTGTGATATGGAGGAATCATTAATATCACATTTTACATCATTTAGTTCTCTTTCCTCATGAAAAACTATTCTCTATTTTTTGAAAATTATCTTTTCATGAGAGTGTTGCTCATACGTATGTTTATTGCTGTCTTTAAACAAATTTTCCGTCTTTTCGAGAACAGATCCAATATCTTTGGGGAGTATTTCCCAAACTTTTTGTCCCAATGAATCTAAAATAGGCCTTGTTTTTGCATTTTTTAACCAATTCGCTTGAAGCTCGGGTTTAATCAGTGCATTAAGCAGTAACATACCGATGACCATGATAAGTAAACCACGAAGTGCTCCAAAAATAAAACCAATAGCACGGTCAAGGATACCAATTCGACTATCAATAATAAAATCAGAGATCTTCATTGTAATAATTGAAGTAATAATGAGAACAATAATAAAAATTGTGACCAATGTTGTGATCAATGCAATCATTTTATTAGAGAGATATTGTTCAAAGAAAGGTAAGACAGGTTTGAATAAAAACAGTGTCGTAACAGCTGCAACTGCCCAAGAAATCAACGATAACACTTCACGTGAAAATCCTCGAAGCATAGCAAGAAAAGCGGACAACAGGATGATTACTACGACAATTCCATCAAGGATTGTTATGATCATTTGTTTGTTCCTTATACATAAAGTTGTGTTCTTTTAAGTCTGTGTGCAAATATATTTTTTGTTATGCCATTTTTTGTTCTTATAGCAAGGATCTTTTGTATTTTATAGAGTTTTTTCTATATTATCATATCTGTGGTGCAGATCATTTTTTACTTACGGTAAGAGTAGCAACGAGTTCGGGAAGGTCGGAGAAAGTTTTTTGTTGAAAGTTGAGCGACTTCATCATTTCGGTTGTTGTTGTGGGGTGAAAGGCTCCTTGAAAGCCGAGTTTTTTTGCTTCATTGATGCGCTGTGCTGAATGTGCAACAGCGCGGGTAGCTCCTGAAAGACTGACTTCACCAAAATATACATAATCCGTTGGCAATGCGATATTGGCAAGAGAAGATACCAAAGCAGCGGCTACAGCTAAATCAGCAGCGGGTTCTGATATGCGATATCCACCTGCTACGTTCAGATAGACATCATGCTGTCCAAAACGAATGCCACAATGGGCTTCTAAAACGGCAAGAATCATAGAAAGACGATTTCCATCCCATCCGACAACCGCACGTCTTGGTGTCCCAAGGGAAGAAGGAGCAACAAGCGCTTGAATTTCTACGAGTATCGGGCGTGTCCCTTCCATTCCTGCAAAAACAGCAGCGCCTGGTGCTTTTTCATTACGTTCCCCTAAAAATAATTCGGATGGATTTATCACTTCACGTAATCCTTTATCAGACATTTCAAAGACACCAATTTCATCTGTTGGTCCGAAGCGATTTTTTACAGTTCTAAGAATGCGATAATGATGTCCTCCTTCACCCTCAAAATAGAGAACGCCATCAACCATATGTTCAACGACTCGAGGACCAGCAATTTGTCCATCTTTTGTAACATGCCCAACAAGAACAACGGCGGCTCCTGTTTTCTTGGCAAAGCGGATCATTGCCTGAGCACCGATACGTACTTGTGTGACAGTGCCAGGTGCTGAATCTGCTGTATCTGACCATAGGGTTTGAATCGAATCGATAATCACCATATCAAGGTTTTTATGTTCGCTTAAGGTTGCCAGAATATCTTCAACATTGGTTTCAGCAGCAAGTTTCACTTCTGTATTGTTAGCTTCAAGCCTTTGTGCGCGCAGACAAATTTGCGCAATAGCTTCTTCACCTGAAACATAGATGACATTATATCCTTTACGTGATAAAGCAGCGGCTGTTTGTGTCAGCAATGTTGATTTACCAATACCCGGATCACCTCCAACAAGGAGTGCTGATCCACGGACAAAGCCCCCACCGGTAACACGATCAAGTTCAGCAATACCAGAATGAATACGTGGAGCATCTTCGATATTTCCAGAAAGAGATGTGAGTGTGACAATGCGTCCTTTACGAGCATTCTGCTTAGGACCACTTCCTATGCCGCTATTTATAGTTTCTTCGATAAGGGAATTCCATTCCCCACAAGCGCTACATTTTCCTGCCCAACGGGAATGGATGGTTCCGCAATTTTGACAGATAAATTGAATACGATTACGCGCCATGTCGATTTAACCAATTTGCTCTGGAAGGTAATTGCTATCGGCCAGATCACTAAAGCGTGTGAAATCAGATTGAAAGGCAAGGGGCACGATTCCTGTCGGCCCATGGCGCTGTTTTGCAATAATAACATCAGCTTTTCCAAAAGCTTTGTCCATTATTTCTTGCCATTTCGTATGTTCCAAGCTACCTAGTTTTGGTTCTTCATTTTTGAGATAATATTCTTCGCGATAGACAAACAGAACGATGTCGGCATCTTGCTCAATTGAACCAGATTCACGTAAATCTGAGAGCTGTGGACGTTTATCTGTTCTATTTTCTACTTGACGAGAAAGTTGAGAGAGAGCGATAATAGGAATATTCAATTCTTTTGCTAATGCTTTTAATCCTGTGGTAATTTCTGTGATCTCTTGAACACGATTTTCTGATGAACGCTTTGAACTGCTTGTCATGAGTTGGATATAGTCAATAAACAAGATATCTAAACCATGTTGCCGCTTGAGACGCCGCGCACGAGCAGCTAATTGCGTAATTGATATTCCCCCAGTTTGATCAATATAAAGTGGTGCCTTTTGTAGTTGGTTCACCGCACGAATAATTTTTGAAAATTGTTCATCTGAAATATTGCCACGCCGAATATCAGAAGAAGAGACTTCTGTTTGTTCAGAAATAATACGGGTTGCAAGCTGTTCGGATGACATTTCAAGTGAGAAGAATCCCACAATGCCGCCTTCATTTTCTTGGATATTGGCATTACGATTATAAGCATTAGCAATATTAAAGGCAATATTGGTAGCCAGTGAGGTTTTACCCATACCAGGGCGGCCCGCAAGGATAATTAAGTCAGATGCTTGTAATCCTCCCATTTTTTCATCAAGTGTTTTAATATGGGTGGCTATCCCTGATAATTGTGAAGAGCGCTTTTTCGCAGCACTTGCCATATCGATAGCTTTTTTAATAGCCTCATTAAAATTTTCAAATCCACCTCCATATTTCCCTTTTTCTGCTAGCTCAAATAATTGATTTTCAACAGTTTCAATTTGTTGGGTAGGCGTGAGTTCTACAGGAGCATCAAAGGCTGTATTGACAACTTGAGTTCCAAGGTTAATCAAAGACCGTCGGATAAAGAGATCGTAAATGACGCGTCCATAATCTTCAGCGTTAATAATAGTGACTGCCTCTGTGGCTAAGCGAACAACATATTGGTATACAGTAATATCTCCAATTTTTTCTTCCATTTGGATATAGGGCTTGATTGTAACTGGATCTACACGTTTTCCTATTTTAATAAGGTGAGATAAAACATGATAAATTTTTTGATGCAATGGTTCAAAAAAATGTTCTGGTTTTAGAAAATCTGAAACGCGGTCAAGAGAATCATTGTTGATAAAGATGGCACCAAGCAATGCCTGTTCAGCTTCAATATTATGCGGAAGTTGCCGAAAAGAAGGAGAATCCTCTTTCTTTGAAGAGCTGACATTAACAACGTTAGTTTCTTCCATAATATTTTTCCACTAAAATTCTAAGTCTAGCTACTTTAGGCGATAAATTGAAAATCGTATAATTAAAAGAATAGAGCTACAAATCTTCATTTTAAGTTAAAATTATATAATTTTTTAAAACTCTCTTTTCGTTCCTCATTTATCATTTGTGTATTATTTATCTAACGTCTATCTATTTTATTTTATAATATGTGATTTTAAAGTGGAAGTTTTGCTACTCTAAATTTAAGTATTTTTAAGTTACTTAACCTTAAAATTCCAATATCTGTGTAAGTAGAATTATTTTTTTATAACTGAAATTATTTCAGATCATGTGAGGATATAATCAACTTAACGCTCATACAAACTTTAGCCTTAAGGGTAGAACTTTAAATTATTTTTGCTTTATATGCTGGAAAAAAAAGACATTTCACTCTTAGTGATATTATCATTCTCGGCATGTAATGCCTTTAAATAATATATTTCTAATTCTTTCATAAAAATTAGGTTCTTTATGTACGATAGCCATAAAATACTCACTTTTAAAGTGTGAGTATTTTATGAGCGATATTTAAAATGGAATAAAAAATATAAAACAGAAAGCAAAAATAGCAATTAAGCTTCTTGATGAGAACTGTTTATATCGTTGTCATTAATTTCTTCTGCCAATAATTCTTCCTGACTTTCTTCTAATAATTCTTCTTGAATATTATATATTTCTTTAGCCGAAGTGAGGGTTTCACCTTCTGCTTGGCGTTGTGCTTCACTGGTAGAACGCGCAACATTAATAATCACAGAAATTTGAACCTCTGGATGTAAGCTAAGAGTGATAGTGTGAAGACCGATCATTTTTATTGGATGATTAAGTTCGATTTGATTTCTTCCAATAGAAAAGCCTTCATCTGTTATGATTTCAGCAATATCACGTGTTGACACAGAACCATAAAGTTGTCCTGTTTCACCAGCAGAACGAACAACAATGAATGATTGTCCATCAAGTTTTTCAGCAATTTTTTGCGCTTCGCTTTTGCGTTCAAGATTACGTGCTTCAAGTTGTGCACGTTGTACCTCAAAATGTTTTTTATTAGCTTCATTTGCGCGTAAAGCTTTACCTTGAGGCAAGAGAAAATTACGCGCATAACCATCTTTAACTGAGACAATATCACCCATCTGACCAAGACGAGGAATGCGCTCAAGTAAAATAATATCCATAGTTTTTCCTTTCGAACAAATAAATTTAGTGGAGTTTTTTGCGTGATTGAAAATTGTATTGAATAGCAGCCCAAATTCCCATCAAAAGCATCATGAAAACAATAGGTGGAGTAAAAACGACTGTAAAAATAGCAATATAAACAAGAGAAAGTATAATAATCCGACCGTTTACCCCTTTTGTAATATTGTGAAGATATGCTAGACCGCTAATTAATATGATGACAATGTATGCAGTACTAAAGACACGGGTACTCAAGTTAAGAGAAGCGCTCAACTCAATCATCGATGCTATGCAAACAATAATAAAAATAATAATTCCAGAAATTGGAAGGCGGAGAGTTTGGCTCCAATCATCACGGGGTCTTTTCAGCCATTTCATATGTTGTGCTGCTATCATGGAAAAGTAAAGGTTACCAATGAGAAAAACCAAACTATAAATAGTCAAAGAAAAAGCAGTAAAAGTTGCTGTATGCGTCATTAAAAGCTCATTAAAAGCGCGTATATCGGCTTCTTTTATTGACTGTGTTTGTTGCAGAGTTTGTGCTATGTTTTCGGTGATTTTTTTTGCAACGATGGGTGTGGAAGGACGTGTTTGAACATAGAGCCCAATGAAAGTTGCTATAAGAGCGATAAAATTAGTTAAATGAAAAATAACCGATGATAATGGATACCATATCAGTTCGTTTTCTTTTTGCGCTGGTCGTGCAAGCCCAAGAAGCCAAGAAGCATAGACAGCAGGAAGGAAAAATAAGAACATAAAGCCAAGAGCAATATAGGTATTAGTGGTTATGATAAGAACAACAGTGGCACTTATGAGGGCGATGAGACTGGCTAATGTTCCTTGACCGAACGCAACAATAAAAATTGGCAATGAAAGAAAGCAGCCAAGAAGAAGAGAAAAAAAGGGCGCGATATTTGCAACACTGATGATTGCCAGTCCTATCACAACAGCAAACAATCCTGCCAAAATACCGGTTAATATCTCATAAGTACGATTTTTTTTCATTTATTGCTGTCCTGCTTTCTGCAGTTAGAGGCGTGTCAATACCCCAACTTTGACATTTAATAGCTTAACATAGGATACAACAAGCTATTTTTTAACCATATAAGAAATGCAACTGGAGAAACTCTCCAGTTGCATAGCGTATTGATTGCTTACTTTATAACGTACGGAAGTAAGCCTAAAAAGCGAGCACGTTTGATAGCATTAGCTAATTCACGCTGTTTTTTCTGACTAACAGCAGTAATCCGTGAAGGAACAATTTTCCCACGTTCGGAAATATAACGTTGTAACAACTTGATGTCTTTATAATCAATTTTGGGAGCATTGGTCCCTGAAAAAGGACATGTTTTACGACGACGATGAAAGGGGCGACGTGCAGAGTTTTGATTAGTATCAGTCATCATTCTACCCCTTCTATAGTATTTTCACGTTGACGACGTGGAAAACGAGGACGCTCTTCATCATGTCCAATGTGACTATTGCGATCAAGGTGTGAGAGCATAGCAGATTTTTCTTTTTCGTGTTTTTCTACGCGAATGGTCATATAACGCAAAATATCTTCATTGATGCGCATCTGACGCTCCACTTCAGCAATTGCTGAAGCTGGTGCATCAATATTGACTAAGACATAATAAGCTTTACGGTTTTTACGAATACGGTAAGCAAGAGGACGAAGTCCCCAATTTTCTATACGCCCAACTTTTCCACCATGCGCTTCAATGACACCTTTGTAGAGACTCAAAAGTTCATCAACTTGCTGCGGTGCAATGTCTTGTCGGGCAAGGAACATATGTTCATAAAGAGCCATTGTTTTGCCTTTCTTCAATTAAATTTCACCGGTTTTAGCGCAAAGCCTCTGCGACTTGTCTTTTTTGGAAATCCAAAGAAGAAAGGACGCGTTTACAATTCGAGACATCTCAGAGCGGAGATACGGGAGGCCGGAAACATTGTATTTCCTACTGATATTTTACAGCCCTCCGTTCAACCTCCAGCTAAAGTGCCGGCAACGAATATTTCATATCTACAGGTTATCTTTTAAAATAGCAAGTTTATGCACACAAAAAAATTGATTTGTTAAATCTTGATATATTTCCTTCTTCTACAAAAAGATAATACTGTAATATAAAGGCAAAGGAGGGAAAAATGGACTTTTTAAACCAGATTGATGTTACACTCTTTGAAATGTTTGTCGGCAATCATCAAGCTTGGTCGATTGTAGTTTTGTTTAGTATTTTTTGTGCAAAGTTTTTAATTTATATTATTCCTCTCCATCTTTGTGCGTTGTGGTTTTGTGGTGGGGAGAGGGAACGGTGTGTTGTGCTAAGCATTTGCATGAGTATTTGTGCATCTCTTTTCATAGGTTATCTCATTTCTCTTTTTTATTTTCATCCTCGCCCATTCGTGGTAGGGCTGACGACACCGCTTATTCAACATCGTGCAACAGCTTCTTTTCCTAGTAATCATGCCTTGACCATTGCATCTTATGCAGCTAACTTTTATTTTTACCGATACAAAGTTACTTTTAAATTTGCCACCGTGTTTTTGTGCTTGATCTGTTGGGCGCGCATCTTTGTGGGTGTACATTATCCCTTTGATATTTTAGCAGGTGCACTTTTAGGAAGTCTCATAAGTTTGGGTGTTATTCAGTTTATAGCACCCTATTTTCCTAAGTTTTTATATCAAATTCCGCCCTTAAAATATAATTTTAAGGGTGGTATTCGTTTTAAATAAAGGGCTTTATCTTGATTTGTGCGGATGAATAAGGTCAAAAGAAAATAATTTAATTGTACATTTTAGGAGTTGATAAATGGGTGCAGCTTTTGTTTTTCCAGGGCAGGGGAGTCAACTTGTTGGTATGGGGAAAGCGCTTGCAGAGCAATTTATTGTCGCACGGATGGTTTTCGAGGAAGTTGATGATGCTTTGGGTGAGAAATTATCAAAGATCATTTTTGAGGGACCAGCAGATGTTTTAACGTTAACAGCAAATGCACAACCGGCATTAATGGCTGTATCTATGGCTGTCATTTGTGTGATGAAACAATTAGGGCTTCGTATAGAAGAAAAGGTAAGGTTTGTTGCTGGTCATTCTTTAGGAGAATATTCGGCTCTTTGTGCTGCTGGTACATTTACTCTCACAGATACGGCAAGACTTTTGCGTATTCGTGGCAATGCTATGCAGGCTGCTGTCGCGGTTGGTGAAGGTTCTATGGCTGCATTAATTGGTTTAGAAGAGTACATTGTGGAAGAAATTTGTGAAACTGTTTCTGGAGAAGGACTATGTCAGATTGCTAATGATAATGGTGGTGGGCAAATTGTTATTTCCGGTAAAGCAAAAGCAGTTGAGGCAGCGGTAGAGATTGCATCAACAAAAGGTGCAAAACGTGCACTTCTTCTTCCTGTTTCTGCACCTTTTCATTCATCTTTAATGCAACCTGCTGCTGATGCCATGAAGAAAGCACTTTTGACTGTTAACAAAATGTCCCCTATTGTTCCTTTGATTGCCAATGTTTCTGTTGCACCTGAGAGCAATCCAGAGCGTATTACTACTCTTCTTGTCCAACAAGTGACTGGGAGGGTGCGATGGCGTGAAACAATAGAATGGATCGCTGCTAATGGAGTTGATACGCTTTTTGAAGTTGGTTCTGGAAAAGTATTAACAGGTTTAACGCGTCGTATTAACAAAGATATAAAGGGGGTAACCATTGGAACAGTTGATGAAATAGAATCAGCGCTAGGTATGCTCGGCGTTTAATCTATAAGGAGTTAAAAAATGTTTAGATTAACAGGACGTAAAGCTCTTGTAACGGGGGCTTCGGGAGGAATTGGTGAGGCAATTGCACGCTGCTTTCATGCACAAGGAGCCATTGTTGGACTTCATGGAACACGCGAAGAAAAGCTTAGAGAAGTGGCGGCAGAATTAGGGCAGAATGTTTTTGTATTCCCCGCTAATCTTTCTGAACGCCAATCGATTAAACAATTGGCTGAAGTTGCAGAAAGAGAAATGGATGGCGTCGATATTTTGGTTAACAATGCGGGAATCACTAGGGATGGTCTTTTTGTGCGTATGCAAGATAAAGACTGGGATGATGTTTTAGAAGTTAACCTAACAGCTGCTTCTCTTTTGACGCGTGAATTAATACATTCTATGATGCGCCGCCGTTATGGAAGGGTTATTAACATTACATCTGTTGTTGGTGTTGTGGGAAACCCTGGACAAACGAATTATTGTGCTGCAAAAGCAGGCTTGATAGGTTTTTCTAAAGCATTGGCACAAGAAATTGCTTCGCGAAACATCACTGTCAATTGTATTGCTCCAGGATTTATTAAATCTGCAATGACAGACAAGCTTAATGAAAAGCAAAAAGAAGCCATTATGGCTGCGATTCCGATGAAGCGTATGGGAAGTGGGCAAGAAATAGCCGCTGCTGCTGTTTATTTAGCAAGCGATGAAGCAGCCTATACGACAGGTCAAACACTCCATATCAATGGTGGAATGGCAATGATTTGAGTATTTATTTTATTCCACATTGATTTATGAGTTGTATTATTTTAGATAGTAACGATTGAAATGGATAGATGCATCTATTTCTTTAATATGGTCGTTGATCAATTGATGTCGGAATGTCAGATTGGTTCATTTTGTAGGGGATATCCACAGGATGTTTTAAATCATTACTAAAATCTTTTAAAGTAATGCATCTATTGCTTGATTAGATGAACCGATATAGTTAACCAAATTATAGGAAATATAAATTCGAGGATTTCAACATGAGTGATACAGTAGAGCGCGTTAAGAAAATTATCGTGGAACATCTTGGGGTTAATGCTGATAAAGTTGTAGAAAATGCAAGCTTTATCGATGATCTAGGGGCTGATAGCCTTGATACGGTTGAACTCGTTATGGCTTTTGAAGAAGAGTTTGGGGTAGAAATTCCAGATGAAGCTGCTGAAACGATTTTTACAGTTGGCGATGCAGTCAAGTTCATTGATAAAGCTTCTGCGTGATTACTAAAGGGCAAAGGCATAAATTGCTTTTGCCTATATTCTTCGGAGCTCTTTTGAAAAGAGAGCTTTGAGAGGTGAAGTTTAGTTCAAGGTTAGAAGTTATGAGACGTGTTGTTGTTACTGGTTTAGGGTTGGTATCTCCATTAGCTGGTAATACTGAATATAGTTGGAAACGACTTCTTGAAGGAAGAAGTGGTGTCCGACGTATCACTGAGTTTGATGTGTCAGATTTGCCATGCCAGATTGCTGCGCGTATCCCCTTAGGGGATGGAACAGAGGGGACTTATAATGCTGATTTGTATATGGAACCTAAAGAGCAACGTAAAGTTGATGCATTTATTGTTTATGCAATGGCAGCTGCTAACCAAGCGCTTGCAGATGCCGAATGGTTTCCTAAGAGTGATGAAGATCAGATTTGTACAGGCGTGTTAATTGGTTCGGGAATTGGGGGAGTTGAGGGTATTGTTGAAGCTGGTTATACGCTTCGTGATAAGGGTCCACGTCGTGTTTCTCCTTTTTTTATTCCAGGTCGTTTGATTAATCTTGCTTCTGGTTATGTGTCTATTCAATATGGTTTACGGGGGCCTAATCATTCTGTTGTAACGGCTTGTTCAACAGGGGCGCATGCGATTGGTGATGCGGCACGTTTGATTATGTTTGGTGATGCAGATGTCATGGTGGCAGGGGGAACCGAATCTCCAATAAATCGGATATCTCTTGCAGGTTTTGCAGCTTGTAGAGCTCTTTCCACTTGTCGCAATGATGATCCTGAACGGGCGTCACGTCCTTATGATACTGATCGTGATGGTTTTGTGATGGGGGAAGGAGCAGCTGTTGTTGTTTTAGAAGAGCTGGAACATGCAAAAAAACGAGGAGCGCGTATTTATGCTGAGGTTATTGGCTATGGTTTATCTGGTGACGCTTACCACATTACAGCGCCTTCAGAAAGTGGTGAAGGGGCTCAGCGTAGTATGATAGCTGCTCTTAAGCGTGCACAAGTGAATGTAAGTGAACTTGATTATATTAATGCTCATGGTACATCTACGATGGCTGATTCCATAGAGCTAGCGGCTGTTGAGCGTGTTTTAGGGAGTTATGCACCACAAGTTTCTATGTCATCAACGAAATCATCTATCGGGCATTTACTTGGTGCAGCCGGTGCTGCTGAGGCTATTTTTTCTATTTTAGCTATACGGGATAATATAGCCCCAGCGACACTTAATCTTGACAATCCATCGATTGAAACGAAAATCGATCTTGTACCACACAAACCGCGTGAACGAAAGATTGATACGATTCTTTCTAATTCTTTTGGATTTGGTGGGACAAATGCATCGTTGGTGATGCGACGTTTTAGGGGATAATAAGTATTTTTATTTAATTTTTGCTTTTGAGTTTTCTACTTTATTATAAGGTGAATAAGAAATTATAATATTATACTTAATCGCTATTGAGGGGTTATGTCCGATGTGAAAAATGGAAAATCATTAAAGGACGTAAGTGATTCCTCTTCGAATCATTTAGCAGATAGTTATGACATGTTAATACATAAAAAACGAAAGAAATCATCTATCGTCCGTAATCCGTTGGTCATTCTCGGTCATTTTTTTCTTATGCTGATTGTGATTATTCTTTTTGCCATAAGTATTCCTCTTTATATTGGAAAAAGTATTTTTGAAGAAAAGGGAAAAATTGAGGAAGAACAAATTGTTCTTATCCATCCTGGTACCGGAATTCGTGAAATTGCTTCATTGCTAGAAAAACGTGGTTTCATTCGATCATCAGATATTTTTGTTTATGGGGTTGGTTATCACCAAAAAACAACGCATCTGAAGGCTGGTGAATATTTAATTCCAGCTCATGCTTCGATGCAGGATATTATGGATATTCTTGTGAAAGGAAAATCTATAGAGTATACATTTACAGTACCTGAAGGTTTAACGGTTCAGCAAGTTTTCGATCGATTAGCTGCGAATGAAATTTTGATTGGAGACCTTCCAAAAATTTTGCCTCCAGAAGGTTATTTAATGACGGATACTGTTCGTTTTATTCGGGGAACAACGCGTAAAGAGATTGTAAACAGGTTGCGTGAAGGACAGACAAAATTAATTCATGCTATATGGGCTACGCGTTCACCTGATTTACCCATTAAATCAATTGATGAATTTGTTATATTAGCCTCAATTGTTGAGAAAGAAACGGGAATTGCAGCAGAAAGACCAATGGTTGCTGCGGTATTTTATAACCGCCTTACAAAGCATATGCGTCTTCAATCGGATCCAACAGTAATTTATGGTCTCTTCGGAGGAAAAGGAAAACCATCCGGTCGTGCAATTTATCGTTCAGATCTTGAGAAGGAAACACCATATAATACTTATAAAATTAATGGTTTGCCCCCAACGGCTATTACAAATCCAGGTCGAGATTCTTTAAAAGCGGTGGCACATCCACCAAGCAGTGATGCACTTTATTTTGTTGCTGATGGTTCAGGAGGGCATGTTTTTTCTCGAACTTTAGAGGAACATAATATGAATGTTCGCAAGTGGCGAGAATTAAAGGCAAAACATTGAATTTATAGTGATAACACATCTTTTTGCATCGTAAATGAGAATCCCAATTATAGTAAAATTTTTCTATTTAAACTTTTTATGAGAATGATAAAAAATCATTTTCTTGTCTGTCACAAGTGGGGTTGGCGTATGGAGAAAAATATTTAAGAAAGAAGTGAATATACTGCTAATACCTTATCTCAAAAAAGAGCAGAATAACATTGAGAATTGCTAAGAAAACACATTGATTAGGAGAGAGGTTGAGATAATGTATAATTCAAATTTTGGAGAAACATTTATGAACAAAGTAGAGTGATGTAATGACAGTCTTTGAAAGTAAATTGAGTACTATAAAAATGAATCAACGCCGCGGTTTTTTATTTATTCTCTCTTCGCCTTCAGGTGCTGGTAAATCAACAATTTCTCGATTACTTCTAAAAGAGGGACAATTAGAGCTTTCCGTAAGTATGACTACAAGGAAAAGGCGTCCTAGTGAAGTAGATGGGCTGCATTATTACTTTATTTCAAAAGAAGAGTTTGAATATAAGCGTGATAGGGATGAATTTATTGAGTGGGCAGAAGTTCACGGAAATTATTATGGCACTTTACGTGAAACTGTTGAAAGCGCATTGAATGCTGGCCAAGATATGTTATTTGATATTGATTATCAAGGTACCGAGCAGCTGCAAAAAAAGATGCTAGGAGACACTGTATCTGTTTTTATTCTTCCACCATCAATGAAAGAGCTTGTTTCGCGTTTACATCGTCGAGCAGAAGATAGTCAAGATACTGTCAATTTGCGATTGGAAAATGCACGAACGGAGTTAAAGCATTGGCTTTCTTATGATTATGTTGTGATTAACGAAGATTTAGATCAGTCTTTATCTTTTATTAAATCAATTTATTTAGCTGAAACCGTAAAACGTGAGCGTTGTTCTTATCTTGGCTCTTTTGTTGATGGGCTTATTGCTGAAAAAATCGATAAATGTTGTGATTAAAAAAGGTTTTATAACACAAAGTGCATTTTTTAGAGCACTAGATGCGCTAAAGTTACAAATTCAGAAATCGAGAGCGTTTCAGCACGGCGCGTTCCATCAATTCCAGCTTTTTCTAATAGCTTTTCACCTCCAAGTATTTTGAGATTTTGACGAAGCATTTTTCGTCTTTGCCCAAAGGCGGTTTTTGTGACGAGGCTTAGTTTTTGTGCAGAGCAGGAAAGAGGTTGTATTCGCGGAATAATATGAACAACGGAAGACGTTACTTTAGGTATTGGTATGAAGGCTTGAGGGGGGACATCAAAAGCAATTTTAGCAGTGGTACGCCAGCCAGTTAAGACACTAAGACGTCCATAATGAGTAGATTGAGGTTTAGCTGTAATCCGTTTGGCAACTTCACGTTGAAACATCAATGTCATTGATTCATAAAAAGGAGGCCATGGTTCAGTCAAAAGCCAATTTAATAAGAGTTGTGTCCCAATATTATAGGGAAGATTTGCAATAATGCGCGGTTTTACAGGGCTTGTTTCAAAGAGTTTTGAGAAATCTTGCTTCAGTGCATCATTACAAATAACTTTTAATTTTTTAGGATAGTGTTTTTCTATTTCTAAGAGAGCCGGTATGCAGCGCTCATCGCGTTCTATTGCTGTTACAATGGCACCCTTTGCTAGCAAGGCACGTGTGAGACCTCCGGGACCTGGACCAATTTCAAGAACAGGTTTTCCTTCTATATTGCCTGCTTGATGAGCAATTTTAGATGTTAAATTAAGATCAAAAAGAAAATTCTGCCCCAAAGATTTATGCGCTTGTAATCCATATATATCAATGACCTCACGCAGAGGAGGGAGATTATCTATTGGCATGGGTTTAAACTATTTTTTGCAAGTTGATTTGCAAGTTTAAGAGCAGCAATAAAGCTTTCGGGAGAGGCTATCCCTTTATCAGCAATGTCAAAAGCAGTTCCGTGATCTGGAGACGTGCGAATAAAAGGTAGACCTAACGTGACATTAACAGTGCTGTCAAAGTCTAATGTCTTAACAGGGATAAGGGCTTGATCATGATACATACAAATGGCAACGTCATATGCCTTTCTTGCACATTCATGGAACATTGTGTCGGCAGGTAGCGGGCCTGCAATATTGAGTCCTTTCTTTTTAAGATATTCAATAGCAGGAGTGATAACTTCAATATCTTCTTTGCCCATTGCACCTCCTTCTCCAGCATGAGGATTAAGACCAGCAACAGCTAGTCGGGGTGACGTTATTTTAAACCGTGTTTTTAAGTCACATTCAGTAATAAGTACCGTTTGAATAATTAAATCACGGGTAAGCTGTGAAGGAACATTTTTAAATGGAATATGAACAGTTATTGGTACTGTTTTTAATCGAGGTCCTGCTAACATCATAACTGGATGATAGTATTTATGAAAAGCTTTATGGGCTAAATCAGCTAAAAATTCTGTATGACCTGGAAATTGAAAACCGGCATCATAAAGATTCTTTTTTGCAATAGGACAAGTGATAAGTGCACATGCATGGCCATTTTGAATCAATTGAACACAGCGTTTAATTGCTTCAATAATTCCAGCGGCATTATTCGATGAAGGTATACCTAATTGATCACTTTGTTTGTTTTTTAACGGTATGATAGGAAGAGCGTTTTGAAAATTTTTTGCAGGATTATTGCTTAAAACAGATTGCACCTCAACATCAATCTGTAAAAAACGAGCGCGCGAACGAATAACATCTGGATCAGCAAGAAGTACAAAAGGTGGAATTTGGCGCGTAACACGCAAATTCCACGCTTTTAATACTATTTCAGGACCAATACCGGCAGGATCACCACCACTAACAATAAGAGCAGCCATTATGAATTTTGAATGCGTGCCACTCGCCGCAGTTCTCCTAAATATTTGTCGCTTAATTCTTCAAGTTTTTGCGGGCTTCTTTTTTTACTATCTTGAAGAGAAAATATCAGTCGAGCGACATAATCATCAGAAACTCTTTTTATTTTGCAGACAGCAATTGCTTCAATTCCATCAGATGTTTCTTGTAATTTTGTCATTTTTCCAGCAGGCGTTTCAAGAATAGCTTGTTCCCATGCATTAGGAAGTTGTGGCTCCAGAAACTTTCCTAAGTGGCGGATAGTAACGTCTAAAATACCTCTTGCTTGATTGTGAGCATTGGCACATCCACGGAAATGTGCGCGAAAATTACTTGCTTCTCTTTGACGTCTTTCAAAGATCTCTGAACGACGATGCGCAGGAATGACAAAAACAATTCGCTGTAATGTATATTCGTTGGTTGAAGGTTTTACACCACCATTTTTTAATATTCTGCGTACAGCTTCTTGTTCGCTAATCATACCTGTTTCAGCTTGATAGCGTGCGCTAACAAGACGCCCCCATCCTATTTGTCCACGGATGTAATCTTTAAAGTGTTGCACTGTGATCTCAGTTTGGATCAGAATCTGGTTGAGCTGATCAATCGTCATATTATTTTGTGTCGCAAAATTCTCAAAAGCTCTATCAACTTCATCATTGCTTACTTCAATATTAAGACGTTTTATTTCAATATTTTTTAGCTTTTCGTCAATAAGCTCTTTTTTAGCCTGTGCCACCAAATTGCCTTGCTTTTGTTGTAATCTGAGAAAAGCAAGGCGTCTTTGTATATCATAATTTGTGATGGGGTTGCCATTAACTGTAACAACAATAGAAGTCTGCGCAAAGACTGTCGGAATCAAAAATCCATTTATTAACAGGCTACTTACGCTCAAAGACGCAATATAAAATAAAGCAAGAAAACGCTTTTTCAATTTATTCATGTAAATAGGCTTTCGCATTGTTTATTAATTCTCATCAACAACTTAAAATACACGCTTTCTTTCATAAAAACAATGATAAGTTAAATGACTGATACATTCCCTTTATAAATTAATCTATCTTTTTTCCGATATCTGCAATCGTACGCAATGAAAGAGAGAAATTAAAGTTTTGCAAGGGTGCTTTCCTGCCTGGATTCGTTACCTGTTGATAACCGAATGTTAACCCGAAACATTCATCCATATAACTCAAGCTAATTCCTCGCTTTATAAATGTACCAGATACTAAATCATAACCGGCGTTGCTATTAATGGACCAATAATCTGCTAATTTAAGTCCTGTTTGAAAAGAAATTTCTTGGCGCTCTTGAGAATATTCATAGTCTGGTTGCTTTGCGATATAGGCATATTGTAGAGCCGCCCAAAAATTTTGCCATTTTTGTGATGCTTCGATTTCACTACGGCGGATTTTTCCTGTTTTTTTGTCAAAGCGTCCACGCGTTTCTAAGGAAAAACCACTTTTATGGGTTGTACCAAACATTGCAACATAGTCTGAACGTTTTGCCTCTAAGCTAGAATGAGTACCGACATTGATAAAGTCCTTTTCTGCAAAAGAATTCTTTCCTGCTAGATGGAAGGATTGTCCAATGAGACCATAAAGAGACCAATTATCATTAAGGCTTCCAGAATATCTTATACCTATATTGGCTCTTGTACCACCTTCTACACGATCATAACCAGAAAATTTGTCTCGTTGAAAGAGAGTGGTTGCATCAAAGACAAAGCTTTGAGCATCTTCATTAGGAATTTGTCCAATATATTGTTCATTATTGCGTATAAAAATTTGTGCAGTTGGTTCTATAATATGTGTAGAATGATCAGCTGTAATGAGGAAGGGATAACGTAGTTCCAACCCTGCTGTTGCCATGCCACGAATTGCTGAACCATGAATTGCGGATAAGGCATTGTTTTCTATAGAATCTGTGTGATTTTCGCTTGCATTGGTTGTAATGATATCAGCTCGTAGAGAGAGAAGAGGGGTTAAGATGAGTCCGTTGTGCGTGTTGAAGCGCTTTTTCCACTGAAGCTCGTTTGTTAAACGCAAACTATTTCCAGCCATACCAGAAAGTTTTACTGTGTTGAGAGGGGTTCCGTTCTGGTCGGGTGAACTGAAGTCAGCATGGCGACGATAAACTGATTGCATATTACTATGGAAGGTAAGCTCTCCATTATAAATGGGTTCATCTGGTGTGAAAAAATAATCGATGCGTGGTAAGACCCACGCTTGCCGAGAGTGACGTTCATAATGAGGATCATTCAATATTGAATCTTGAACTTTAAAATGATAAAAACGCATATCAAAATAATTTTTTCCTGCAAGACCATTCAGATAGATCTGAGAAAGTTGTGTAGGATTGTTATAGTTTTCAAGTTTATAGGCACGACTAAAATGCCGATCTGATTGTGCAAGAATATCCCATCCATAAGTCCAGTGTGAATTAATACGAAAATCCCCCTTTGTCGCCAGCATATAACGGTTTTTATGTTGGGCATCAATCGTATCATTATCAAATCTATGCGGTTTCATTTGATATATATGAGCAAAGCGAATGTTATAACGTCCCGTTTTTAAACGCTGACGCCATTCCCCTTCGGTTAAAAGCCCTTGTTGGGTATAAACCGTAGAAGAAAGGGTAAAATCATAATGGGGGGCGAGATTCCAGAAATAAGAATTCTTTATCCCCATACCGAGATAATCAGTATAAAAAAAATGAGGAGTAAGCAGACCGCTAGCACGCCTGACAGTTGGATCATAGATCTCAAAATTTGGAAATTTTATAATCGGTACACCAAAAACTTCAAAACTGCTATTTTCAAACCGAATTTTTTTGATGTTATTATTCCATATGATCTTTCTTGCTTTAATTTTCCATAGGACGTCTCTATCTGGTTTATAAGAGCAAGGTTCACAGGCTGTATAGGTTGCATTTTCAAAGACTGTTATGTGGTTGTGTTTGCGTGTAGCATTTTGGGCTGAAAAGTGAACATTGTTGGCTGTATCAATACGTAAGGCGTTTACAAAACCCTCGCCAAGATCTTTGGTCATATCAATTTGGTTGGAATAAATTTTATTACCATCCTTTTGAGTAATTTCAACGTTCCCTTGTGCTATAAGCCGTCCTGTTTTTTGATTGTAAATAATTTTTTGAGCGACAACTTTATTGCCATCATATTCGATTTGAACATTACCGTGTGCAGAAACAGTGTTTTCATCACGATTGTAGATGAGTTCATCCGCAGAGAGCAAAAGAGGAGGTTCCGGATTTTGAATGCGACTTTGAGAAGGAGATAGAAGGCTTTGAGCGTGCGCACAATAAGACAAAGCACTTCCTAAAATAACCCCCACAACACTTTTAAAAGCGAGAGCACTTAATTTTGTTAAAATAGTTTTTTTAAGTGTTAATGCTTTCACTTAGCCATCCTCTTTATGAAGTAAAAAAGAGATTCCTAAGAATAACGCAATAACAACGGGTGTCCAAGCTGCAATAATTGGTGGAATATATCCAGCATTACCGAAAGCTTGAACAAGTACGGAAATAACATAAAGCATAAACCCAGCTATTACGCCACCAAGAATCAACATTCTAGATTGCCCAAAACGTGTAAAATTTAAAGATACAGTTGCTGCAATGAGGGTCATTGCCACAAGCAATGCCGGTAATGCAATCAAAGATTGGAAATACATATCAAAATTATTAGCAGAATAGCCAAATGAACGTGCAATCATAATTTTTTTTGGCAATTGGTAAAATGGAATAGTTGCGGGATTCACTAAACGTTCCGTTAAAAATTCAGGTTTTAGATTGGTTTTTATTTGCAACACGGTAAATTTTTCAGGAGGATGCCCTATTTTATAGATTGTTCCATTTGTTAATAGCCAAAATCCATTAGTCAAGGTTGCTTTTGGGGCGTTAATCCAATTTTTAACGGTTGCATTGTCATTGTATTGTACAAAGGTGGCATCGAGAAGAGAAAGTCCTTGATCGGTGATAGATTTAGCACCAATGGTTGTTCTGCCTAAATTTGTACGTTGTGTTAACCAGTGGATACTTGTATTGTGAAGAGGTGTTAGTACATTGTGATTGCGCCATTCAGTCATCTTTTTTTCTGCTTGAGAAAATCCCCATGCAGCAAGTGGATTAATGAGAAGAATTGAAAATAATCCTAAAAGAAAAGCTCCAAAACAAGCTGGCATAAGAAATTGCCATGCAGAAACACCGATTGAACGAGTCACCACAAGTTCAAGTTTTTTGTTGAGCGAGATAAGCGTTGCCATTGCAGAAAAGAGTGCAATGAAAGGGATAAGTTGTTGCATGATAAAAGGGATGCGTAAAACAGAGAGGAAAAATGCATCTTTTGCTGTATAATGCGGAAGGGAAGATAGCCTACCGGAATTCTCTGTGAAATCGATTAAAAGAGCAAGAACAAAAATGCTTCCCCAGAAATAACAAGTTATTTTAAGATAACGTATAAAAAAATATCGTCCAAGTGTCCACCCAATCATGATATTTCATCCGAGGAATCTTGAGATTTTCGATGTTCAAATTTGTTCATTATTTTTTGAAAAGCGATTTGAAGTATCTCATTAACTTTTGTGGGAAGCCCAATTTTATGATTCGTTAAAAGCATAAAAAAGACAAATGCACTTGTTCCTATAGGTATAATATAAAGGAGAGGAACGTATGCAAGATCGCTTTTTGCTTTTTCTGCGAAAAAATATCCTATCCAATACACCAGAAAAGAAAGGGCAATTGCCGAGATATTTGCGGAATGACGAGCTTGTCGATGGGAGCGTACATCCCCTGCTGCTGCTAATGCAATAAGTGAAAAAACAATAGGGTAGAGCCATTGTGTTAATCTGCGGTGAAATTCAGCTTTATATTGGAGTGGTTTTCGTTGATAGTAGGGATCTTTTGGGTCAGGGTTTTGTAAATAAGAAAGAGACCGATCTTTTGGATAAAGAGTAGGTGTTTTATCACTAGGGATAAACTCTCCTAGGCTAAAAGTATATGAGCTAAATTGCACGATTGAAACACTGTTATTTTGATGATTGACTCTTTCTATTTCACCGTTATTGAGAACCAGAAAACTGCCGTTTTTATTGCTCACAATGGATGCGTCTGTTGCATAATAAAAAAGATCAGTCTTAGGATCACGCTGGTCGGCAATGAAAAGGCGTTCAAGTGTTCCATTTGGATTTCGTTCACCAATTTCTATGTAAAGGTTATTGGCGAGTTTTTGGAAGCTCCCTTCACTAATGAATAGATTAATAAGATCAAAATGAGCGCTTGCTAGCATTTGTCGCATATGAAGACGCGCTTGAGGAACAACAAAATTAGCTATAGAAAAGGAGATACAGGATGCAACAATAGCAAGAAGAAGGATAGGTTTCCAAACAATACTTTTAGGAAAACCAGAGGCATTGATGACAGCAAGTTCTGAGTCTTGATGCATTGCTGAGAGGATGGTTGTAATTGCGATAACTAATGCAAACGGAATGACAACAAAAATAACAGAAGGAACCAATGAGAGTGAAAATTGTAAGACTGTGAGGAGTGTTTGTTTACTTGTTGTGAGAAAGTTTATCCGTGCAAGAATTTGTATAGTCCAACTAACGCCCACTGCTGCAATCATGACAGAACTAAACAAAACAAGGACACGTTTCAGGATGTAGAACTCAATAATACGCATAAATTGGGGAAAATCCTCAGTTTTTAATTCGATAGCAAATATTCTTACTGCTTTCGGTTAAAATGTAATAAAGTTTGAAAAAATATCCTTTCATGAATTGGATATTTTTACCAAATAAATAATATAAAATTGCCTATGAGGTCCTCTTTAAATTTTCCGTATATTATATTTTATTTTCAACTATAGTCTACAAAGAATCTAGAAAATAACTTAAAAAACTTTTTTATTAACGTTGAAGATAAAAATTTTTGTCTTTTAAAGACACGTGCAAAAAGATAATGCATCTCAATCAAAAAAGAGGGTTTATATCTTGAACCGTTTCCTTTGTATTAGGGATATAGAAGTTTTTTTAAAAAGATGTTAGCTTTTTATAAAGAATGATGAAGGCTTAAGAGATTGGATATTTTATTCTATCATTTGACGCAGTCAACGCTGAAGGATATTTTGCCGACGCTTGTGGAGCGTGCATTGGCTCGTTTTGGTAAAGTAACAATACAGTGTGTGAGTAAAGAACAACGCGATTCTATAGATATACATTTATGGGTTTATACTGATGAATCATTTATTGGACATGGAACGGAGTGTGATCAATATCCAAACTTTCAGCCTGTATTTCTTACGACAGGACAAGAAAATCCGAATGATTCAAAGATTCGTTTTCTCATAGAGGGAGCTGTTTGTTCGGATATTGATGCTTATCAACGGCTTGTCGTGATATTTGATGGTAGAAGTGAAGAGCAGTTGAATCTCGTTCGTGCACAGTGGAAAAAATATAAAATGGAAAATCATAATTTAACGTATTGGCAACAGACTGAAGATCGTCGCTGGGAAAAACAGGTTTAATGCGTCTTGTATCTATTGTTCTGATTTTTATAGGATTACTGGGAATAGTAAATCCTGCACTTTTTATTACGGAAGGCTCAGGGGGAGGGCGTTGGGTTTTTATTGTGATTTTTCTTTTAGGCATGTTAAATATATGGACTATAATTAAAAAAACGAAACGCCATAATGATAATTATTGATCGAATTTTGCTTGTTTTATGGGCTGTGATGTTGGCCTTCTTTTGCGTTTCATGGTTGGGGACAACGCATATCTTATCAGAAATGTTTGCTGTTTCTTATATAAGCAATATTGCAGATTTTTTATTTTTCTTTTTGAGTGCCTTGTTCGCGGGAATATTGTGGTGGAAAATACCTCAACCCCTGTCTTTAAAAATGAAACTGGCAGCATTTTTGCTGCCAGTACTTATTTTATTCTTCTTTATTATATTTTAGTTGGATATTTCATCATCTGTAAATCCGACGAAGCAAATCAGTGAAATAAAAGAAGCAAGAAGCAAATAATAGCCGATATAAGATGTATCAAAATGTTGTACCAGATATTCTGCAATATAAGGCGCAAGAGAGGCTCCTACGATACCCGATAAGTTGAAAGTAATAGAAGAACCAGTATATCGAATTGCTGTTGGGTATGGTGAAGCCAAAACAGCACCAAGAGGACTGTATATCATCCCCATGATAGACAAACCGATAACAGACATTGCAAGGACTCCTATAACTCCAGAATTTAAGAAATAAGGAATTGCAAAAGAATAGATACCGGTGATGATTGTAACCCAAATCATCAAAGTTCGACGTCTAATACGATCAGCGAGTTTTCCAGTGATGACAGTAAAAATTCCACAGAAAATAGCACCAACAATTTCGACTTGAAGAGCTTGATGAAATGGCAATTGCAGATGGTTTGTTGAGTAGCTTAACAAATATGCAGTGACCAAGTAAAACAAAACAAATGTTGCCATACCAGAAAATATTCCAAGAAATAGGATTCGTGGACATTTTAAAAAGACATCGATGATAGGAACTTTGACACGTTCTTTACTTTCAAGAGTTTTTTTGAATTGAACAGTTTCATTGATTGAAAGACGGACCCATAATCCTATAATCATAAAAATAACTGAAGCAATAAAAGGAATGCGCCATCCCCAAGCTAAAAGTTCTTCATGATCAAGGAAATGCAACAGACCTAAATAAACGGCAATAGATAAAAATAAACCGATTGGAACACCCAATTGGGGGAACATCGCGTACCAGCCGCGCTTTTCTGGAGGGGCATTTTCTGTTGCGAGCAAAACAGCTCCTCCCCATTCTCCTCCTAATCCCATTCCCTGTCCAATACGGCACAAGGTCAAGAGGAAAGGGGCAAACCATCCAGCGGTTTCATAAGTAGGAAGAAAACCAATAATGACTGTTGAAAGACCCATTGTGAGAAGAGAAGCAATAAGTGTTGCTTTTCTTCCAATTTTATCTCCAAAATGTCCAAAAACAATTGATCCAAAGGGCCGAGCAAAAAAGGCCGCTCCAAAGATCAGGAAAGATTGTAAAATGGCAATCTGATCATTTTGTGTTGGAAAAAACACATGAGGAAATATGAGAGCTGCGGCAGTGGCAAAGACATAGAAATCAAAGAATTCAATTGTTGGGCCAATAAGGCTTGCAAACAAAATGCGACGAGGGGAATTTCTGTTGCTTGTAGCTTTCATTTCTGAGTTTATAGACATGAATAGAATGTCCCTTTCAGTATATGACAAATCAAATGACGAGTTAACTGACTATAACTATAGAAATTTCAAATCAGTGTCGAGTCAATATTATGACACTTCGTTATATATTAGAACAATGATTATGGACTGATGAGTATGAATAAGTGGTGTATATATTATCCATATTGAATAAAATAAAGACACTGCTTTAAATGCTGTAGAAGATGGCAATAGGTGGCCATAAACGCAGCTCTCATTCACATTGCTGTTTCCTTTAAAGTTTAATGCCATTTTTATCTATTAAGGAATCAATCTTATTCGTAGATCAGTGTTTAGTGTCTCAAAATATTAAAAATATTTTTCATGGATGCAATTATAACACTTTTAAAGTGTATCTAAAACAAATTAAATCTTTTAGTTGTGCATGCATTTTAAAACACATGGTGTATATTTGATCTGTCAGAGCTTAATCCATCGAATGCTTTGCTATCTTAAAAGACATGAGGTTGAGCAATTACGTTGTGTTGTTTTGATCTATGCACTTTTTTCTAAATGGGAGAATTTAAATTTAAAATTATGGAGTGTAAATAATGCAACGCAAATTGAAATTAAGTTTTTGTGCGGTAATGGCCAGTGGTTTTTTTGTCAAGATTGCGAGTGCATATGGAGTAGCTACACCAAGAGAAAAGTTATTAACACCAGTAAGTATCAGTGAACACCTAGAAGAGACAAGAAAGTTGTTATCGGAAGTGAGGGGACTAAAAGAAAAAAAGGGGGGATCAAAAAAGATAGAGAATAAACAGACAGTAGAAGGAAGTGATCTTTCAGAAGAGGAAAGGAAGAGATTAGAAAAGCTATTCTTTGAAGTACTCACAAATTCAATAATAAGCGATGGTGCTACGATCTATATTACTAACCGTGACTCTGAAGGTTCTGAAATAAATAGCTTTAACTATAAAGATGCAGCTTATTCCATTAATAATACGGTTAGAGAAGGGGGAAAACTCTACATTGATGCAGCAAGTGTTAGCAGGGATACGACAATTGAGCATGGTGGGATTGAGTTTGTCCAAAACTTGAGCAGTTCGGAATATGCCGCTGTTAAAAAAGGGGGGAAACAAATTGTTGAGAGTGGTGCAAATGCAGAAGGGGCTCAAATCCATGGCGGTGAGCAGATTATTTTTGGTAAGGGGTTTCTTGGGGATGGTTTGTCGCGTGAAGATAAGGCAAGTAGTGCTTATGGCACTGAAATTCATGCTGCAGATGGAATGCTAGGAATACAAAGTGTCTATAGTGGGGGGATGGCTGTTGACACAAAGATTATGGAAGGTGGTGTCCAGAATCTTGATGGTAAAGAGAATTTTCATAACGGTTTCTCAGAAGATGCTGATACAGCCGATATAAAAGATGAAGATTTTACAATTAATGAGGGGGCTTTTGCACTGAGTACCGAACTTTTTAAAAATGGTATGCAGAATATCTTTGCAGGAGGGAATGCGAGCGAAGTTACTTTATACGATAGAGCTACTCAGAAGATATATGATTCTGGATACGTGGATAATCTAACAATTAATCATCAAGCACAATCATGGGTTTTTGCCGGTGCGATATTAGATAAGGATACAAATGTTAATGATTTTGGCAACCTCTATCTCTATGCTGGAAATGGTGAAGCTGTTACGGAAGTAGAAAATCTTAATTTAAATGGAGAAGATAGCAAACTATACATTATTGCGTCTGAAGATAACGGCAAAAAAACTGAGATTAATGTTAAGAATTTAAAAGGAAATGGGAGAGTTATTTTTACGTCTTTAGGGACTAATAAGCATTATTCACAGCTTAATATCGATGATCTTTCAGGTTCTTTACATTTCGATTTTAATGTCAATTTTGCCAAGCAGCTTAGTGATTATCTTGTGATTAAAAAAAGGGGCTCTGGTTCTCACACAATAAGTGTGGCTGATTCTGGGCGTGAAATTACAAATTCTTCTTACAAAAAGCTTAAATTAATTACTGATCGCAGCGGAAATGCCCATTTTACTCTGACAAACACTTTTGGTGAAAAAATCGGAACTGTTGATGCCGGAACCTATCGGTACAGTTTGAAACATAGAAACAATAAGGGTACTGGTAAAATTTGGTACTTAGATGCAAACCACACCATTGATGAGACAACTTCTCAAGTTTTTGATAGTGTATTGAAACCATATACTGGTTCATCAAGTGATTTACTTACAGAACTCACAATTGATCAAGGAACAACTGTTTCTATTGCAGATCCTAGCTTTGACACGAGTAGCAAGGAAGTTGATAGCAATGGAGAAACTTCAATTAGTAATACAGTTAAAGATGGTGGAAAGCTTTCCGTTTATAGCGGTGGTTTTAGCTTGTATACGACAATTCAAAGAGGTGGCACTGAGCTTATTAAAACACAGGGTCTTTCACAGGATACTATTGTTCATAAAGGTGGGCAACAAAAGGTTAAAGAGGGGGAAAAGCTGAAGGGGCTAAAATTTACGGAGGTGAGCAATTTGTTTCAGGAAAGTCTGATATCAAAGGTGAGATGGTAAGAAGCAGTGCCTATGACACTATCGTTTCTGGTAAAAATGGAGTGTTAGGATACCAGAATGTGTATGATGATGGAGAGGTTTTTAGCACAAAGATCATGGAAGGAGGGGTACAAAATCTTTTTGTGGAAGAAGATCTAGACCATTATAGCAGTTTTGCCTTTGATACGAAGGTCTTTTCTGGTGGACAGCAACATGTTTTAGCGGGAGGAATCGCGATTGGCGTTCTTTTAGAAGGAACTGCTTTTCAGGCAATAGATTTAGGAGGTTATGTAAAAGATTTAACCGTTAAGGATCAAGCACAATCGTGGTTACATGGTGGCGCAACATTGGAAGGAAAGACAACGGTTAATGATTCTGGACGGATTTATCTTTATGCTGGTGCAGAGCAATCTCGTACTGAAGTAGAAAAAATTGTCTTAAATGGTAGAGATACAAAATTGTACGCGATTGCCTCTAATATAGATGGTGAAAGTTCTTTGATTGAGAATCTGAGTGGGAATGGTCGTGTTATTTTTACTTCTACCGTGTTTAATCCACATTACTCTAAACTTGAGATCAATGATCTTTCAGGGAGTTTACATTTTAGGTTGCATACTAATTTTGCAGAACAGCGCGGTGATTATCTTCTGATAAAACAAGGATCAGGTAATCACACCATAAGTGTTACCGATTCTGGTGTTGAAATTACCAATTCTCCTCTACAAGATCAGAATTTAGTTTTGGAGCTTGATTTAATTCATGTTCAAAGCGGAAATGCGCATTTTACTCTGACAGATTTTTCTGGTGAAGAGACGAGTACGATTGATGGTGGAGCCTACATGTATGGCTTAAAGACAAAAGATGATAATGGGGGAAAGACTTGGTCTTTGGCTACATCACAAATAACTTCTGCTCCTGTAATTCCTTCACCTCATGTGGAGTCGCCTATAGATAAGCTTCCTGAAAAAGAAGAAAATATGACATCGGCAAAAGATTTTAGTATCTCTGATGTAATTCATTACAGCATTGGGGAAGGAGGAGGAATTCTACAAAGCTCTTTGCTCGGTGATGATAACGTAGTTTATGTCTCTGATGATGGAGAGCAAGGTGTTCTTAAGAAGTCTATTAATAATACAATTCAGGGATCAGGAAGACTTTATGTTGAAGCTGGTGGTTTCAGTAAAAATACAACCATTGAAAATGGTGGTACTGAGATTGTAGGGGAACAGGGGGTCTCAGAATCTACGATTATTTACGAGGGTGGAAAACAAAAAGTGGAGGGGGGAGGCTCTGCATTGAGAGCTGAAATTTATGGTGGGGAGCAGCTTGTTTTCGGAAATGGTTATGTAAATGGTGGAATTGTGGGGAGCAGTGCTTATAACACGACACTTTATGGTCAAGGTGATACGCCGGGACAGCAGAATGTATATGATGATGGGATGGCTGTGGGAACAAAAGTGATGAGTGGAGGAGTACAAACTCTTGCTAAGTGGTTTCCTAATGATGATAACTTTGCAGAAAAAGCCGGCGGTTTAGCTGTAAATGCTGAAATCTTTTCAGAGGGTGTGCAGCGTGTTTTAGCAGGAGGTGAAGCAAATACAGTCATTTTACGCACTGGTGGTGTTCAAAAAGTCTATGCTGGTAGCATTGTAAAAAATCTAACGATTGAAGGTAATGCTAATTCATGGATTTCTCCTGGTGCAATATTAGGAGGAGAAATAAAAGTTCAGGATTTTGGTGGGCTCCATCTTGATGCTGGAGATAATGGTCAACAAACTATAGTAGAAAACATTGAATTAAACGGAGAAGACGCTCAATTATACTCCGTTGCTCGTGGGTTTGACGATAAAAGTACACACATTCAGCAGTTAAGCGGTGTAGGAAAAGTCATTTTTACTTCTACAGAATCCGATTTACATTACTCTAAGCTTTATATTGATAATCTTTTGGGGAGTCTACATTTCGATTTTAATGTCAGCCTTGCAGAAGGAGAAGGTGATTATCTCTTTATCAAAAATGGCCGTGGTTCTCACACAATAAATATTTTAGATTCCGGTATTGAAATTGTTGATCCTTCTTCAACAGAACTTGATTTAATTGTTGATCAAAGTGGAGGCGCACATTTTACCCTGAGAAGCTTTTCTGGTGCAAATGTTAAAACTATTGATGGCGGAACCTATACGTATGGTTTAAAACAGAGAATTGATGAGGATGGGGGTGAAAAAGTTTGGTATTTATCTGCAGTATTTATTGATAATGTTTCATTTCTCAACAGTTTACCACGTAGTAGAAGCAGATCTATGCGGCATTTAAATCAAAATCAATCAGTTTCTTCTCTTTCAACGATTACAGCACCACAAGAGCATGCTATTAAATTGCCACGTCGAAGAAAAAACCGCCAAAACTTAAGGCAAAAATCTCAGGCTTCTGTATCTCCAACTATTTCCTCTCTTGGAAGTCACGTTATTGAAGTCTTAGGTTCAGGAAGTTCTCATCCTCTTTCTGATGAAAAACAACAAACTG
>NZ_JBHIQF010000043.1:0-6383 GCF_042196445.1 Bartonella sp. AP11XZML
CCGTAAGGACACTTTCATGCTTTAAAACGTCTGCCTTTAAAGCAAATACATAAAAAGCTGCACGCATAGTGCAGCTTTTTTGCAAAATTTTCTTGATTTTTCATGCTTTTCAATACAACAAGAATTTTCGAAATCCACGTGAAGCTTTTATAATCGTGAGAAACAAGCTTCAAAATAAAAGATTTTTTTCAATAATTCTATTTTTTTATGTTTTTCTTTTAAAAAACTTCTTAAATGAAGTGTTGACTCCATCGATTATATATATGCCGTTACAGCATAACAAATATGCGGCTATTGCTCTATTTTTTGCATTTAAGCCAAACAAATTTCGCAGAAAAATATTCCTCTACGATCAACAACTTTTCTCAATATGGAAACCATATCAACCTTACATCTCATGTAAGAGAGAGCATTATGCGGTTAACATTTCATCCACGCACAATATGAGAGAATAAGTTGAATTCTCTGATACAAAGGGAATACCAACCTACCCAATGATCTATTCTCAACAAAGCAACACTCTCACCACTTCAATACCAGTATTTTAGTTTGAGTATACGAACACAATTTACATTCTAGATTAAATGTATAAAATAAATAATGAACATAAAATCTATGAATAAACAATAGGTTAACTTTACATGCTTCAAACAAAGGACAAAATTTTATAATTATGCGTTATTAAATTTTTTTTGTAAATATTTTATACAGATATCAAAAATCGTACCATTGCTTTCAATACAAGAAACCGACATAAAAAGTTTCATATTGAATGACCAAAATAGTCTTTTACAAATTGCGATATTAGAGCAAAAACTTCATTGGCTAATTATACAAAAAAATAAAATAGAAAATGCATTTTAATAAATATAAAAGCAAATTGTTTTATAAAAGAATATGACAAAAACTGATAAATCAACTTATGATCATGTATTTATGATTCAGATATTGAGTTCAGTTTTGCACAATCGTTTGAAAAAAACGATAAGATTAAAGTTTATGCGAAACTGTCTAAATGGTTTAAAATTGATACATCTCTTGGATCATATACTCCCGATTGGACTGTATTACTCGAGCAAGATGGGCAAGGAAAACTGTATTTTGTTGTGGAAAGCAAAGGAAGTATTTTCGAAGACATCTTGCGCGATCTGGAAAAAGCAAAAATCCATTGCGATCGTAAACATTTCAAAGCTTTAGGAGAAAATACCCAATATATTGTTTCTGATAATTATAAAACTTTTATCGATCAAGCAATTCAAAAAGATACCACAACAACTTGAAAAAATGTTTGGGTTATGGAAACAACCCTCCCCTGTTTTTTATAAAATGCACCTTTTTCCTACTCTATAATTTACAAGCTCTTTCTTATAACCAATTTTAATTTTTATTAAACAATCAAGAAATTATCGAACATTTTTCAGAAAGAGCTGCACATTTAAGAAAAGAAAATTATAAACTATTGAGAATACATTTGACACCCAAACAATCATTTAAGCATAAAAAATGATATATAAACAAACATTGGATTTTTAAGTCAATAATTTGATTTATAAAGATTTTCACATTTTCCATGTTAAATAATAAATGCAAATGGAGCAGGCGTGCACGTTTGTGTAGGTTCTGCTTTTGCTCTCATGCAGATTGAGTTGACAGCAAATAGACTCCTCGATAAACTCATCAAAATCAGCTTAACTGATGGCTTCATTTTGGAGGAAGAAGGGTTGTACACAAGGAGACCATCAGCACTTCCAATCATATTCATTCCAATATCAAAACCGCAGATATCACAAATGCGTGTTAATTTTTAAAAGTCTGTGAATGGGGCGGGGACAATATTTTAAAGAATATCAACAGGGGGCATAATAATGCAAAAGAGAGATTCCTATACAAAAACAGAAAGGTATGTCATATATACCGTCATTATTTCCAGCATACTTCCTCTGCTGGACGGAAGCATTGTTAATGTCATCCTTCCGGACCTTGCGCATTATTTTTCCGTGGAAGGAAATAATATACAATGGATTGTAACATCCTATTTTCTAGCCACCGTTCCAGGGCTGCTAATGGCCGCTTTTGTGCAAGGAAGAATAGGTATCAAAAGCACTTGGTTTCTTGCAAGCTTCATTTTTATGCTTGGATCACTGGGGGTAGGATTAAGCTATAATTTTCCAACCATTATATCTGCCCGTATCGTTCAAGGTTTTGGGACCGGTCTTTTACTGCCTCTTAGCTAAACCATCATTGCACTACAATTTGGGCAAGAACGCGTGCGGCAAGCCATGGGCACCATAGCCGTACCAACAGTTTTCGCTCCTGCCTTTGGTCCGCTGGTAGGCGCCTCGCTTGCTCAGTATGTATCTTGGCGTTTGTTATTTTTTATCAATATTCCGCTTATTTTATTGGCACTCACCCTTGGAGCAAAACATTTAAAGAGCAACGAAACAACAAAAACAAAATTTAACTTATTTGCATTTTTAGCGTTTTCCATATCGCTTCTTTCGTTTTTTTACCTCACAGAAGCCAGAAATATCAATAACAAAAACCACTTATATATCCTAGCGCTTATAGCCATGATATCTCTCATATTATTCATTGTTTCTAATCAGAAAGCAAAAAACAAATTAATCGTCTTTAGCGGATTTCAAAATGCACGCTATACATTACTCATGATCATGGGGCTTGTTGCTTCATTTCTTTTTTATAGCTTCCTCGTTTATTTCCCACTAGCCGTTGCCATGGGAGGAAACTATGAAAAGAGCCTTCTCATCATCGGTGCCCTCCTTGCTCTGCAAGGGGTAGGAGCATGGATCGGAAGGAAATTTATTTACCAAAAATGGAAAGAAAAATCTCCCTTTTTCATGATAGGAATTGGTTTAGTGATATCAAGCTTTGGGTTATTATGCTTCGGCTATAATATAAGCATGGATGGACTTGGATTCTTGCTAAGAGGCATAGGACTTGGCATCGCCACCATTGTCTGCCTTTCCGCCCCCATCCAATATGTCAACAGTTTATACGTCAAAGATACAGCCGTTATCACACGCATATTACAGCAAATAGGTGGTGCCTTAGGGGGTATATTCGCTGGCTTTTTGATCCATTCGCTGACAGAAAAATCCCTGTCCTTAAACCAAACATATATCGTATTCTTCATATTCTCTATCGCTGCATTTTTACTGTTTTGCCTAGCCCTCCTCTTATCGCGTAAAGAGAAGAATTCCGATTTATGATATGCTTTATTTGAACTCCCTAGCCATAACATTGGCAATAGCTTATAAAATCATACAGCATTTACCACTTTTCGAGAAACCAACACACTGAGACCTTGACCACAGCCTTCATCATTTTTATGAAAGAACACTAAATCGATAAGCTCCTTAAGCTCTAAAATTGATCACCTCCAGTAACGTACGGTGTTTGTAATTTTATGATACCTCTGTGCTTTTAGATCCCTCTAAAAACCTCTTGAAATATGGGATTTTCTGATCAGACCTTTGCAAAGATCCACGAAATTAAGCACGCGTTTCAATGCGGAATAGTTCCATAAATGCGCTAACAGACGCCCTACCGAACCAGCATAGAATATAGAACCCACAATGCCCCAAAATGCTGACCATCTTCTGCCACGCACCGCGATGCAAAAAATCGCACTGTATTGCAAACTTGATAATGTTATTCCCCCCTTTTCAAAGTCATTGAATCACTATGCTTTCATAACAGCAATAGGTCCAAATGAAACTGAAGCGACAAAAACAGCTGGTAAAACAGCATCTTCTCTCCATTTCATTGTTAACTGTTATAAGAAATCTCCCCCACTTTAATAAAAAAGCCCTCTCTCATTGAGAGGAAAATTTTAAAAACATTGAAAATCATGATGTACAATAACAGACAGCAAACCATCTCTAAAAAGACTGTTTCTTGATTTTCACAGCGTACTCTTAGATTTCTCTAACATTTTCCTGCCTTTAGATTTTCCTTATAAAATTTACGGACAAAAGAAGCTTTTCAGAACTCTTTTACACATAACTTCATTGCTTCAAGCTCCCTTACAGACGCGATAAACGCGTATATTTCCATCTACCAAGTATGCGAGCTTCACAGCGGATATAATGAAAACAGTCTTTTTATAGAAAACCGTAAGCTTTAACGGAATAAACGAGATTTTAAACTAGCCTCCCGCATTACTCATTACTCTATACCGGTTATGCAAATAAAGAACCCCATCTGCTCTTTCTGACAAGCAAAGAACACACACAACATTTAGTAACATGCCATTATTGAAATTCTTGTCACAAAACCTTCCGTTCAGGGATTATGCGCATTGCCTGCTTCCTTCTCTCCAATAAACAATCTGCCAATAAAGAATGCTATTGCAGTTACGATAATACAAATTATACTTCTGTTCTCATTCTATATTTTTCGAATTATCACACACTATTCCCCCCTTCACTGCTTCACTGTTATAACAATGAAAGGAGAAAAAGATTAAAACACAATATAGTATTTCTTTTTCACAAATCTTATATAAGCCACAAAATTGTTGCGCGACTTTCTAAGCAAGGTCAGGCAATAAAATCATACTCTAAAAACCACTCAACATATCACTTTTTGACATTATAAAGCCATAAAATGCAATTATCATCCCCGCAAAAAATATCTCAGAAAAACAAAATCCCTCCTGCAACAATTAGGATACTCTCTCAAATATTACCAAAGTACTATTGGCCAGAGAATTTGGATGCCTTATTTTTTTATACACCATCTGCTCCTCATGAGTATCGAAGTGATGATGATGAAGTCAAGATTAAGAAATGACTAGATACAATCAATGTAGAATGCAATAAACCGCTTGAAGTCCTTGGTCCCCTGCTTGGTGATTTTTTGGACAGTGAGTTTCATAAGTTAGTCGGATTCATATTTCAAGACATACCAGAAGATCAAATGCTACAACAGCTTAAAGAAGATCAACGTAAAGTTTTAGAAACGTTAAAGAAAGATGGATTAGAATATCAGCGTGGAGGATATATTATCAAGAATGAGCTAACCTTCACACAAGAATTGCAAAAAGCTGGTCTCCTCTCGATGGAAGAGCTAAAAAAACTTATTGCAGAGAAAGAACTTTCAGCAGTAGAAATCGAAATAAATAGGGCATTAGAAAATATAGAAAAAGATCCAAGGGAGGCAGTTTTATTTGCAGCAAATCTGTTGGAAGCCTCTTGCAAAGCTTATCTCGACCACCATTCTATCCTATACGAAGAAAATGCCCATAATAAGCTGTACGCTTTATGGAAAGAAGTTGCTAAGAAGGCTAAGATTCATACTGACGATATAAAGCAAAAAAACTTAAAAAATCAAGATCTAGATAAAAATGACTTAAGAATGATCGCAACCGGTCTATCCAGAATCGTTAGTGGTACTATGAATTTAAGAAACAAGAAAAGTGCAGCGCATGGCCGCTCAGAAAAGGATTTTGAACTAATCAATCTCAAGCCTCGCCATGCGCGTTTAACTTTTAATGCCGCCCATTCTCTCTCAATTTATATTTTAGAGCTCATGGATCAGCCATAATAAAAAACATATCACGACTACCAGCATTTTCTCGTGCCATTTTTAATGCCTAAAAAGCATTAAAGGGGGTGGCCGCTGCTTCTACCCTACAAAACCAAATATTTCTATAGCATGACAACATGAGTAGTCACACCGCTCTATGGTGTTCCTCTTCCCCACGTTTCTAGGCTCCGCTTCTAAAGTCAGTGGGCAATTTCTGTAAATGCAAAAGCCGCCCTTAAGGATGGCGAATGAGGATGGTGCAAAAGTATTGCCTTGATTATTTTTTTTAAGAACAAACTAGCTAGTGTATTATTTTTGGAAAGCTCTCGTGAAGAAATATTATGATGGAGAAGCTAGTCATTATGATAAAAATACAAGTCTTAACTCCCTAAAGAGAGAGAATCTGAGCTTAGATTTAGTCCCTTCAAAGCCTTTATGCGCGTAAATTACATACCTATACGTTCTTCCCCTACCCTACTTAATCTTATAATAAGGCAGCTCCGTATAAAAAACGGCACTATTCTTACATACCATAGCCATTATGTATGTTAGGATAGTGTAAAAAGCTGTTATTTCTCTATCTGAGCCGTAAAGCACTGCCCCCACAGATCATAGGCATAGGCTCGCTACCCCAAAAGCTTGCTAGGTAAAAATCCCCCTTAGTATTTAGTGGTATAGATAGTTTGGATGTCAATGAATTGTTTGCAGTTTTTTTGTTACAAAAAGTTAGCGGATTGTTTTGAGGATTTGGCTATACAGGCTACACATAGGACAAAGGGAGAGATGACATAAGAGCCAAGAGAATCTGAGTTTAGATTAAGTCCTTGAGCGCC
>NZ_JBHIQF010000044.1:0-38904 GCF_042196445.1 Bartonella sp. AP11XZML
GGGACTTGTCTTCCATAACTGTCTTTGATAGGTTTTCCATTTTTATCTGTTGCATAGAGGACATTGCCATTTTCATCATGCTCAACCTCACCCTCAGGATGTTTTTTGACATAGGCGATTTTATAAATTTTATCAAAGTATCCCAATCCTTCATCCGATAAATCATTGATCATATCTACGCGATTATGCACTGCTCCCTCAAGCGGTGCAACATCTAGCTGTCCTACTGCTTGGTGGGCTGCTGCGGTGTTACGGTTGAGAGAGCCAATGATTTGTCCAGCATCTTGCCCCATCGCCGTCTGTCCAGTTATATCAGTAAGGATGATACTCCCATCACTGATAGCAGATTTGGTTTCCCCTTCTGCTCCATCCTTGGCTTTGCCGTGATTTAAAACATTTTTGGCAATGTTCTTTATCGTGTCATTCCCAGAAATGCTAAACCCATGGCTGCTGGCTTGAGCATGCGCACTGTTGGTGATATCACTGGTACTGATACTTCCTGTGGTCAGGCTGTTTTTTCTGCCGAGGCTGTGCTTTCAATAATACCTCCGGTCAAAGTTGTTTTATCTTNTATCCTTTTGGAAAGAGGCGCTCATAGAGCCCCCACCTATTTACTAAGGAAATAAACGTGTGTAACATCAAACATATTATCATACAGCCTGCTAAAGATGAGAGCTTTTGTTTTTTACCATTGGCTATGAAAGAAAATCCTTTGAGGACTATTTCAATCAACTTATCAAAAATAATATTAAACTTTTGTATGATATTCGTAAAAATCCAATAAGCAGAAAATACGGATTTTCAAAAAGACAATTAGAGAAAGTTGTAAACAACATTGATATTGAATATATAGCATATGCCTGAACTTGGAATTGCCTCTGAAAAACGAAGAAATTTGAAAACACAAAAGATTATGATCGCCTTTTTGAAGATTATCAAAATACAACTCTCAAGGATAATTCTTGTGCAATAAACAAATTATATCAAATTTTTTTAAACAAAAAGCGCGTTGCAATCACCTGTTTTGAAGCTAATGTATGCATGTGTCATAGAGGACAACTCGCATTAGCTCTCATTCCGTTGCCTGATTGGAAATATGAAATTAAGCACATCTAAAAAAATAAATTTGCATATTTTTAAAAAATGGGAGTGCCCATATGCCTCCCAGCCCCCTACCCATTCCTAATAACTTTTAAGTGATGCATGATTCACGCTACGGGTGAATTCTGCGCAAATCAAGGAAAAGAAATATGAACTGACTAATGAAACAATTGAGGTTGGTGGATACATTACACTTTACTGCATCCGTGCTTTGAGAGACTTTGGAGATGTAAAGGCAGGTGATCTTGGCGCTTTTATACAAAAAGAAGACAATCTAAGTCATGATGGCAATTGCTGAATAAGTGATGATGCAAAAGTCTATGGTTATGCCAAAGTTTTTGGGGATGCACAAGTTTTCGGTAGTACATTTATTAGTGGAAAAGCTAAAATTTATGACAGTCCATTGATTTCCATCAGAGCAAATATACGCTGGCTATTAAACAAGCGCAAAATGGCATCTCCAAGAAAATAAACAGACTTACAAAAGGCTCTTTCGATTGGTTATTGCATCAGTATTTACAAAGCATGCAATGGCATAATCAATTAGAATCTACTAAAAAAGTTAAATATCGAATTCTGAACAATGTTTCTAAAAATATTGCTGATCGTGCACATAAAAGCATAGAAAAACACCACATCCTTGACGCCGTAGACAGAAGGCGAGCTACTCTCGCAGCGGCAAAATATTTTTTGACCTCTTTAAACGATCTCTTTAATTGGGCGGTTGATAATGCCCTTTTAAATAGAAATCCTGCCTTTAATATAAAAGCACCAAAATCTTTAAACAGTGGGGGATTACTGCCATGGCTAGAAGAGGACATAGACAAATATTATCACCATTGGTCACATGGTACACATGAACGCGTCTGGATTGATGTTCTTCTTTATACAGGCTTGCGTCGTGGTGATGCCGTTCGTATCGGCTGGAAAGACGTCAAAGATAATATCATTTATCTCAAAACAGAAAAGAGCCAATTTAAAACAGATGTTTTTCTTCCTATTTTACCAGAACTAGAGGAAACCCTTAAAATTGGTCCCATAGGTGATCAAACATTCATTTGTGGTAAAGGTGGAAATAAGCTTGTCAAAGAAAGTTTTGGCAACCTCTTTCGTGAAGCATGTAATGCGGCGGATATTAAAAAATCAGCGCACCGATTGCGAAAATTAGCAGCAAAACGTGCTGCCAATGCTGGTGCTACGGTTTCACAAATGAAAGCGCTTTTTGGCTGGACCGAAGATAAAATGGCATCCCTTTGTACCAAAACAGCCGATAGAAAACGACTTGCAATAGAAGCAATCAAAAAGCTACAAAAAAGTTAGAGCAATGGGCGGCAGCTAAAAAAACAAACCAAAGCACCATCAAAATTATTAACGAAATCAAAGCGGCGTTTGAGGTGTATCAAAAACAAGAAGAGAAATAGGTGGTTGTGCCTGTTGTTTTGTTTGCCATAAATTATAGTTTGTTTGCATATCCAACCAAAATTTTGCTTTACTAAAACCAGCTAATTCTAATTTAATAGCAAGCTCGATACTTATAGAAGCATGTCCGTTAATCACTCTTGATAAAGAAGCTCTTGTCATATGGAGATGATCAGCTAATTTTTGTATTGTTATCCCCATTTCTTCTAAGAAAGCTACTTTCAGAACTTCACCCGGATGTGCGGGGTTATGCGTCATTTTTTTCATTCCTCTCATCAATGGTAATCTTGATAATCAACAAGCTCCACATCTGTTCCTATAAAGCGAAAAGTAACACGCCAATTTCCATTCATCCATATAGAATAGTACCCTGTAAGTTCACCTTTAAGAGGGTGTATTTTAAAGCCAGGCGCTCTCAACATTTCAGGCGTAGTAGCACTTGTTAAAGCCGTTAAGATAACGCGTAATTTTTTAAGTGATCTGGTCAAATAGCTTTTGTGGAACCTGTTGTATAAAATAATTTTAAGCCCTTATATTTAAAACTCACAATTGCCATTACCGCCCCTTGTCGTATATCGTTGCTATACGGTTAATAACAATAAGAGTCAAGCCCATGTTAGAAATATCTAATTCTATATCTGGAAAAAATGGATGGGAATAAGTGATAAAAAAGCTTCAAAAAGGTTAGGGATAGACACCCAAAAAAACATAACAGAATCAATGATTATAAAATCCCTTACTCTTGTAATAAATTATTGATTTTAATTGCCTTTTTTACACTCTTTTAGTGGTGCAAAACTATAACGATGTAATCCTATAACTGGTCCATATTTATCAAGAGCTGTACGATGCGCTAGCGTTGCATAACCTACATGCTTCTCTAAACCATACCCTTTATAAACTTGTCCTGTACATTCCATCATCCGATCACGCGTTACTTTCGCAATAATAGATGCGGCTGCAATTGAAACTGAACGCTGATCGCCCTTAATCAACGCCATTGCAGGACAGGACAACTCAGAAGGAATATCACGCCCATCAACAAGGACATAGTGGGCTGGAATGGCTAATCCTATAATACAGCGACGCATTGCTTCTAAAGTTGCTTTTCTAATATTAGATTGATCAATTGTACGAGCACAAAGACTGGCGACTGAAACCGCTAATGCACTTTGCAAAATTTCATGATAAAGTCTATTTCGTTGGAGAAAAGAAAGTTTTTTTGAATCATTTAACCCATTAGGAATACGATCTTTATCCAAGATAACCGCTGCTGTTACCACAGGTCCAGCGAGAGGCCCCCGTCCTACTTCATCAACACCTGCTATATGAAAAAAACCCTGTTTTTGCAAATCCAATTCGCACGAAAAATTTGGTTGAAGCGGCAAATTAAACATCTTTGATACATCACAAATACAACAAACATACATCTATTTCTGTAGCCTGATCATTTTTTGCAAGCATTACAGTTTTAAATGGCTCTTCAAACATTCCACGAATTCTTGCACAAAAAATAAAAAACACATTTCTTTGGTTACCCTCTTTCATTATGTATAATAAAATCATGATGAAATAAAAGCTTTTATATTTATTTATCAAATATTTCCTAAAGTCATGATAGGTTTTACAAACCAATTTGGGTGCATTGATTTGATAAAAAGAGCTGCTTGTTGCGCCGTTTGTTTATTTTTAAAAATGCCAAAGCAAGTTGCTCCCGTTCCAGACATACGGGAAAAAAGAGCCCCACATTCATCTAATATAGATAACACTTCAGCTAACTGAGGTGCTATTTTTAATGCAGGAGAAAAAAGATCATTACGCGTTTCTTGTAAAGCTTCAACCAATGAATCAACACTTTTTAAAGCGTCTGTATTAATTTTTAAAGAAGGATTATGACGCTTCTCTAACGCTTTAAAAACAGCTTGTGTTGAAATCTCTTGTCCATGATTAACCAATACCATTGCTAATGAACAAGCTTCTTTTAGTCGTATCATCTCTTGACCAATTCCTTTAACCAAAAGCGGCTGCTGATATTCTAATGCACAAAGACACATGGGAACATCAGCACCAAGAACTAAGCTCTTTTTTGCTAATTCTTCGTAAGGGCAATCAAGATTCCACTGTTGACGCAACATGCTGATAACCCCAGCTGCATCACCTGAGCCGCCACCAATGCCTGAAGCAACAGGTAATGTTTTTACAAGCCGAAAAAAAGCAGGTTGAGCACATTCCGGAAAAGTCTTATGCATAAAGTCCCGTGCGCAAATAACCAAATTGTCTAAATGAGAAACAAGTCCTTTTGCAAACGACCCCGTCAAAACAAACTGATTATTTTCACAAGGTGCATAGTGTAGACAATCACCACTAAGACTAAAATAAACCAAACTTTCTATTAAATGATACCCATCAACACGTTGCCCCACAACATGTAAAGCTAAATTCAATTTAATAGGTGTAAATAAATAGGAATGTCTTTGGAACGAAGTTTGTACATTTGATATCATATGACGTAATATTCACTTACATAGGGTTCTTTTAAAAATTCCCCCCTTTTACCCATACTTTTAGCACGAGCCCTATAAACAGCTTGGAATATTCTTAATCGTTTTCTAAAAAAACAATAAATATAAAGAGTTCTCATACAAAATAAACGACATGTTCTCATTCTTATCATTTCAAGCCTTTTTTCTTCTAGTATCTGTTTTTAGATAAAAATCTCTCTGGCTTGAATGATCCTTTCCATCACAAACCATAACGCTGCCAAAGAGCTCGCTCTTCTGCTGCCATCAATGCACTATCAACGACTGTATAAACCGTATGTGCCGTCACTCCTGAAGGCGTTTTAGGTCCTAAAAAACTTTTTGGAGGCATAATAAGTCGAAGTTTTGCATCATTACCAAAGCGCTCCTTAATAACAGAACGTACATCATTCAATCCATCAACCAGACCAAGCCCAACGCTTTGTTTTCCACTCCAAAACATTCCTGTAAAGAGATTCGAATCATCTGATAATTTTTCAGCACGCCGTTCTTTAACCAAATCGATAAAAGTTTGATGCACTTCAAGTTGGAGAGATTTCAAATGCTCAATATCCGCCTTTTTTTCTGGCTGAAATGGATCTAATGTAACTTTGTTCTTTCCTGCTGTGTATACACGCCGTTCGATACCAATTTTCTTCAAAAGTTCCGGAAAACCAAAGGAAGCAGAAACCACTCCAATGGAACCAACAATTGAAGAAGGATCTGCAAAAATTTCATCCCCTGCACAAGCAATCATATAACCACCAGATGCTGCAATATCTTCAATAAACACAAGAACCTTTTTATTTTTTTCTTCTGCCAAGTCACGAATGCGCTTGAAGATAAAACGCGATTGTACAGGTGAACCACCAGGAGAATTAATAATAAGTGCAACAACCGGTGACTTTTTGTGTGCGAAAGCCTTCTCTAAAAGATTTGCACACCTACTGAGGGAAAGGGTACGAGATATAGATGCTGATGAATCCATAATTGCTCCTTGAAGGCGCACCACAGGAATTTCAAGTTTATCGGAAGAAAAACGGCGTGGAATAAAACTTTTAATAAAATCCATCAAAACAAAATCTCCTTATAAATTAAGAACAATTAAATAGGCAAGGACAACAAAAAGGAACAACGTGATACCATCCAAAAGCGCCAATCAATCCCCACATTACAATCAGAAATATAACTTCACCCAAAAGCTAAGCCTCCCTAATGACAAAGTGTAGACTTTAAATAATAAACTAAAAAACACAAGATACTATTAGAAAAGTTCCCACAAGCTTATATATCCATTATTAATTGCATCAACTCGAGGTGAAAAAGTATGGTCATTACCTTCATGTATAACCAATGCCGGTAAAATAGATAAAGCTGCTCTGCTTCCTCGTTTTGCGTAAAATAAAAGACGAATTGCTGCTGTTTTCGCACGGGCATGCACAGGAATTATACAAATACCACCAAAACGCCCTTCTAAAGCATGCAAGATATCTCTCAACGATTGTGGACGTGCAATGAGCCCTAAGTATCCACCTGGCTTAACAATAGCTGCTGCACTCCGCAACCAGTTATCAAACATTGCTTCAGACATAACATGTGCTTCAGATTTTTGTTTATCAGGTGTCTTACGATCGGTGGGATTATTAAAAGGTGGATTCATAATCGCAAAATCAAAGCTATTATCTATCAAACCTGCTTTTATACGGGCATTCCCTTTGAAGGTAACATCTGCTTCTAGCAAACAAATTCGGCTAGCAAATTGTTTATTTTGTTTTAGCATAAGCGTTTTTTGAGCGTAAGATACCATAAAAGCTGAACGTTCAACTAAGGTAACATGAACTTTCAGACAACGCGAAGCAACAGCCAAACCCGCAGCTCCAGCACCTGCACCTAAATCAACAACCTTGCCCTTTAAATCACTTGGAACCAAACTAGCTAATAACATCGCATCCATTCCAGAACGATGACCATATTTATGGGGTTGAACCAAATAAAATTTTCCGCGGTGAAAACTGTCAATTGTTTCACCACTCTGATTCGCTGCTTTATCCATTTAAAAGCCTAATGCTCACCTTTATAAATTGCATTTTTGCCATTCAGCTACTATTTTAAATTTTTTATTATTTCATAATAATAAGATTACACTCGCTAAAGAACATTTCTTGCCAATAACATTCCAAGCTAACACTTTTAAACGACATCAAAAGCTTGAGTCAAAACCAAACCCCCTTTATGCTAATGAATAAAGTAAATTTTATATATGTCCATTGCAATACTCTAGGAGTAAACACATTGAGTGCAGCTATCAAACCAAAACAAATAAGAAATAATCAAATTTCTCTTCAATCTCTTGTCAATCTTACTCAAAAAGATATGGATTGCGTAAATCAATTTATTCTCTCTATGGCAAAATCAGAGGTTGAGATGATCCCTGAAATTTCTAACCATCTTATTTCATCAGGTGGAAAGCGATTACGCCCAATGATTACGCTCGCTTCTGCTCATATGTTCGGTTATCAAAGTGACGGGCATATAAAACTCGCAACAGCTGTTGAATTTATGCATACAGCAACATTACTACACGATGATGTGATTGACGAAAGTAATTTACGACGTGGAAAATCTACAGCACGGATGATCTGGGGGAATCAAGCAAGTGTACTTGTTGGTGATTTCCTATTGGGCCAGGCCTTTAAAATGATGGTCGATGTCGGTTCCATAGAAGCACTCTCTGTCCTAGCCAACGCTGCTGCAATTATTGCTGAAGGAGAAGTTATGCAACTTTCTGCCGCAAAAAATATAAAAACCAGCCCTTCAGAATATCTCAAAATCATCAATGCAAAAACAGCAGCACTTTTTTCAGCAGCCGCTGAAGTAGGACCCATTATTGCTGGCTATGGAAATAAAGAGCGTTCTTCATTACGTGAATATGGAACATCCTTAGGTTTAGCTTTCCAATTAATTGATGATGCACTTGACTATAGCGGTAGTGCTCAAAACTTAGGAAAAAATATAGGGGATGATTTTAGAGAAGGAAAAATCACAATGCCTGTTATTCTCGCATATGAGCGTGGGAATATGGTAGAAAAAGATTTCTGGAAAAAAGCGCTTGAAGATGGCAATAATAATGATGAATCCTTCGCACACGCGCAACACTTAATGGAAAAGTATGATAGTATCACAGATACAATAGAACAATCACGCATCTATGGAAAATATGCAATTGATGCTCTTGTTCCCATGAATGAAAATCTTGCTTATAATGCTCTCGTTGAGACTGTTGAATTTTGTATTGCGCGTGTAAACTGAATTCTTTGCAAGAATCGCAGTATTTCTCAACACAGTAATGAGATATGATCTATAAACAACACCATCAATTGATTATCTTGAAAAGGATTAGCTCCATGTGCTCTGCAACGGTATCTCGACTTTTTGCCCTCTTTATCGTGGGTATCATGCTGATGCCATCCCTCACCTACAGTAAAATAAGTGCAGCAACTCATACAAGCTCATTTACAGGTGCTTATTTAGCTGGAAGAGTTGCAAATCATGAAAATAAAACAGAACTTGCTATCAATTATTTTAAACAAGCACTGGTTTATCAACCTAATAACATTGAAACACAAAAAGAGCTCCTTGAAGCTATGCTCTCGGTCGGAAACTTTAAAGAAGCTGTCCAACAAGCCCAAAAACTAAAAGAGAACGATGTTATAACTCCCTTTGTTTCCTTAACTTTGTCAGTAGAAAGTCTCATCAAAAAAGATTATAAGAATGCCAAGGCTCTTCTGAAATTAAAGGAACTTCCTACGTCCAATAATCCAATACCTGAACTCATCGGCGCTTGGATTACATTTGGATCTGGACAAAAATCTCAGGCAATCGATGATCTTAAGAAACTCAAAGGTCCTGTCTGGTATGATCTTTTTATATCTTATCATCTAGCACTTATGAGCGACCTTGCAGAACGGCCAAAGGATGCAAAAAAATATTTCATTAAAGCACTGAGTAACAAACAGGGAACTCTTATCGCTCCTAATACTTATGAGCGTATTATCATAGCCTATGCCTCATTCCAATTGCGCCATAATATGCGCAACCAAGCTCTTCAAACAATCCAGCATGGCGAACAAATGTTGTCAGGTCGAGAAGTCCTTAAAAACTTTCAAGAAAAAATTGAAAAAAATTCTTTCTTAGAGAGAGTTATTAAAACACCTCAACAAGGAGCAGCCGAGGTATTATATAATTTTGGAACAGCCCTCAACTACAAAAACTCAGGGCGAATTGCACGTATTTTTAAGCAATTATCTTTCGCCTTATACCCTCAAAATGACGCAACACTGTTTCAGCTCGCACACATTTCTGCTAAATTGAACGATCCACATCAAGCAATTAAACTTTATCGCGCTTTATCCCCTAAATCTCCTTATTATAAAGATGGACAACTTCATCTTGCATTCCTTCTTGCCAATAACAACAATTACAAAGAAGCAATAAAATTACTCACATTGTTAAATAAAAAATTTCCCAATGATCGTAATATTTTGATAACGCTCGTTGCTTTTTATATGCAGGACAATAAATTTCTTGAGGCCATTAAAACTCTAGACTACGCTATTACAAAGATAAAAAACTTTCAGCAGGACGATTGGAAACTCTTTTATCAGCGTGGTATTGCTTTTGAACGTTTAAAGCAATGGCCAAAAGCAGAACTTGACTTGCGAAAATCACTTGAATTTTTCCCAAATCAACCGCAGGTTCTTAATTATTTAGCCTATTCCCTTGTGGAACGTGGTGAGAAGCTTGAAGAATCGCTCCGTATGCTACAAAAAGCCTCTGCTTTACAAGCTCACAACAGTCATATTCTCGATTCTTTAGGGTGGGCTTATTATAAACTAAAAGAATATAATAAAGCAGTGCAAATATTAGAAAATGCTGTCAGATTACAACCTGAGGACCCAACACTAAATGATCATTTAGGGGATGCCTATTGGAAAGTTGGGCGTAAACGTGAAGCAATCTTTCAATGGAATCACGCAATTGACGGAAAACCAGAAAATTCTGAACAAATTCAAGAAAAGTTGAAATTTGGTTTGCAATAAACGATGCTTAACCATAAACCACATGAATAATAAATAGAGAAACTAAAATTACTTTGGTTTTTTGTTTAGTCCAATATAAAGAGTATAAAGCGTGAAACTGCCTGAACATCTTAACCCAAAACGTTCTTTTCAGGGACTAATATTAACTTTGCAAAATTATTGGGCACACTATGGGTGTGCAATTTTGCAACCTTACGATATGGAAGTCGGAGCTGGGACTTTTCATCCAGCAACAACATTACGCTCTCTAGGACCACGCCCTTGGAAAGTTGCTTATGTCCAACCCTCTCGACGTCCAACAGATGGCCGATATGGTAAGAATCCAAATCGTTTACAACACTATTATCAATTCCAAGTGCTTCTCAAACCCTCTCCGCTCAATCTACAAGAACTTTATATAAAGTCGCTACAAGCTATCGGGCTTGATACAAAACTGCATGATATTCGCTTTGTTGAAGATGATTGGGAAAGTCCCACTCTTGGTGCTTGGGGGCTTGGATGGGAATGTTGGTGCGATGGAATGGAAGTCTCTCAATTTACTTATTTTCAACAAGTGTGCGGCATTGAATGCGCTCCAGTTTCAGGGGAACTCACATACGGTCTTGAGCGTCTAGCGATGTATATCCAAGGGGTTGATAACGTCTATGACCTTAACTTTAATGGTTTGGAGGGAGAAAACAAAATAAGTTATAGAGATATTTTTTTACAGGCAGAACAGGAATACTCATATTATAACTTCGAATTTGCTGATACAAAACTGCTCCATCAGCACTTTATCGATGCAGAACGCGAATGCAGCGCACTTCTTGATGCTGGAAAACCAAATAAAGAAAATGTATTCCATCGCTGTGTTTTTCCTGCCTATGATCAATGTATTAAAGCGAGCCATATCTTTAATCTTTTGCAAGCACGTGGCGTTATTTCTGTAACCGAACGACAAAATTACATTCTTCGCGTTCGTAATCTCGCGCGCCGTTGTGGGGAAGCCTTCTTACTCACAGAAGCTGGACAAATATATACTGGAGAAGCCTAATGTCTGATCTTCTTCTTGAACTTTTCAGTGAAGAAATCCCCGCACGTATGCAACGAAAAGCTGCTGCTGATCTTAAGAAATCTGTTACAGATCAACTTGTGAATGCTGGATTGATCTATGAAGCTGCTCGTGAATATTGGACACCTCGTCGGCTAACATTGGACATACGCGGACTTTCCACACGCTCCAAAGATGTCCATGAAGAACGCAAAGGTCCCAGTATAAAATCACCACAGCATGTAATTGATGGTTTTCTACGTGCAACAGGATTAAATGATGTTTCTGAAGCGCATATTGGACATGATGATAAAAAAGGTCATTTTTATATTGCTAAAATTGTTAAAAAAGGTCGAGCTGCAGAAGAAATTATTGCCGATATTTTACCGGATATTATCCGCAACTTTCCGTGGATGAAATCTATGCGTTGGGGAAAAGATTCAGCACAAAGTGGTACTTTGAAGTGGATTAGACCTTTACAAAACATTCTTTGCATCTTCGGACAAGAAATTGGTGAAACACATGTTATTCCGTTTACAATTGGTTCTCTTAAAAGCAATAATTTAACTTATGGTCATCGTTTCTTAAGTGATGGAGAGCCATTTCAAGTGCGCCGCTTTGATGACTATGTTACTCAACTTGAAACCCATAAAGTCATTCTGGATGCCGAAAGACGAAAGAATATTATTTTAGCTGATGCCCAAAATCTCTGCTTTGCAAACGGTTTAGAACTGGTTCAAGATAATCCCCTCCTAGAAGAAGTTGCTGGTCTTGTTGAATGGCCTGTTATCCTGATGGGTGATTTTGACAAATCATTCCTTGATATTCCTCCAGAAATTATTCGCTTGACCATTCGAGCCAATCAAAAATGTTTTGTCACCCGCAAACAAGGAGAAAAAGTAAAACTTTCTCATCATTTTATTCTCGTTTCTAATATTCTTGCAAATGATGAAGGCAAAGAAATTTCGAAAGGAAATAGTAAGGTTGTCCGTGCCCGTCTTTCTGATGCACTTCATTTTTGGCAAACCGATCAGCATGATTTGCCTGATCTTCAACAATTGGAATCTTCTATAAAAAAATTTGAGCTTGATATAAAAAAACCTCTCGATCAAAGAATGGCGCGACTTGATCATTTGAATGTAACCTTTCATGCTAAATTAGGTACACAAGGTAAAAGAATAGAACGCATTGCTACACTCGCACAAGAAATTGCCCCTTTGATACAAACAGATCCTCTTTTAGCAAAACGTGCAGCCATCCTTGCAAAAGCTGATTTGCAAACAGAAATTGTCGGAGAATTTCCTGAACTACAAGGTGTTATGGGGCAAAAATACGCCCTTCTTCAAGGGGAAGATCCTCGCGTAGCTGTAGCAATCGAAGACCATTATAAACCTCAAGGACCAACAGATCGTCTTCCACAAGAACCACTTGCTATAACCGTTATGCTCGCCGACAAAATTGACATGCTCGTTGGCTTTTGGCTCATTAATGAAAAACCAACGGGCTCAAAAGATCCCTATGCGTTAAGACGAGCAGCATTGGGAATTATTAGGCTTGTACTTTCGCGAGATTGGAAAATCAATCTTATGCCGCTGTTCCAGTTAGCAACGAATCTTTTCTTACAACAAAAAAATAAATATGAAATCTCTCAAAGAGAAAATTCACAATTGCAGAATCTGCTTCCAGAAAAAACAGAATATATTTTATCAGATCTGTTATTCTTTTTTCATGACCGTTTGAAAATCTATCTAAAAGAGGAAGGCGCTCGTTACGATGCCCTTGAAGCCGTTTTAAATAAAGATTCTGATGATTTTTTATTGGTTGCACGTCGTGTCGAATCGCTTATCGCTTTCATCAATACCCACGATGGAATGAACTTTGTAGCCTCTGTAAAACGTACTGCCAATATTCTTGAAAATGAATTTCAAAAAAGCACAACAATAGCGAATGAAATTAATCCTGAGCTCTTTGTCGAGAAAGAAGAAAAGCAGCTCTATCATGCAATCTGTGAAGTAGAAAGAAAGGTTCTTGCTCCCATCAATGCAACAAATTTATCATTTGCACTCAGTGTGCTAGCGCCACTTGGAAAATTGATTGATATATTTTTTGAAAAAGTATTGGTGAATGATAAAAAAACTGATGTTCGTGCTAACCGTCTTGCTCTTCTCAAACGCACTCACATTGTTACACAATCGGTTGCAGACTTCTCAAAACTTGTCATTTAAAATCAAAATACCCTATTAACTGATAAAAACAATGAAGATAATTTTTTCTTTTTTATGACTTTTATTAATTAATATTGAGAAAATTATGCAACCAAAGAGACTGTTCTTTATCTCTCAAATATCATTAATTAAGATATGTTTTCATTTTGATAAATGATTCTTTCTCAAGAGACTCTTTGATAAGTTCATCTGCCTTGTTAGAATCTATTTTCCTTGCAATAATGGTACGTGCTGTAGAAATTGCCAAATCAATCGCCGATGAAGAAACCATGCGTATTGCATCCGCTTCTGCTTGGGCAATTTTTTGTTCTGCCAATTTATTGCGGTTTTTTACATATTCTTCTGCTTTTGCACGGGCCTCAGCAATAACAGATTCAACTTCATGCTTTGCTGCTGCAATAATTTCTTGCGCATCTTTTTCTGCTTCTGCATGTTTGCGTTGATATTCAGCCAATATTTCCTGTGCCTCTTCACGAAGACGCAGAGCCTCATCCAGTTCATCTTTGATACGTTTCGCGCGCGCATCAAGATGGTGTATAACCCTCTGTGGAATTTGGAAATAGACTAAAAGAGCCAAAAAAAGAACTAACCCAACAAATGCCCAAAAAGTATCAGTCATCTTTGTCTTCCTCAATAATCCGCAGTTTTAACAACTGAACGAACAGCCTCTTTGCTGATATCAACGTCAATCAATTTTTTCACAATTTCAAGAGCTACTTCTTCAGCGATAGAACCAACATTTTGCATCGCTTTATCCCGAATTTTTGCTATCTGTTTTTCAGCATCTGCGAGTTTTTTCTCTAGACTCTCTTCAATTTCTTTCCGTTCAAGCTCTGCCTTTTCTTTTAATTCTTCACTAGCTACCTGCGCTATAGCCTGCGCGTTCAAACGCGCTTCTGCTAATTTCCGCTCATAAGTTTCAACAACAATGTCTGCTTCTTGCTTCATGCGCATTGCCTGATCTAAATCAGATGCGATTCGATCTCGCCGTGTTTCAATAACACCGCCAATACGTGGTACAATTACACGGGAGATAAAAAGATAAAACAGTCCGAAAGAAATTGCCAACCAGAAAAAATGCGAACCAAAATGCACAAAATCAAAAGGCGGAAACACACGATTTGCATGCTCTGCTACCTTTTTAATATGTTCTATCGACGTTTCAGTGTTCTGTGCATAAGCGCTTGAAACAAACATCTTCTTTCATCCTTTAAATAGCTTATTAAAGCCCTCTATAACCGATGATAACTGACAAACATCTCTCTGGCATCTCTCTAGTTAAGAGCCTAAAAGGGTAAATCTTTCCTCATGCAAGAACAGATATACCCTTTTGATAATGATTAAACCCCAAAAAGAAGTAATAAAGCAATGAGCAATGAAAAAATTCCCAAAGCTTCTGTTACAGCAAAACCAAAGACGAGACGTCCAAACTGACTATCTGCTGCTGATGGATTTCGTAATGCACCAGAAAGATAGCTACCAAAAATATTACCAAGTCCTAAAGCTGTTCCAGCCATACCAAAGCAAGCAAGACCAGCGCCAATATATTTTGCTGCAAGCACCATTTCCATGTTATTCTCCTTTAAAGCGAAATTGCATTATTCGACGGAAAACCGCCAGTTCTATTAATGTCCTGGATGAATTGCATCATTAAGATACATACAAGTTAAAACCGTAAAGACGTAAGCCTGAAGAAATGCGACCAAAAACTCAAGAGCAGTAATTGCTACAGTCATAATAAGCGGTAAAATCGAACCACCCACACCTACGATTCCTACCCCAATCATTGAAACAACAAACCCAGAAAACACTTTAAGCGTAATATGACCAGCAAGCATATTCGCAAAAAGACGAAGAGAAAGACTAATTGGACGGGAGAGAAAAGAAATAACCTCAATCATTGTCACCAGAGGTAAAACCACAACAGGAACTCCACTGGGAACGAACAGTTTCAAAAAACTGACCCCATGCTTATAAAAGCCATAACCAATCACCGTCAAAATTACCACCATTGCTAACGAAAACGTGATCATGATTTGAGACGTAACCGTATAAAAATAAGGAAAGAGACCAATAAAGTTAGCAACCAAAATAAAAGTAAACAGAGAAAAAACTAAAGGAAAAAACTGCATTCCCTGCACACCAGATGATTCCCGCAGAGTCGATGCTACAAATTCATATGCCATTTCCGAAAGAGACTGCATCCGCGTTGGAACCAATCCACGACTCGATGATGAAATAAAGAGAAAAATAGAAGTTACAACAACCGTGAGAACTGTAAACAATGATACATTTGTAAACGATAAATCCATATTTCCTATGGAAATCTTAATCAGCCTTAAAACCTCAAACTGATGAATAGGATCTGGAGCGTGCGCTGTCACTTCAACCTCATTTATCGGACCTCTCATTGGCCCCTTTATTTTGTTTATCTTGGCGCAATACGCCTTTTTTTCCTAATTGACTGGAGGAAACATACCCCACAGACCGAAGAATACTCAATACACCAGCAGCAAACCCAAAGAAGAGAAAAAATACCAATCCCCAAGGCCATGAACCTGCTAACTTATCAAACCCCAACCCCAAAACAATACCAACTATAATACTTGCCAGAAACTCACTGGAAAGCTTAATTGCACCTGCCATCCTTCCTTGTGATTTTTCCCGCTTATTCCTACGCTCCCGCTTCTTTAATGCTTGCTTGCGCACTAAAGCTACGCTTAAGTTCCTACTACGACATTCCAAATCCTCTGAATGAAGACACTCTCCTTGCTTTTCCTCTTCAGCCTCCTTACGGCTCATAACGGGTTTCTCGCCCATCGCCATCATTGGCTCCTTAATTAAAAAGCAACGTAAGAATACATTTCATAAAACCGTGTGCATCATATTGTTCCAGAATTTATTCGTCAAGATACTAAAAGAAATCTATCACAAGTTATCGTATAAATTTTATTGCAGAAATAACGTATTTTTCAATTTACATGCTTTCTTAAAAAGATATTCCAAGCACCTAAACCGATTTCACGACAGCACCCGTGAATGTATAACGAAAAGTTCACGTGAATAATATAAAACTCATAGAACAACCATTTTTACACTTAACAAAAGTTGTAAACCAATACCATCTTATTTTCCGACTCCCAATGTTATATCAGTCCTAGTTTTGAAAGAGAACATAGAAAGCTAAAAACAGTATGAGAGCATTGGTTTTCTCCTTTTATTCGAATAAACTTGCACTTTTTATTTTATGAAAATGAAATAATCAATGGTTTCTATATGATCCTATTCGCAAAGTATTTTATATACGCCATTACAGGCCCCATCACGAAATGAGCTTGAGGGTATTAAGAGAAGGTCCTTTAAATACAAGATATTAATAAATCCAAAATTTCAAATAGATTAAGCCAATAGAACACAATAAAATTTAAATACGATTACCATACTACTTTATACAATTTTAATCCACTTTTATGAATTTCGCTCTTTACAATTGAATATCCGTAGATTCAGCAAATATTTTTGCTTTTTATTCAGACAAACTATCGTAAGCAAAAGCGCTTATTCATAAGCTTTATTTTTATGAAACGATAATCTAATGCTGCTTTTCAAACAAGCATCATAATTATATTCCCCTACCCTCATATTGCATCTATTCTTGCACTTAAATAACCCATTAAGAGGATTATGTACTCTTTCTTAAATACTCCCTATTAAACTCTTCTCATGACATGCAAATAAATGATCTTTATCAAGATGAGAGAGCTCTATTCAATAGCGCTCATGATAAATGATTATCAATAAAATTAAAACTTTAGCAAATAAAACTTTTTCTTTTATGAAAAGAACGATCATTTAAAAACTTATTTTTAAGATTCTTAAGTATAGATTTCATTCACTTAAAAAATTAAAGAGTTATCATTTCTTCTTGGAACGTGTCGCAAAAGGATTATCAGAGGCGCGTAATGATATGCGAACGGGTATACCAGACATATCAAATGTTTCACGTAACCCATTGACAAGATAACGCAAATACGACTGAGGCATACTTTTGGGGCGCGAGCAGGAAATCATAAATCCAGGAGGACGTGTCTTAACCTGTGTGATGTATTTAACCTTAAGTCGACGTCCAGAAACCGCAGGAGGTGGATGATGTGCCACAACAGTTCCAAGCCATTGGTTCAATTTAGCCGTCGAAATGCGACGATTCCATACACGGTGCATCATCATGACATTTTCCATCAGTTTATCAATCCCTTGACCATATTGTCCTGATAAAGGAACAGCTCTCAAACCACGAACTTGAGGAAGAAATCGCGCACATTTTTCATGCAAATCAATCAATGTGGTCTGACTGTTTTCAATAAGGTCCCACTTATTGAAAGCAATAACTGGAACACGCCCTTCACGAATCACAAGATCAGCAATTTGTAAATCCTGCTTTTCAAAAGGTATCGTTGCATCAAAAACAATGACCACCACTTCTGCAAAACGAATAGCACGCAAAGTATCTGCAACAGATAGTTTTTCTAATTTTTCTTGAATTCTTGACTTTCGACGTAAACCTGCAGTATCAAAAAGTTTAATATGACGACCACGCCATTCCCAATCTACAGAAATAGAATCACGCGTGAGTCCTGCTTCTGGTCCTGTTAACAATCGCTCTTGTTTCAACATACTATTGATAAGAGTGGATTTTCCTGTATTGGGACGCCCCGCAATTGCAATCCTAATGGGCTTACTTTCATCGTAAATAAGCTCCTCTTCTTCCAAATCCTTTACATCATCACCAACAGATGCAGGTTGTATCATTCTATCTTCTTCTTTGTTGTTGCCAAAAACATGCTCTGACCCAACAGCATCTATAATTGCATCACGCAGATCACTAAGTCCCAAACCATGTTCAGCCGATATTGGGCATGGCTCTCCCAAACCTAATGACCACGCCTCATACTCTCCTCCTGTTGCCGCTCTTGACTCAGACTTATTGGCAACAAGCACAATTGGCTTTCCTGATTTGCGAACCAATGAAGAAAAATTTAAATCACTTGGTGTTATTCCGCTCTTTGCATCAAATACAAATAAAATAAGATCCGCTTCATCAATTGCAACTTTTGTATGAGAACGCATACGCCCCTCAAGTGTATGATCACCTGCTTCTTCCAGCCCAGCCGTATCAATCACATCAAAACGTAGATCTTGAAGTTTTGCCGCATGAATACGCCGATCACGTGTTACACCAGGCTTATCATCAACCAAAGCCAATTTTTGCCCAACCAAACGATTAAATAGTGTTGACTTCCCAACATTGGGACGACCAACGATAGCAATGGTAAGGCTCATCGATTTATTCCTTATTTGCCTTGCCCTCAGCTTGTATAAGCTCAAGCATCATTCGAGCCCGATCTGTTATTTTTAAACCCAAAGAACCTTCTTCAGAAATTTTCTTAAAATAATAAACCGCCTCATCCATTTTATCCGCCTTATAAGCAGCTAAGCCTAAAGCTTCTCTTGCAGACATACGCATAGGATCGGTATCACTTGCCATATCTTTGATGCGCTTTTCAACATCAGCTAATGTCCCTGTATCAACCAGAATATAAGCCGCCCGAATTTTTGCAACTTTCTGCAAAATCTGCGGTGCTTTCTCATCCGCTGCAACAGAATCAAAGATCTCCACTGACTTAATAATATCACCTTTCTCCATGAGTAAAGAAGCCTCACGTAAACGAGCAAGAAAAGGATACCCCCCAAAATGAGAGGTTTTAACAGTTTCTAATTGCTTTATCGCTTTATCAAAATCACGTGTATCCGCAAGATCAAGACTCTTTACAAATGCATCACCAATATAACCAGCTTTCTTTATTTGTGTATGATGATAAACTTGATAAGCAACTATCATGAATATAAAAAGAACAGCCGCTCCAATAATTGAAAAACCATACCGTCTCCAAAAAGCAAGCGCCTTTTCCTGACGAAATTCTGCATTCACTTCAGCAATAAAACTATCATACGACATATATCATACCTTGAAAAAAGTTACTTCACCTGTGCTTTTACGCATAAATGGATAAAGATGGTAGCCCTAATTAACTAAAAATCTTTAAATTGCTCGTTTATTTATTTTAAATCAATATGTAGCCAATTCAATCAGATTTTTGCAACAGTCTTAATCGAAAATGATGTAAGCACCCTGTTTGTTCACATTACAGCTTTTACATATTATGAAAAATTCACTGCCTTAATATTTATCATGATTGCCTATCATCTCAAGCGAACTTTCTCTCCATTATATAGAGGAATAATCTTTTAAAGTCTTCAACCGCAATCGTTGGTTGTATTGGATTATACAATTATAATAGAAAAACCAATTCTTGAAAAAACTTGAATAAACAGTAAATTTCCATGAATATCTACTAAAACCAAATAGATAAATTTTTATCTGTATCAAAAATACCGAAGCGCCATGATTACAGTGTGGTATAATTCCAAATCTTCAGTTAAAGCTCTATATATAAAGTATATCCCTTCAACTTATCTTCATACGATTAACAACCTTTTATAATTGATTCTTAAAGTTTCTAAAAATATCCTATTGTAAGGGCCAAACCCACATAAGCATTGGAACAGCAATAATAACGATCAACACCGCCAATGGAGCACCTAAACGTGGATAATCACTAAAACGATATCCTCCTGGCGCCATCACGAGCATATTACTTTGATGTCCAATAGGTGTAAGAAACTCACAGCCCGCACCAATTGCAACAGCCATCAAAAAAGCTTCAGGCTTATAATGAAGGGAATGAGCAAAACTTGACGCAATTGGTGCTACCATCATCACTGTTGCTGCATTATTCAAAAATGGCGTGACCAACATAGCTGTCACCAACATAAGCGCTAAAGCACCAGATGGCGGGAAAAATATTGCCAATTGGCTCAGCCATTGACCAATGAGATCCGTACATCCTGTTTTCTCTAACGCTTCACTCACTGGAATAAGAGCCGCTAATAGCACTAATATTGGGCCATCTAATGCCTGATACAGATCACGCGCGGGCAAAACACGAAAGATCACCATTGCAGCAGCAGCAGAAAAGAAAGAAAAAGCAACTGGAACAATATGAAAAGCTGTAAAAATAATTGCTATAAATAAAACAGCTAAAGAGATGAAACCATGTCGTAAATTTCCAAACACAATATTTCGTTTTGCTAGGGGCAAGCATTTCAATTCTCTTAATAAATTTGGAATGACTGCATCCTGTCCTTGCAAAACAATCACATCTCCAAGATGGAAAATAATATCATCAAGTCTTCCCCGCACCCTTTCATGTTGACGACTTAACGCAAGCAAATTTACATTATAGTGATCAAATAGGGAAAACTCTTTCGCACTAATACCAATAAGAGGTGAATTATGGGTAATGACTGCTTCAATAATATCAATGTCACTGTCCTTATCACCTGCAGCAATAGTTCGCCCCTTAGAAAACTCTAAACGAGCAGAGTTCATCACGCTATCTAACCCTGTATGTGATCCTTCCAGTAAAATAATATCATTTTCAGACAAAACAAAATCTGGTAATGGTGAAATAGATACTTTGTTTCTGATGATTTGAATCACCATAACATCACCACTTGATGGCTTAACCAAATCAACAATATTTTTTCCCACAATCGGTGAATTTATTGGAATATGCACTTCTGCAACATAATTACGAATATCAATGGCATCATCAAATGATACACCTGAACGCACACGCACAGGCAAAAGCCAATAAAAAAGAACCAAATATACAACACCAGCCGTCGCAACAACCGCACCAACTGGTGTAAAATCAAACATAGTAAAAGGTGTTCCTGCTAAACGTTCTTGCATCGCTGAAATAACAACATTGGGAGATGTTCCTATCTGTGTCATAAGCCCCCCCAACAAAGAACCAAAGGCCATGGGCATCAAAAAGACAGAAGGAGAAACCTGAGAACGACGTGCAAACTGAAAAGCTATCGGAAGCATAATCGCCAAAGCACCAATATTTTTAACAAACATTGATAATACGACAACAGAAAGAACCAAAAACGCTAATTGAAGACGCACCGATTTCACGTCTGGCCATATCCGTTGAATAATAAATTCCATTATACCAGAGCGAGATACAGCCGTACTGACAACAAACACACTCCCCACGATAATAACGATATCATTACTAAAACCGCTAAAAGCTTCCTTCGGACTGACAAGACCAAGGGCACAAGCTGTTAATAAAGTACAAATAGCAACAAGATCATAACGAAATCGATCCCAAATAAAAACAACCATCATGAGACCAATGATCGAAAAAGCCATTATTTGATTTTCTGTCATAACACTTACCTCTCCCCATTAAATTATAATGAACAAGAACATATTTTTTATGTTTTAAATATTCCTATAAACAGCAGCAAGATAAAAGCAGACATCGGAATATTTTAGGATAATTTTAAAGTGATAAAAAATTATGATGCGCATAAACTTGCCTCTCCTTATTATGCGTGCTTTTCTATAAAGTGCTGAACCCAAAGAAAATTGATAAAAGTTGATAAAGCTATATTGCAAAAAAGATGAGAATAACTCTAATATAGAGAGTAGATAATTGTTGAAACTGGTACAAGCTATATTTAAACCTTTGTCGTTGCTTAAAAGAATTTATCTTCACTCTCAATTCAAAGAGTGATAAAAATGAAAGAAGAAAGAATGGTCAATCTTAATAGTGGGTATCAAAGTAACCTCAGATATTGGCTCACTTGCATTATTGGATTTGTTGCTATCTTGGCAATTATAATTGTTGGTGGATTTTATATTGCAAAACCCTATCTTGACAGTTTTGTAAGAAAAGAAATAACCCGTCATTCCATAAAAGCCGAAACATCTGAAGTAAGCATTCTAGGTAAAATCAATTTGAAGAATGTGACAATACCTGTTCCAGCTGGTACATCACTTAAAATTGGTGCCATTTCTGCCCGTCCTCCTCTTTCCTTTATTCCCGGAACTTTTACATTTTATAATGTTGATTTAAAGCATAATAATATTCATGTGCAAATTCCCCAAATTTCTCTTCGGAATGTATCCTTAAAAGAAAAAGATAGAACGATAACATCACGTCTTTTACAATCAATGATGCGTATTGAGCTTTCCTCAATTATTGCTCCCAATATACAACTTTCTATAGAGAATAAAAATAACCGAACAGAAACGGTTGAAATCAAGAATTTCCAGCTTTCTGATTTTAGAAATAACCATATCCATTCAGTTAGTATCAAAAATATGGATCTTAAAACGGTCGTAGCAAATGGTGCCAAACAGATGCAACTTATGGCTAAAAGTGATACAATAAAAGCCCATGATATCGACATCAACTATGCCTACTCTATCATTTTTGGAAAAAACAATGCTCTCAATCAAGGTAAAACCGTTACTGGCCCCATTTCTTTGAATAATATAAGTGTCGATATTTTTGAAGAAGCAGAAAAAAACAGCTCTTTCTTCCTTGGGCAGTTTAAAACATCTGGTTTAAAGATGAAACCGCTTGAGCAAACTCCTGAAAAATTAATCAAAGCTTATCTTAATGCGAGAAAAGAGAATAATAAAATCGCTGAAAAAGTAGCACAAAATGGTCTTCTTCTAAACATACTGCTCGCCATTACCTCAGCGGATGCCAAAGTTGATAATATCACCGTTGATATACCGCAGTTGAAAGCAACGCTCGAATCATTCCAATTCAAACCAAGTTTGTGGAAACAACCTATCCCTAAAAAGCTTTTTCTTTCTCTCAATAACCTTTCCGTTTTACCTAAAAAAATGAATGAAAAAGACTTAGAGTTCTTCAAAAATCTGAACTTTGAGCGCTTTAATGTTTCAGGAAAAATTGATATTTCTTACGATGAAAAAAAACGTATGCTCTTTCTTGATACAATGTCTTTCAATATGAAAAACGTTGGATCTGGGAACATATCGGCTAAGGTTATTGATGTTGATGAAAAGCTTTTTTCTGGTCAGAAAAATATAATGATTGCTGCGTCTCAAGACCTTGGCATCAATGAAATTGATATACAATATACGGATGCAGGTTTCATTGATAAGCTTTTTTCTTATCTTGCGCAAAATCTTAATGACAGCCAACATGATCTAAAAAAGGAACTTTATGACGATTTCTATCTAATGATGACGCAGACTCCAAAAATTCTGCTAAAAAATCATGACGAAGCAGAAAAAATTTCAAAATCCTTAGGAGAATTTGCTAAAAATCCACAAACATTGATCGTTAAAATTAAAGCAAAAGATAATAAAGGTCTCGCAATAGTTGATCTCGAATCTGCTCTACAAAATGATCTATCTAAGGCTTTAAGCAAAGTACATCTCACTATTAAAAATGAAGCGTCGCGTTAAACATTTTGTGCTTTAAACATGATGATCTTGTCTATAAATTAAGAACTTTATTCCTCTTTTTTCTTTTGTATGATACAGAAGGTATCATACAAAGTCATTTATACAGAGAGTATAGAATCTAAAATTGACGATGCTTGGAGTTGTTCATGTCTGATTTATCTTCAAATCGCCTGCCTAATCGCGCTTCTCGTGTCACTAATCAAGCGCTTTCTGCTATCGAGCGTTTTCTCCATATTGAAGCTCTTAGTGGTGTTGTTCTTTTATTAGCTGCTGCTTCTGCACTTATTTTTGCCAATTCTAAATATGCTGCTTTCTATGAATCTTTTTGGCATACACCTCTTGGCTTTAATTTGGGTCATTTCACTCTTTCATGGGATTTACATTTCTGGGTTAATGATGCCCTTATGACTATTTTCTTTCTCGTCGCAGGAATGGAAATTCGACGCGAAATTCATGAAGGGGCTCTTGCCGATTTTAAACAAGCAATCTTACCAATTGTTGCTGCAATAGGGGGCGTTTGTGTTCCTGCAATTATTTACTTTATCTTCAATTTTAACGAGGGACATATCCGCGGTTGGGCTGTGCCAACAGCAACAGATATTGCCTTTGCTCTAGGTATTCTTGCTCTTCTAGGGAAAAAAATTCCTTCTAATCTTCATATTATTCTTCTATCATTAGCAATTATTGACGATATTATCGCTGTTCTTATTATTGCTTTTTTCTACTCAACAAACATTGATCCTAGCGGTTTAATGATTGCAGGAGCGGGTATTGCTTTGGTACTATTTTTTCAGTGGATCGGGCTTGCATCAGCATGGCTTTACATTTTACCTGGTGCAATCATTTGGTGGGGTTTAATGGTAACAGGCGTTCACCCATCGCTTGCTGGCGTAATCTTAGGGATGATGACTCCCGTTCTTCCTACCCGTACTCTTGTAGCGCCACTCACCATGCTCAGTAACGCTATGCAAATTCTTCAAGAAAAAAATACAAAAACAGATCTGCATCATATTTCAACAGCATTGAAAAAGATGCGCAAAGGACAACGGGCCATGATCGCCCCAGTAACACGTGTTCAAAAAGCATTGCATCCATGGGTTGCATACGGTATCATGCCAGTTTTTGCCTTCGCAAATGCAGGAGTAAGTTTTGCAAACTTTGATCTTTCTTCTGACAAATCATTCTTGATTGTTCTGGGTGTTGTCATTGGTCTTTTCATCGGTAAGCCTCTTGGTATTATCACTGCCAGTTATATAGCTGTAAAATCAGGGCTATGCCGCCTCCCCCCTCATATGACCTGGACAGGCGTTTTACTCATTGGTTTTTTAGCAGGAATTGGCTTTACAATGTCTATTTTTGTTTCAATGCTCGCTTTTAAAGATATTATTCTGCTTGATGCGGCAAAAATTGGGGTCCTTTGTGGCTCAGGTTTATCTGCCCTTATCGGTCTGGGATATGGATTTATTTATATTAAGCGCAATAAAGGAATTTCTCATAGTTCCTAACAAACTAACTGAAAATACATTTTTATGCAGAACTTTTAAAAAGCGATTTCGCTCATTTGTTGGGTTCGGACGATATTTAATGTAAAAGCTGTTGTCTCGCCTCATCTTTACACTTATGAAGGAGAAAACTAACATCATCATACTATTTACGAGCCTCTAATGTTACAACACCTTTGACTCTTAAGAAGACTTATAAGAGATATTTTTATTCCTTTCTTCAATATTCTTTTACTCATGCACCGGCTCCACTCATGGTGTGCACAAAAATGATTTTAATTGTTTCAATATAAAAGGCTTCGTGGTTTCAGAAAAGCTGCCTTTCGTCGGGACTATTATTCACTATAAAGAAAAAATTAATTATTATAAATCAATATCTTATGTTTAATCATACGAAACAGATAAGAATAAGCAAAGTTCAATAATCAGTTAAGTAATTCCATGACTTATTTTTTCCTAATAAATCACCTTCCTCGTTACTGATTTTATTGCGGTATTCTAAATAACTTTAATTTTTATCTTCTTAAAAGCACATTATTTTTGGATAAAAAAATATTTGACTTATCATTATAAATCTTGAATGGAGTCTAAATATCGTATGATTTCCTCATTTCAAATCTGTACATGATGAATCAATCAAGACTATTCTCTTACACGTCACAAGCCGAGGAGAAGTATGGATTATTTGAAGAAAGAAATAAGAATGCTTCATCATATCCATATAAGCGCTGTTCAACAGGAAAACTAAAAATTAAATGATGACGACCAGCTGACACCTTTGATCTAAGTAAAGGAGATGGTGGTCCCCCATAAACTTTACGTTACGCCATCCACAGGCGCCATAATGTGGGGGCTTGGGGAGAGAGATATTTCTTCAAAACAAGCGCGTAAATTGGCACTATAATAGCGTTTTGTTTTACGTGAAAGGCATATACGATTTAAATAACGCAATAAACAAAAACGTGAACCAATGTGTAATATCCATTATTTAAAAGATATTGCTGTCAATGCCTTTGAAAGTTGTAAAGCAGAATTAAAAGGAAGTTGTAAAATGGAAGTTGGTTTTCACTTTTATGGCTTCATATTCTCACCCAATTAGGTTTTATCTCCATTTCAGAAATTACCCCACCAGGTATACGCAACATCCTTATTCCTATCTGGCATACAAAAACAGGAGTTGCTCGTAGGCCCCTTATCCGTCTCAATATACCATCAAATATGCATCTGCACTGACATTAGATATTGATACAGGTGACAAAAAACAAAAGATTTATTTGGAATAACAACGTCATAACATCACTACTAGATTGACAATGGAGTGGAAAAATATTCCCGTTTTTTATCATCGACACATCGCTTGTCTCACTCCATGAAAGAATTAAACTTGAAGCATGCTTCCATAGGGAGCGCTCTAGTTTACGTAATTAACTCGCGGGAAAAAAGAAACCCCTAGTCATTTAGACTATTCTAAAACATATGATTGGTGGGAAAATAGAGCATATATATCGTTGTTCTCCCCTTTTCCCGCTCTTATTTGATATTTATTTTCTTTTTGTTTAAAGAGGTCGCTCTATATTTCTTGATACCATAAAATACTCTTCATAGATAATTTAAAAAGCAATATTTCCGAGACTTTCGAATTTATACAACGCTACATAAAATACAAGAAGAGTAAAATAATATGGCTATATTTCTCACAAGAAGAGCTTTACTTACAAAGACCACCATTTGCAAAATATGTAAACATGATAAAAAACTAGCATGATATACTGCAAAAACGAAATAATGTATTTCATGCATGATTGGCAGTATCACACAGAAAATACTTATAATAGAGTAGTTAAGGGAAGAAAGTTAACCTAAAGAACATATGGAGGTATCGAAAACTTTGAAAATCTTAATCATAATTCAAAAAAGAGAAATAAACATGAAAAAAATTTAAGTAATAAAATCATAAAAGCAACACACTATAACATTATCATTAATTTTGATCTATATTTACATGATTTTATGAAAAGTACTTCTGAAGAAGCTATAAACGCATAAGATATAGTAATTTTATAACTTATAGTGCAACATAAATATTATCTATAGAGATATATTTTTTTATTGCCTCGTAATACGGAAAAAATTAAATTTTCAAGATATACATAAAGTCATAAACAATCATTTGATGACAAACTAAACATCTCTAGAAAATACATCATCAATTCTATTTTGGTAATTCCGTCACTAATCTAATGAGCTCTAATTTCTCTAAGATTTATAATATTAAATCTGTATTGACGGGGCTGTCCCTCATGTAACATGCATCTTTTGAATAAACGCAGTGCATTGTTCCTTAGTTCTATTAAGGCTTTTATCGTAAAGACTTCTCCATCCCTCTCTATAGGCTCTAAAACGTCTATAGACGGCATATTTTTTATCCCTTCTTAAACCGTTTTTTACCCAAACATCTTTCTCTTGTAATGTATAAGTGACCATTTTAAATTCATCATGAACAAGTTTAAAATGAGAGAGTCCTGCTGTATTAAATATTCCATTTAAGTTAAAAATATAAATATCCTTAACAAAAATTATTAATATATATTAAAGCTTTACGTTATTGAAACTCTGTTGAAACTAAAAAATACTTATCCCTTATCAAGTGCATAAACAGCATGTAATGTTCTAACCGCAAGTTCAGTGTAAGCACTATCAATCAAAATAGAAATTTTAATTTCTGAGGTCGTAATTGCTTGAATGTTAATACCCTTTTCAGCCAAAGCCTTAAATGCTGTAGCGGCAACACCTGCATGGCTACGCATTCCAATACCAATCACAGATACCTTGGCGAGATCGCTTTCAAACTGGAGAACATCAAATCCAATTTCTTTGCGATTCTTTTCAAGAAGTGTAACGGCTTTTTCTACATCTGATGATGGTACAGTAAAAGTCATATCAGTTTTTGAGCCATCTTCAGAAATATTTTGCACAATCATATCAACATTAATGCTTTCTTCAGCCAAGGGACCAAAAATTGCTGCCGAAATCCCTGGACGATCGGCAAGCCGACGAAGGGAAATTTGTGCTTCATCCTTAGCAAAAGCAATACCAGTAACATTTTGTTGTTCCACAATTTCATCCTCATCGCAAATAAGTGTTCCAGAAGAACTCATTGGATCCTCCATGCCTAACGCATCAGGATCCTCAAAACTTGAACGCACAAAGGTACGAACCTTATGAACCATTGCCAATTCAACAGAACGAACCTGTAAAACCTTTGCACCAAGAGAAGCCATTTCTAGCATTTCTTCAAAAGCTACTTTTGGTAAACGACGCGCTTTCGGCTCTATACGTGGATCCGTTGTATAAACACCATCCACATCCGTATAAATATCACAGCGATCAGCTTGTACAGCCGCTGCTATAGCAACAGCACTTGTATCTGATCCCCCACGCCCTAAGGTAGAAATCCGGTTATCCGGAGATAACCCCTGAAAACCAGCAATAACGGCAACCTGACCTTCCTGAAAACACTCGATTAAAAAAGATCCATCAATATTAGTAATACGTGCACGGCCATGCGCATTGTCTGTATGAATAGGAATTTGCCAACCAAGCCATGAACGTGCATTCACCCCCATTTCTCGAAGTGTCAAAGCCAACAAACCTGACGTAACCTGTTCACCAGAAGCAACCACAACATCATATTCACGAGCATCTCTATGCATAGAGGAAGCATCACTTGTCCACTGAACAAGTTCATTTGTTTTACCAGCCATCGCAGATACAACAACGGCTACCTCATTGCCTGCATCAACCTCTCTTTTGACATGCCGTGCAACATTATGAATACATTCAATGTTTGCTACAGATGTTCCACCAAATTTCATGACAATGCGCGCCATTAATAACACTCTTACCTTTACATCTCTTATCTCAAACAGTAATGAGAATTAGATGCTGTATCAACTAACCATTTTCTCGACATAGCGAATATCTATCATTTGTGCAAGTTTCATTATGATTATATTAATTTCTCTTGACTTTGTATAAAATCTACTTGACCTGATCATTAAAAATAAAAGGAAAGCAAAATGATCGATGAAACACAAACGACTATTGATCAAAGTGAAATTGATCATTTTTCACGTATTGCTACAGAATGGTGGAATCCACAAGGAAAATTTCGACCTCTTCACCAATTTAACCCAACACGCCTTGCTTACATCAGAGAAAAAATCTGTTTAGAGTTTAATCGTGACCCTTCTTCACTTACGCCCTTTCACAATTTGAAAATTCTTGATATTGGCTGTGGAGGAGGCTTGTTATCTGAACCAATGGCACGTCTTGGTGCTATGGTTGTAGGCGTTGATGCTGCACAAACAAATATTGAAGTCGCAAAAACCCATGCTGCTCAAAATGACCTTTCCATTGATTACCGCACGACGACAGCAGAAGTACTTGCCAATGAAGGAGAAAAATTTGATATTATCCTTAATATGGAAGTTGTTGAACATGTCGCTGACGTTAATCTCTTCATAGCAGCTACAGCAAAAATGTTGAAACCACAAGGGTTGATGTTTGTCTCAACACTCAACCGCACATGGAAAGCATGGGGGCTTGCTATTGTAGGCGCTGAATATATTCTACGTTGGCTTCCTAAAGGAACCCACGATTATAAAAAATTCCTAAAACCTCTAGAACTTAAAAATTTCTTATCAAAAAACGCTCTGACTGTCATTGATGAGATAGGTATTACTTATAACCCTTTAAACGACAGCTGGAATCGCTCAAAAGACATGGGTGTTAACTATCTCCTTCTCGCAAAAAGGTCGTAAGGATATGTAATTTACAAATATTATATGCCTTGTAATAAAGAATTCAGCTTTCCCTCAGCCTCTAAAGCATAAAGATCATCACAACCGCCAACGTGATAATCACCTATGAAAATTTGTGGAAATGTATTACGTCCATTTGCACGCTGTACCATTTCTTGGCGAAGGGATGTGGAAGCATCAATATCTGTATACTTTACGCCTTTTTTATTAAGAAAATCACGTGCTTTTGTACAATAAGGACAGTTAGGGCGTGTATAAATTATTATCTCTTTCATAGTATTATCCTCCAATGTTTTTTAATAATATTCATTTTAAATTCCTCTTAAGAAGAGGGAAAAATAGAATCTTCTTTGAGAACACGCGAAAATGTTAGCACATCAACCTGTCGTGCACCTGCATCTTTTAATGCAGCAGCAGCTGCTGTAACTGTTGCACCCGTTGTAAATACATCATCAATCAGCAAAACAGAACATCCTTTGAGATATTTTTTAACTTTATGCGAAACCTTAAAAGCATTTTTTACGTTAAGTTTTCTCTCTCTTGAAGAAAGACTAACCTGCGGACGGGTATGCCGACAACGAACAAGCCAACTCGGTTTTAAAAGCTTTTTTTGTGATGCTGCAATATAACGTGCAAGCTCAGCAGATTGATTATAACGCCTCTCCCAAAAACGACGAAAATGCAATGGAATGGGAATAATAACATCACAATCATCAATAACCTCGCGTCCAGCAAACATCATCCAATTGGCCATAAATGATGCCAATTCTATATGATCACCATATTTTAAGCGCGTTACTAAAGTTCGTGCAAGCCCTTTATGAACAATGACTGAGCGAACACGTGAAAAAGGATGGGAATTACGGAGTGCTTCACCACTAAGAAAACCATCCCCCATATCACAAACAAAAGGAGTCCCCATAACAGGACAATAAGGTTTCGTAATAAATTGAAGGTCTTTCCAACATTCGGAGCAAATCGTACCATAAGTAGAAACATTTTGCTTACATCCAGGACAAATTGGTGGATAAAGCATCGTTTTCAAGCGTTCAACGAACTTACTTAGTATATCCCCGCTATTTAACGCCGCTTCTCGAAAATACAACATTATAAATTTAGGCTTTTACAAGTTTCCCTCAGAACAAAAGTTCCTTTGTATTTCCTCAACTTATAATTTTAATTCCTTTAAAAACTCTTACCTTCTATAAATTTATTTCTTTCATATTATAAACTTGACAGAGCTTGCACAAATAATGAACCTTTTCAAAATATATTCTTTCATAGATCGAAAGTGTTCTACAATATGTCGCATCCTTTAATTTTTGATCATAACCGCATTGAACAATTCCGAAAACGTGCCTTTCAAAAAGCAAAAAAAGGATGTGACTTTTTACTCTCTCACATGGCAGAAGATCTCTATAAACGCCTTAGCACTGTTGATCGCCTCTTTACATTAGCTCTCGATTTACACAGCCATACAGACCTTGCTGCGCAAGCTTTAATGAAATCTGGAAAAGTTTGTTCTATAGAACGCATTGAAACCGATCCGCTTTATCAAAGCCATGATAAAAAATTTCATTTACGTCATCGAGAATTTCTTGATTTACCTCAAAGTTACTGTGACCTTATTGTTTCACTTCTTTCATTACAATTGACCAATGATACCCCTGGTGTTCTAAGCCAGATAAAAAATACTCTTAAACCAGATGGCTTATTTCTTGCTGTTATGGCAGGAGCTGGTACATTAAGAGAATTGCGAGAAAGCCTGCTGCAAGCTGAAAGTGAAATTTATGATGGAGCAAGCCCTAGGGTCTACCCTTTTGCCGACATTCGTGATGCAGGCGCTCTTTTACAGCGTGTTGGCTTTGCCCTGCCTGTAGCAGACGTTGAAGATATCACAATACGTTATAATACAATGTTTGACCTTATGCACGATCTTAAAGCTATGGGAATGCAAAATGCACTCATCAATCGTTCACGACACCCTGTATCCAAACGCTTTTTTCTCCGCGCAGCTGAAATCTATGCACAACGATTTAGTGATCCTGATGGACGTATTCGTGCACATTTTTCTTTCCTCTGGCTCTCTGGTTGGGCTCCTCATCCCAATCAACAAAAACCCCTCCAACCTGGTTCAGCGCAAATATCTCTTACAGATGTTTTACAGCCCAAAAAAATATGATCTAAAATTATTTTTTAAAAATACTTTTATCTGTTGTCCGTAATATTTGACTGGTGACCGTTCCAGCTATCATTGAATCGCTCACGTTTAGAGCAGTACGTCCCATATCAATTAGCGGTTCAATAGAGATAAGTACAGCAACCAAAGTAACAGGAAGCCCCATAATTGGTAACACAATCAATGCAGCGAAAATAGCACCTCCCCCCACACCAGCAACACCAATAGAACTCAACGTTACAACACCAATAAGCGTAGCAATCCAAGTAGGATCAAGAGGATTAATACCCATAGAGGGTGCAATCATGGTCGCAAGCATCGCTGGATAAAGACCAGCACAACCATTTTGTCCAATTGTTGCCCCAAAAGAAGCTGCAAAACTCGCAATGGATTGTGGTACACCTATCCACTGTGTTTGCGCTTCAATATTCAAAGGAATACTTGCAGCACTTGAACGACTGCTAAAAGCAAATGTTAAAACTGGTAAAACCTTTTTGAAAAAACGAAAGGGATTAACCCCAGAAATACCAAGCAATACACCATGAATTCCAAAAATTAAAATAATACCGACATAAGAAGCAATAATAAAAACCAGTAAATTTAAAATATCTGCAATACGCGATATTGCTCCTACTTTCGTCATAAGTGCAAAAATACCATAAGGCGTCAAAGCAATCACAATACGGACTAACCGCATAATCCACGCTTGTGCCACTTGAATAAATAAAAGCGCGTTTTCCCCTTTTTCTGGCTCATCTTTCTTTAAAAGAAGAACCGCTGCACCTAAAAATGACGCAAAAATCACAACACTGATAATTGACGTACGTTTAGCTCCACTCAATTCAGCAAATGGATTTTTAGGAATCATAGAAAAAATCATCTTTGGTATATTCATATCTCCAAGTTGAGAAATATGACCTTCAAGAATAGCAGAGACATTTTGCCCTTCATGCACCAAACCATTTGCTGTTAATCCAAAGAAATTAACCACAAGCACGCCAACCAATGCTGAAAGAGCCGTTGTAAAAAGCAATATTGAAATTGTTATTATACTCATCTTTCCAACAGCATAAACAGAATGTAAATGAGCAACCGCTGAAACGATAGAGACAAAAACCAGTGGCATAACAATCATTTGCAACAATAAAATATAGCCTTCACCGACAATGTTAAACCATTCAACGGATTTCAATAAAGTGCCTTCACCCTCTCCATAAACAAACTGTAAAATACTTCCAAAAATCAAGCCAAGGATAAGCCCTAGCATAACACGTAGTGAAAGACTCCATTGCATTTTCTTACTTTGAGAAACCAATAATAAAAAAATAACAAATAGAAATAAATTGACGAAAAAATTAAATGTCATTGTCTATGCTCACTATTATTATGGTTGACATAAATAATCTGCATAATTCAAAATCAATGCATGATATTTAAAATTAACCTATAAAGCTTACAAGGCTTTTACAAAATCATTATTTTTTTAATTTATAGATTAAAAGAGAATTTTTTATCTACTAATAACTGTTTAAAGAAAATAAATAAAATTATTTTTTTATTCTTTAAATTTTCACTCTCATAAAATAGTTAAAAAAGAGAAATATAAGCAACATTCATTGCATCTTAATACTGAATAATTACAGCATATCTTATTCTATAAATCTCCTTACCACTCTCTTTTTCTATTTGAACTGAAACAAGCTTTCCAAGCAAGGATGAATTAACAATCGAACATTCATGATTTTTCTAGAAAATACACCAACAAGCTACTTCTGCTCATTTTATGGACTGCACTCTCAATAGCTTTGATCAGCACTTCAAATATAATTATTTTATTGAAAATACTTTTTATACATTCTTTCTTTACTCTCAATGAAAGCTTTTTTATTTTTCAAAACTCTTTTTATAGTCATAAAAAAGGCTTTGAAAGCCACAATGCCTATTGAAAGACAAGGAATTGATTTATAATGATAATTTACTGTTTTGCATATTAAATGAGAGTTCCGAATAACGTAAGATTCTCTCATTTCAAACCTGTTTATCTTGAATCAATAAAAATCATTTGCTTGCACGTCACAAGCGAGGCTGGCGTATGGGTAAAAATGTATAAGAAAGGAGTAGAAATACCTCTTATGAAACATCTTAATGCAAGAGCTGTCGCAACATTGGAGGGCGGAGCTTGAGCAGCAAATATAAATAATATGATTGCTTTTTATAATAGCGCAGTAAAACGTTTTAACGATACCTATTCATATGCTGATCGAACAACACGTGCACATGCTGTAAATAATTTTGTCACTTTAGATATAAAAAAGATAAGTTGGAGTTATAATGTTACGCAAGAACTAATAAGAGGAAAGGTTTTTGAATTTGAAGAGGCATGCCTCACTCAGAGTTCATATCATCCTTTTACGCAACAGTGGTTTTATTATAATCGGAATCTCAACGATGGAATTTACCAAATGCCTCGTATAGTCCTGATAGGACAAAAAGTTGAAAATAGGATGATACAAATTACAGGCATAGGAGCACGAAGCGTTTTTTCTGTATTGATAGCTAAGAATTTGCCTAATCTAGATGCAATAGATACAGGTCAATGCTTTCCACGGTATCTTTATAAAAACGTTGAATCTCTGTAACTGTTCATGATGAAAAACAATCCCATTTGTTTACGAATTCTACAGAAGAAAACACAACAGCTGATTTACAGAGGCGTGATGCCATTACGGATGAAGGACGAGCACATTTTAAAGCTGCTTATCCTAGTGAGAGCATAGCAAAGACGATTACAAATTTCTAGATAATGAAAACAATGGAAAAGACTGAGAATATATGATTAAAATGAGAGGCTTTAAGCCTACAAATATTATAAATTTTATGAATAGTACAGTTTAAAGCATTAAAAGCAGTCTTACAGTAGATTTATAATGTATGGGGATAATTAATTGCCTATAATAAGTTGCGCTCATACTGATAAAGATTATTCTGCTATAGAAATGTTGTGCTTTTTTGAATTTTTGTGCGTATTCAAACACTCATTCGTTGCAAATTCAATCTCTTTATCTCGTGCCTCTTTATCAAGAATAATAGTATTTTAATATAATACCCCTTTGCATACAAATAGTTATTTCTTATCTATGAATAGCTTATAATTTCATATAACTCTATGAAGATAATATTTTTTATTTATCAATATTTAATGATGTAATTAACACATTCATTATATATATAATAATCTTTATTTCTATCTATTTACATAATATATTTCTTTTTTTTATAAAAATAAAATTGAGTTATACATACATAGATCTATCGGTATTTTTTCTACTGTCTTTTTAGCGCACTGAAAGATTGATATCGTAATTTTTGTATAATAAAATACTCTTTCATATAAGCATCGTATATTGAATTATAATAATTGACTATTAACCGCAAATTATATTTTTTATCCCTTTTAAAAGTAAAAAATATTATTTTCAGACCTATTCATAAGTAGGCTTAGCCAAGTGAATAAAAAATGTTTGATAATAAGCTTTATCTCTTATGAACTATCTTTTGTACAAAGGGACAACATTATGATTACGGAAATATCGTGATATTATTGGGTATAAAAATCACACTCCCCAAGAAATTTTTGGATTGTATCCTTTCCGTTATGAGAAATGTTAAAAGCAAGATAGGATATGCTCTCTAGAGCAAATGAGTGAATGAACCACCACGGTGATATGTATTTTAAAAAAAGTAGGAAGTATCTTTGCTTCAAATTTAATAGGCACATTCTAAAAATAAAGGTTCTACAGACTCATTCCAAATAGAATAGTAATGGGACAAAAATTTTTCAGCATCTGTTTGTCCCATTGCAACGACCTCTTCTAAAGGATTAAGAAAATTTGTTTCATCAAAACCATTCGTATCATACTGTTTGCGATTTTTTAAGCCTTTACGAGCAATAGCAAGAGCTTGACGTGCTAACTCTAAAAGAATAGTTTGACGAAAAGGAGTTCTTAACCCTTCTTTAGGAACACGTTGGCGCAACTCTAAAACTTCTTCAAAACACCAATCTTTTGTCAAAGCCTCTGCCTCATTAAGTGCTTCCCTATCATAAAGAAGCCCAACCCAAAAAGCCGACAACGCACAAATGCGCTTCCAAGAACCACAATCAGCTCCCCTCATTTCTAAAAATCTTTTTAAGCGGACTTCAGGAAATAACGTTGATAAGTGATTAATCCAATCTCCCATGTTTGGAATTGAATTTGCAACTTGTCCTTTTAATGCTCCATTCATAAACTGACGAAACGTTATGTGTGTACAATCATAGTAACGACCATCACGCACAACAAAATACATTGGAACATCAAGGGCCCATTCAACATAATCAGCAAAACCAAAACGCTCAGAAAATACAAAGGGCAGAACGCCTGTCCTCTGATTATCCGTATTACGCCAAATTTCAGAACGCCATGACAAAAAGCCATTTGGGCGCCCTTCTGTAAAAGGTGAACTTGCAAATAATGCCGTTGCAATGGACTGTAGCTTCATGGATACTTGCATTTTTCGCCGCATATCACTTTCAGATGAAAAATCAAGATTAACCTGAACTGTTGATGTGCGATACATCATATTAAGACCATTATACCCCACTTTAGGCATATAATCAGTCATAATCTGATAACGTGATTTAGGCATTCGCGGCGTTTCAGCTAAAGTCCACTTTGGACTAGCTCCAAGACCTAGAAAACCTATACCTAATGGTTCTGCAATTTTTTTGAGAAGAGTTAAATGCTCCATCAACTCGTAATATGTATGGCTTACTGATTTTAATGGTGCACCAGATAATTCAAATTGTCCCCCAGGTTCCAAAGAAATGGCTCCCTGATCAACTGATCCTACGAGCCCAATAATATTCTCTTCATCTAAAATAGGTTTCCATCCTAAAGCGCTTTGCATCCTCTCTAAAAGCGCTCGAATTCCCCTCTCTCCTTCATAAGGAACAGGGTGAAAACCATCTCTATAAAACGGAAATTTTTCATGTTCTGTACCAATGCGCCAATCATCTTCTGCTTTATACCCCCCTTGGAAATAGCTAACCAAAGAATCTAAGTCATAAATTTCACTTTCATCAGTTATATCAAGCACCATAACTTACCGTATCCTATAATTGGTATCATCATCTTAAATAAATTGTTTAGAATGATTTTACAGACTTCTCAATCCATTGCCCAATCCCCCACGGTAGCATTAAGAAGAGCCAAAGCAGCAACAGCGGCAGTGTCAGCGCGTAAAATACGCGGACCTAGTGATATTGGAACCACAAAAGGATGTTTTTTTAAAAAGCTCCGCTCTTCTTCACTAAAGCCACCTTCCGGTCCAATAAGAATACCAGGTGTTGTAACGTCACGCTTTTTAAAAGAAGGTAATGGATTATGCGATTTATGCTCTTCATCACAAAAGAATAAAGGCTGTGTCTCATCCCACTGTGCTAAAAGTTCTGCTAATGATAGAGCCGATACGCATTCAGGAAGAGATAAAATTCCACACTGTTCAGAAGCTTCAATAACATTGGCTTCCATACGCGCCATATTGATACGCGTAACCTGCGTATGATGCGTTATAACAGGCTGCAACATCGATACCCCCATTTCAACAGCTTTCTGCACCATATAATCCAACCGCGCATTTTTGAGTGGAGCAAAGCAATAAATAAGATTGGAATGCGTCGTTTGTAATCTTTCTTGATGGATAAGCTGAACCACAACAAATTTTTTCTTAACAGTGATAAGTTTAGCAAGCCACTCACCATCCTGTCCATTAAAAAGTAAAATTTCTGCTCCTTCTTTCATACGCAAAACATGCATAAGATAAGAAGCTTGTGCCCCCTCTATCTTTATTTCTTCATTCAAAGCCAATGTCTGTCGGATAAATAATCTTTTAAGTTTATAATTTATGCGCATAAAAATTTTGCCAATGCTCACTATCGTCATCGAGAAAATGAAGAAAAATATATAGCAAAAAGAAAAAATTATATCTATAGAACTATAATATATTAAAGAATTATAGAGTTTTTTTAGCTTTATGAGATAATAATAGGAACTTATAGATCCTTAAGTGATTCTGCTTTCATAAAAGTTTAAATAATGCACCATTCATCTTTGCATTCAGTCATTGATGCATCCGTGGAGGAAAAATATGTCTGCTAAAAAAGCTACAATTATTACGATTACAACCCTCTTAGCCTTTATTTTGATTACAGTGGGAATTGGTTCTGTTGGAGCCGACGGGAAGCATACAATTACCAAAGATGGCTATGGTATTTCTTCTGCGATTCAATAAGCACTGACCGCCATCCCTTAAAAATTTAGTGCAACAAAATATTGCTAGCAGCCTTCTAAGATTTGCATCAATATTATGAATCTCTTGTATTTGAAAGATTTTATAAGAAGCGTTGTTCTTCCTCTCTTCACTCGTTTATCGACATACCAACCACGCTTATAACGTAGAGGGCGATTGTAGCTTGCCAGCGGGTTTTGTATATTTTGCCACTAGGTTTTGTACCAATTTATTTTTTTTCAAAGAGTTTTTAAGGG